>JAYVGJ010000193.1:0-16894 GCA_043772375.1 Raineyaceae bacterium | reverse complement strand
AGCGAGGGAATGTTAAGCATTTCAGCCACCATTCCGTGCACTTGTCCGCCATTGAAATCAATAGACTCACGTCCCATCAAAATCAAATCATAACCATTTTGTTTGGCAATATGCGCAATTTGTTGTGCGACAAAATAGCCATCAGTTGGCTCTGCATTGATACGAATAGCATCATCAGCACCAAGCGCAAGGGCTTTGCGCATAGTTGGCTCTGTTTCTGCTGTACCTACATTGAGTACAGTAAGTGTTCCGCCAGTCTGTTCTTTGAGTTCTATGGCACGAGAAACGGCATAATCATCATAAGGACCTGTAATAAACTGAATACCAGCGGTGTTTAGCTTTGTATTTCCTTCAATAAACTCAATTTTTGAGGTAGTATCAGGAACATTAGTAATACAAACGAGAATTTTCATTTTTTCTTTGTTTATTTTTCTTATTTATTTCTCTTTGACTTTAGCATAACTAAAATTTTGCTACAAAGTTATCAAATATTTAACGAAAAAAAAATAAACAAAAAATATTCTGTATGCAGAGTATTTATATATTCCTTATCATTGTAATTCGCTACCATACACAGTTTAAAAACCGCCCTGGTTTGTGTCCCCACAAACCAGAATGAGGTAGTACAAGCACCCATTTCTTATGATAGGGAATACATTTTTGTCGTAATTGTTAGTTTGTGGGGACACAAACCAAGGAGGTTTTGCTAATAATAAATTGTGTACGGTAGCAAATCATTGTAAATTATCCGTTTCACTTTTTTGAAAAACATTTAGGGATTTCAACTTAAAATAAAACAGCATTTTATAACGAAATTTTTACATAAAAATAAATTTGAAAGTTACTACAGGAAAATAATAAACTAAAAAATAGAGTTTATGAATAATTCTATTTTTAACCACCCCTAACCCCTCCTTAGGAAGTAGGGGGGACTTTTCAAAGACATTTTTGAGTTATTCATAAATTCTAATAGTAATATTTTTTCTTAAAATTTGCAAATCTTCTAAAAAAAAGTTAATTTCGTAAAAATATTATTTTTATATCAAAGTTGGCTGAACGCACAAATACAGGCATGAAAAGTGAATTTTCAGACAAAATTCACCAAATTTTGAAGACCTATTGGGGTTATGATGCCTTTCGTCCACTCCAAGAAGACATAATTACGGCAATTTTAGAAGGTTACGACACGCTTGCGCTCCTGCCCACAGGTGGTGGCAAATCTTTGTGTTTCCAAGTGCCTGCAATGTATTTAGAAGGAGTTTGTGTAGTCGTTTCTCCGCTTATTGCCCTAATGAAAGACCAAGTTTATCAGCTCAAAAAACGCAATATCAACGCTGTTGCGCTATATTCTGGTATGAGTAAACGAGAAATTGATATTACGCTGGATAATTGCGCTTATGGTGATGTAAAATTTCTGTATGTGTCCCCAGAACGCCTAAAAACAGAGATTTTCATTGCTCGTCTGAAAAAAATGAAAGTAGCTTTGCTTGCCATAGACGAGGCGCATTGTATTTCTCAATGGGGTTATGATTTCCGCCCGCCTTACTTAGAAATTGCACTTTTGCGTGAAATAATCCCTCAAACGCCTATTATTGCGCTTACTGCTACTGCCACAGAGATTGTAAAAGGTGATATTCAGGATAAATTAAAATTTGTTTTTGCTAAGAAAAAAGTGTTCCAAAAGAGTTTTGCACGAGCAAACCTTTCTTATTCAACATTTTATGAAGAAAATAAAAATAATAGATTAGTAGAAATTTTGTCAAAAGTGCCAGGAAGTGCCGTTGTGTATGCAGGAAGTCGTAAGAATGTCAAAGATATTGCTTTGTTTCTGCAAAAAAAGGGTATTTCCGTAGATTTTTATCACGCAGGACTTCCGCCAGAAGAACGCTCACGCAAGCAAGATGCTTGGATAGAAAATAAAATACGTGTTATTGTGGCTACCAATGCCTTTGGAATGGGTATTGACAAGCCAGATGTGCGTTTGGTGGTGCATACAGAACTTCCCAGCACACTAGAAGCCTATTATCAAGAAGCAGGAAGAGGTGGAAGAGATGAGAAAAAAGCCTTCGCAGTAGCTTTTTATGATAAAAATGATGTTCAAAACCTAGAAATAAATATCCTCAAATCTTATCCAAACGAAGTTGCTTTAAAGAAAGTTTATCAGAGTTTGGCTAATTATTTGCGTATTGCGGTGGGCAGTAATTTGATGTTGAGTTATGATTTTGATTTGTTAGAATTTTGTAAAAACTTTGATTTAGAACATAATGAGGCGTATTTTTCTCTGAAAATATTAGAACAAGAAGGCTTTTTGTTGCTTAGTGAAGCGTTTTATACCCCGTCCAAAATGGTGTTTAATGTGAGCGGAAAAGAGCTAGAAAGTTTCCAAAAAACCAACTCCAAACATAGTGCTATTTTGCAACAACTCCTGCGTATGTATGGCGGAGATATGTATGATAATTTTATTAAGATTTCTGAAGCACAAATTGCAAAAAACATCAACCAAACATTAGAAAACACTATTTTGCATCTGGAACATCTCCACAAAATCAGCCTTTTGACTTATGAAAAACAAAAAAACAAACCTCAAATAACCCTCCTTACAGAACGCTACGAAAGTAGTATTTTGCCTATTGATTACAAAAAAATTGAGAACAAAAGAGATAGAGATTTGCGCAAAGCTAAGTCTGTGGCACATTATGTCCAACACGAAAACCGTTGTCGTACCCAACTACTTTTAGAATATTTTGGTGAAATTTCTTACGAACCTTGTGGCGTTTGTGATATTTGCCTCAAAAAGAAGAAAGAAAAACGCCTAAGTGAAACACACTATGACAAATACAGAGAACGTATTTTGAAAGCCTTAGAATATAAATCTTTGATAATGAATGATTTGATTGCAGAAGTAAACCCTCAAACCCGTGATGCTTTTATAGAAGCCCTACAGAAAATCATTGAAATTGGCGAAATAGAATACCTAGAAAATGGGAAGCTAAAAAAGGTATAAATTCTAAAAAATGCTGATTATATAACGAAAAGGAGAAAAGTATTATTTTGCAATTATGAAATGAAATGAATAAAATAAACTAACTAACTTAGATAACGACATTGCTAATTATTTTTTTTAATACATTGTTACGGAGTTCCGTAAGTACGACACTAGCAAGTGCTAGCAAGTGCTAGCAAGTGCTAGTCACGGCTATGAATATTAAACACTTTCAGGGTTTTAATACAAATACCAAAGTTGATGCGTACAATTTATTTCAAAAATTTACAAAGCTTTCTCTTGCACAAATCAATTCTATAAAAGACAAAATTAAAGAATAAAAAGAGTGCCTAGAAATCATTTTAGGCACTCTTTTATACCATAAAGTTAAAAAATAGCTCTTTGAAACCGTCATTTTTTACTCATTTTGATGTTCCAATAACAGAATATTCGTTACCAGAAAAATTTAATTATTTTTTTGATTATCCTATTGATTATCAGCCACATAAACTTTGTTTGTTGGCGACAACGCAACTACAAAAATATCTCAGCACACAGCAAGAATGGGTACATAATTTTGGCTTAATAGAAGGACAAGAAGGCACAATTATTGGGAAAATGTTTGGCGTTTTGGTTGTCAGAACAGACCAAAATGAGATAGGTTTTTTGGCTGCTTTTTCTGGCAAATTGGCAGGTAGCAACACGCATAGTGCTTTTGTGCCACCTGTTTTTGATATGCTTACAGAAGATAGTTTTTTAAATAACGGAATGATAAACCTTACTCATATTAACTTAGAAATCAATACTTTAGAACAAGATAAAACTGAAAACAAAGACAAAATCAACGAAAAAATAAGTGTTCTCAAAAAGTTGCGCAAAGAAAATTCTATTTCGCTTCAAGAGAAGATTTTTGAGTCATATCACTTTGTAAATGAGGCGGGTAAGTCAAAAAGTTTGAAAGAAATTTTTAGAGATACACTAAATACCAATCCGCCTAGTGGTGCGGGAGAGTGTGCTGCGCCCAAACTTTTGCAATATGCGTTCCAAAATAAAATGCAAGCACTCGCAATGGCGGAGTTTTGGTGGGGTTTGTCGCCAAAATCTGATTTTTGGCAGCACAAGCATTTTTATCTTCCTTGTAAAGAAAAATGTATGCCTATTTTGTCTTATATGCTTTCATTGTGATATGTAATAAATTGATTTTTTAAGACACTATTACCACTTTCCGTAAGTACTTACGGCTATGAATGTTAAATCCTTTCAGGATTTTAATACAAATGTCGTTATCTATCTTGTATTCATTCATAATTCATAATTCATAACTTGCAATTCAAAACTCATTCATACGTTCCCACGCTGGGCGGATTTGCCCTAGTTTTCCCTAAAATATCAATCAAAATAGCAGAACTAACGCCTTTTGTACGTGCAGGTGAGGTAATTGGCAACTTGAAGTTAAAATTACTAGGATTTTTAAAAAGTGAATCAGCATCTACATTTAGCTGATTATTGAAAGAATTATCTGACAAAATATTTTCATAAGCAGTTGTCTTAAAAATATTATAACCAGCAAACAACGAAAAATCAGACATATTGGCAGGTGAAAATAGCACTTCTTCTTGCAAATTGCCCCAAAAAATACAATTAAACAAAGAAACCTCCATTCGGGGGGCATCTTCTGGATTGATAAATGCTAAACCTTCGTTTCCATCACGGTTAAAATTAAATTCATAATTGGCGAGTGTGCAATGATTTAGCTCATATTTCCCTCCAAAATTCCCTTCAAATAATCTTTCTATACAGTTGGTTATCAAACAGTTATTTAGAGTAACAACAGAATTTTCAGCAGAAATCCCTGCCATACTCATACTTTCAATAGTGGTCTGATTGACATTTACGCTAGAATTATCAACAGAAAGCCCAATTTGTGCATTTTTGATGGTAGCGTAATTTATTTGGTTATTTTGACTTGTGGGGTAGAAAACAATGCCTTTCCATTGTCCCAAAGTGTGCTGATAATCTTCTTCTTGCCTAAAGTAACTGATTTTAACTGGTTTTTCTGCTGTTCCACTTATTTTTAAAGTACCTTTTACTTTCAAAACGGCATTATTGAAGGCAAAAACTCGCACATTTTCTTTGATTTCTAAGCTACAATTTTGGTTTATAAAAGCAGAATCTTTCAGAATATAAGGGTTTGGAGAGTCCCAAACGGTATTGCAGGCAATATTCCCAGAAATAATATTAACTTTCTGGCTCCACGCCACAAGGCGCACCTTTTGGGTATTCTGGCTAGTACGAAACACAATGGAATCATACGCCAGCCCAATATTCCCTGTAGTTGCTTCTGGTAGGTTTGCCTCTACTAAAATCAGCAAACTATCTCCACCAAAAATATCTATATTATTGAAGTTAATGCCTTTGTCACCTCCTACAATGATTTTATAAGGTGAAATGGCTTGCCCACCCAAACGAATTTCACTAATTTTGAATGCTTTTTTGGTAGGATTATACACACGCAAACGACGTGTTGCGGTGCGTTGTCCTGCAAAAATAGTATCAAAAACGAGCGCATCTTCTGAAAAGGTAAGTTGTTGTTCATTGTCTTGTGAAATAACTTCGTTTTGAGGTTTGCAAGCAGCCCAAAACAAAGTCAGCAATAAAAAACATAAAAAGAGGATTTTTTTCATCAGTAATTCATATCAAAAATAGTGCCTAAATTATTAACTCTGCAAGGTTTTAAACGCTTTCAGCATTATTATTTTCCAAAGTTACTATTTTTATACGAGTTATCAACATTACGAACATCTTTTTGTGCAACATAAATATTGTTTTTGTTAGTTTTTTGATTTCTTCTTCAAACTTGTCATTATATTTGAGGTTATCAAAATAAATCTTTACAAAACCTACAGTTTAACTTTTGAAAGTATTATCTAAAAAATATAATTTTATGTTTTATTTTATAGATATTTGATTATCAATAAATTATCAATGAAATTATCTTTATCAATTTTTAGATTACTCAAAAACAACAACAAAAGTGCCAATTATTCGTACCTTTTTTATTATCTTTGTGTGTTTGTAGTAATAGAGTTTATGAATAATTCTATTTTTAACCACCCTAACCCCTCCTTAGGAAGTAGGGGGACTTTTCAAAGACATTTTTGAGTTATTCATAAACTCTAATATAGTTTTTACCCAATTCATACAAAATTCTCATTTTGAGCTTATTTGTATCATATATCATTTATTTAGCTATGCGCAATGACTAATCCTAGTTTATCAGAAGAAGAAAAATACCAACAATTATTGCAAAAACAGCCCGTTATTGCTAATGAGGAAGAGGAGGATTTGCTTAGCGCACTAGATTTACCCAAAATCATTGCTATTTTTAAGAAAAATTGGTTGTGGTTGTTGCTCATTCCTATTCTTTCTATCTTTGCTGCTTATATGACTTTGCGCTATACCAAGCCACTTTTTTTAGCCACTTCTTCTATAAAAATGGAAGAAAAAGAAAATAATGGAGGCAACGGAATGTTAGGCGCAATGCTTGCTGCTACTCCACCAGAGGCAAACCTTGTGGGTGAGCTAGAAATCATAAAATCCCCTTTATTATATGAAGAAGTAATAAAATCTCTTGATTTGTCGGTGCAATATTTCATAGAAGGCAGGGTTTTAGACGAGGAAATTTTCCCCATAATCAATATGAAAATTATTCATAAGATAAAAAATGAAAGTCTATATGGAATAAAACTTTATATTAAACAAATAAGTCAAACCCAATACGAAATTACTTACACCATAGGAGAAAAAGTAACAAAAGTCAGCGGATTCTTCAAAAAAGCACTTTCTACGCCAGATTTTGACCTAACTATTATGGCAGGAGGAATAAATGGTACAAATGTCTATTTTATCATAAATAACAAATATGCCGTTTTTGGTTATTTAGACAAAAATCTTGATGCTCAAATCTTAAACCCAACGGCAAAAGTCATTGGCGTGAATTTCAAAGACCACAACGCCACCAAAGCCCGTGATATAGTGCGTTTGGTGGATAGTATGCACCAAAAAAAGACCATTGAAATAAAAAGTAAGGCAATAAAACAACAAAGAGACTACCTAAATACCTACCTAAAAAGCCTTGAAGATACACTCACAAGGCTAGAGAGCCAGATGAATGCCTATATTTTGAGCAATCGTACCAGCAATGCAGAAGCAAAACTAGGGGAAAACCTAAGTAAAATTAAATCTTTGACAGAAAACCGCTCTCTTCTAACTGCCAAAATAGATGATTTGATTGATGCGCAAGGGCTTGTAAACTCTGTAAAACCAACAGATAAAAAGTATTTTGTTGCGCCTGCAGGTATTGATGGTGGCATTTCTGCGGCTATTATGCGCCTCAATGAAATAAAATTGCAACAAGAACAAATAGGACTTTCTGCACTAAATACCACACTAGAATACCAACGAGTGCAAGAAGCCCTTAATAGTAGTAAAATGCTTACTAATCAGATGATTGACAATGCAAATACTCAGATAAGAAAGCAAATAAACCGCTTAGATATAGAAATAGGGCGTTTGGAAGGTGAACTTGGCTCACTTCCTTCCCAAAATACAGAACTTAGCAAACTACGAAAAAAATACGCTTTATATGAAGGATACTTCACAGATGCGCAAAAGAAAAAAGTGGAACTAGATTTGAAAGAGGCAGGAACGGTGGCAGGTTTTGACATTATTGCGCCAGCGGTAACACCTACTGCGCCTATTTCACCTAAAAAAATGCTTTTTTATGGCGTTGCTGCAGGTGTGGGCATATTTTTGAGTCTGGCTTTGGTACTTTTGCAATACGTATTACACGACACAATTACGAGCCAAAAAGATTTAGAAAAACTAACTCATTTGCCTATTTTGGGAGCTGTACCACGCTACAAAAAAGAGAAATTGGTTTATTCTCAACTTTTGGTACACTTAAATCCCAAATCTTCTATGAGTGAGGCATTTAGGAGTATTCGTACCAATTTGGATTTTATGTTTCCTAATAGTAAGACGGATAAAAGCCGTTTTAGCCAAAAAGTTATTTCTATCACTTCCAGTATTAGTGGAGAAGGTAAGACCTTTGTAACTGCCAATTTGGGCGGAATTATTGCGTATTCTGGCTTGAAAGTCGTTATTTTGGATTTGGATATGCGCAAACCTAAAATACATTTTGCCTTCAAAACGGACAACGACAAAGGCGTAAGTACCATTCTTATTGGAAAACATACCATTGAAGAATGTATCAAAAAAACAGAAATTCCGAACCTTGATTTTATCACTGCAGGCGCACTTCCGCCCAACCCTTCAGAACTTATTTTGACTGATGATTTTACAACTTTACTTTCAGATTTGAAAAAAACTTATGATGTTGTTTTGCTAGATACACCGCCTGTTGGGCTTGTAACTGATGGGTTTTTGATTATGCAAAATACAGATGCCCGTTTGTTTGTGTTGCGGGCTGATTATTCTAAGAAAGTTTTTGCCAAAAATGTAAACCGTATTGTTCAAAATAATAAAATCTCACGTGTTGGGCTTATATTAAATTCTGTGGATAGTAATAGTGGTGCTTATGGCTACGGCTATGGCTATGGTTATGGTTATGGTGGTTATTATGAAGATAACAACATCAAGCCGCCTACTTTATGGGAAAGAATTAAACTGTTTTTTAAAACTAATTTGATAGATAGATTTTCCAAGTAATCAATTACGAATTATCAGTTACGAATTACGTAAAATCTTGATTATCAAAAATTTGTATTTTGTTTTCTATGTTTTCTATGTGCCTATGTGGTGAAAAAACAAAAATATTATGAACTTATGCTAAAATTCCTAAAAAATATTTTTCAAGAAAAAGAAGTAGCATGCAATTTAGAGGCACTCGTGCAAGCAGATATGCACTCGCACCTGTTGCCCTGCCTTGATGATGGCGTGCAAAGTTTGGAAGAATCTTTTGGCTTGCTCACGCAATTTGCGGCTATGGGCTACAAAAAAATGATTATGACACCACATATTATGGGGGATTTCTATAAAAATTCTCCTGAAAATATTTTACCTTGCCTAGAAAAACTACGTCATTTTGTGAAAGAAAATAATTTAGAAATACAACTAGAAGCAGCCGCAGAGTATTATTTAGATGAGTTTTTGCTAGAAAAACTCAAAAAAAATGAAAAACTTTTAACTTTTGGTGGAAATAATGATAGTAATGACAAAAAATTTATTTTATTTGAAACGGCTTTTATGTCGCCGCCTTATTTTTTAGATGAAGCCGTTTTTTTGATGCAATCAGAAGGTTATCAGCCTGTTTTTGCGCACCCAGAAAGATATACTTATGTGTATGATAATTTTTCTATTTTGGATAAATTGCTTGAAAAAGGCGTTTTATTGCAAATAAACCTTAATTCTCTAGGCGGATATTATGCGCAAGGCGCACAAAAACTCGCTGAAAAACTTGTACAAAATAATCTCGTAAGTTTTGTAGGCACAGATTGCCACCACGAAAAACATCTCAAATCATTAGAAAAAGCACAGAAAAGTAAGTTTTATGATAAATTATTTGAGGCAAAACTGCTCAATAATTCACTTTTATAGATTTTCCCTTATTTAGACAAAATATAAATAACACAAAACTACCTTTTCAAAAACACTTTTTATGTAACAATATGTTATTTTTGTGTAAGTTTTAAACTGTCAAAAATCCAGAATAACATATTCTAACAACATATTATGCCCACATTGTACGCTTTAAGCATTTCCCATAAAAAAGCTCCTCTGAATATACGTGAAGCATTTTCTCTGGACGAAATAGCCACAAAGCAATTTTTATACGAACTTCGTAATGTTTTGGATATTATAGAAGCCCTTGTTATCTCTACCTGCAACCGCACAGAAGTTTACTATCTTGCTGATAATGAACAAAATAACGCTATTATTCGTTTGCTGTGTATTCAAAAAAATATTACTAATAATTTCAATGATTTTGAAGAAATAACGAATTATTTTGAGTTTTTTGATACTGAAACAACGGCAACAGCACATCTTTTTAGGGTAGCTATTGGCTTAGAGTCGCAGGTGGTAGGAGATTTGCAAATCCCTAATCAGGTCAAACACGCCTATCAGTGGGCAGCAGACGTACAAATGACAGGCGCATTTTTGCACCGTTTGATGCACAGCATTTTTTATACAAATAAGAAAATTACACAAGAAACCGCTTTTAGAGATGGTGCGGCTTCTACTTCTTATGCAACCGTAGAACTTATAGAAACCCTTACCGCAGATATAGAAACACCAAAAATACTTGTTTTGGGGCTTGGAGAAATTGGCACAGATGTTTGTAAAAATCTCTCTCAGCGTAATTTTACAGATATTAGCATCTGCAACCGTACACAAGAAAAAGCGCAAAATTTAGCCTTAGAATGTGGTTTTAATATGGTTGAATTTGAGAATGTTTGGGAAAATATTATACAAGCAGACGTAATAATTTCTTCTGTTGCAACAGAAACACCTTTTATTACTAAAAATACCTTAGAAAATATAGATATTTTATCTTATAAATATTTTATTGATTTGGCAGTACCTCGCAGCATTGCGGAAGACGTAGAAAACATCATAGGAGCAATAGTTTATAATATTGATAATATCCAAATGCGTGCTGATGAGGCTATGCGCAAACGCCTACAAGCCATTCCACACGTAGAAAAACTGATTGCAGAAGCATTACAAGAGTTTTCTAGTTGGACGCAAGAAATGGAGGTTTCTCCCACTATCAACAAACTTAAAAATGCCCTAGAACAAATCAGAAAAGAAGAAATTGCTCGTTTTGTCAAAGAACTCTCGCCTATGGAGGAAGAAATAGTTGATAGAATTTCTAAAAGTATGATGCAAAAAATCATTAAATTACCTGTTATTCAGTTAAAAGCAGCCTGCAAACGTGGCGAGGCAAACACACTTATAGATGTGTTGAATGATTTATTTGATTTGGAAAAATAGTTTAAAATTCACAATTTAAAAACTTATGCTTAAAAAAATTATTTTAACGCTTTTATTTTGTCCTATACTGGCTTTTGCACAACAAAAAGACGAGGAAATTATCAGAAAAATATATGATGATGCGCTCACGAGTCGGGCTTCTTATCAATGGTTAGAATACCTTTCTAATACCATTGGAAGCCGCCTTAGCGGTACGCCAGCAGCAGAAAAAGCCGTTGTTTTTACAAAAAAAATGTTGGATTCTTTGGGACTTGATAGGGTTTTCTTGCAAGAAGTAATGGTGCCTCATTGGGTGCGTGGCAAAAAAGAAAGTGCTAAAATGCTCATTGGCAAAGAAAAAACAGTAATGAATGTTTGTGCTTTGGGTAATTCTGTAGCGACAGGCGCAAAAGGAGTGCGTGCAGAAGTCATTGAAATTCAGTCTTTTGAGGAAATGGCACTTATTCCAAAGGAAAAACTAAACGGAAAAATAGTTTTTTATAATGTCGCAATGGACGACAAACACGTAAGCACGTTTACGGCTTATGGTTTGAGTGGCAAATACAGGCGCAAAGGTGCAGCAGAAGCCATTAAATATGGTGCAGTTGGCGTTATTGTACGCTCTCTGACGACTGCGCTAGATAATTATCCTCATACAGGTTCTATTTTGTATGATGAAGGCTCAAAAGCTTTGCCTGCGGTGGCTATTTCTACTATTGGGGCAAATTTGCTTAGCAAAAAACTCAAAGAAAGTGAAAAAACAGGTAAAAAAGTAGAATTTTATTTTGAAACTTTTTGTGAAATGTTGCCTGACGTGCTTTCTCACAACGTTATTGGAGAGATAAAAGGCTCGGAAAAACCAGAAGAAATTATTTTGGTTGGCGGACACTTAGACTCTTGGGATTTGGGTGATGGCTCACATGATGACGGCGCAGGCGTGGTACAATCAATGGAGGTTTTGCGACTATTTAAGAAAAATAATATTAAGCCAAAACGCACCATTCGTGCCGTTTTGTTTATGAATGAAGAAAATGGTTTGCGTGGTGGAAACAAGTATGCAGACCTTGCTAAAAAGCTCAATGAAAAGCATTTAGTTGCCATAGAATCAGATGCAGGCGGTTTTACGCCGCGTGGTTTTGATATTGATGCAGATGATGACAAAATAGAAAAAATCAAGAAATATCAGCCATTGCTTGCCCAATATGGCATAGAACAAATAAAAAAAGGTGGAAGTGGTGCAGATATTGCGCCTCTAAAACCACAAAATGTTATTTTGATAGGTTTTAGACCAGATTCACAGCGTTATTTTGATTATCATCATACCTCAACAGATACTTTTGATAAAGTAAATATTAGAGAACTGGCTCTTGGTTCTGCTGGAATTGCCTCTTTGGTATTTTTGTTAGATAAATATCTTTAATAATTAGGAATTAGAAATTATGAATTTTTAATGGATACAAAAATATTATTGATTGTTTATGAAGACACAAACAATGGCTAGAAAACTGTATTAAAAAACCCTGAAAGGGTTTAACAATCATAACCCCACGTGGAACGTGGGGAAACAATAAGTAAATTTTTTAAAATTATGATAAAAACAAAATTAAATGTATTATTAGCTAAAACAGACCATTTGGCATCTGTTTTTAAGAAAGGTTTGGAAGATTATGTAAAATTTTTTAAAACATCACAAGGCGCTTTTAAAGGAGAGAAAAAAACGTATGAGCCAAAACCTAATACTATTGACTTACCCAATGAAAGGTCAAACAGGTTGGTCGTTACTACGGTTGATGAAAAGCTGGAATACTTGCAAGAAAATGCTCGTGAGTACATTGATGCGCTTTTTTCACAAGAAAAAACCAACGCAAGCGGACTTGCAAAAGCTATGCTTACAGTAGAAGGTGTTGTTTTTGGTGAATTTACGTCAATGGAACTTTTGCGCCTCAAATCTCTATTAGAAGCAGGTACTTTTAAAGATATGTACGAAACTATCCCTGTAAGAAATGATGACGAAACTTGGACAAAATCAGCCAATGATATGTATGCAAGCAGAAATATCTATGAGTCTTCTTTGAGAACAGGCGTGCAAAAATCAGTGATGAAAGAGTCTTATATCTTGCCTGACCCAAATATTGACAAGTTGGAAGGTGCAAAATATACACCTCAAATTGCTACAAAAGATACTGTTATTGAGCTGGGAGATTATACTTTTCAGAAATTTTCTGGAGAATTTTCTCATGTAGAGCGTGCAGGCATACTAGCAAGGCGTTCCAAGTTGCTTTCTGCCGTAATAGAATCTCTCAAAATGGCTAATGATGCGGAGGCAATTCCTTCTGAAATGACTTCAGACAAGATTTTTAATTACTTGCACAAAGGAAAATTATAATGAGGAAAATTATAATTTTGTATTATAATTTCTTCATAAAGAAACTGATTAAGCCTAAGCGTTATATTTACATTAACAGTTATAAGTCGTGTGTTAGTGTTGTATCAGTAGCTTTAGCCTAATCATTTATTGGTGGTAACATATAGAAAGTTCTCCGCAGGAGATGATGGTTCAATTCCGTCCCCGACCTCAAAAAATAACTTTAGTTATTTCAATGATTATCAACAGGTTGGGTAGCTTAATTGGTTAGAGCGTCTGCGTATTCAGCCTAAACCTTTCTAAAAGATGTGCCACATAAAACCCCTCCTGCCGAAGGATATTGAATTAGGAGGGGTACTTTTGCGGAGATAGCAAATTGGTAAAGCGGTTTTTTAGTCTGCTCCGACAACAGATTTTAAAATGACAAACACACAAGCTGTTTACTTTGGTGGTTCAAGCCCATCTCTCCGCACTAAAATAAAACTTATTTTTCCTAAAAAAACCACCAAAAAATATATGAATATTTCTCTTATTGGCTACGGAAAAATGGGCAAAACCATTGAAAAAATTGCCCTAGAACGCAAGCACAATATCATCTCACGCATAGATGTAAGCACGTTTGCAGATACGCCCATAAGCAGTATCACGGCTGCTAATACGCAAGTTGCTATAGAGTTTTCGCAGCCTGAAGCAGCCTTCAATAATATCAAATATTGCCTAGAAAATGGTATTGCTATTGTTTGCGGCACGACTGGCTGGCTCTCCAAACAAGCAGAAGTTTACGAGATATGTAAGCAAAATAAAGGCACTTTCTTTTATTCTTCTAATTATAGTTTGGGTGTGAATATTTTTTTTCACCTAAATAAAATATTAGCTAAAATGATGGCAAAATATGGTGTTTATGATGTTAGTTTGGAAGAAATCCATCACACAGAAAAAAAAGATGCACCAAGCGGAACTGCTATCACGCTTGCACAAGGCATATTACATCATCAAACGCAAAAAGAAAATTGGGTAAATCAACGCACAAAAAATCCCCACGACTTAGAAATTATTTCTAAACGTGAGCCAGATGTAGCAGGAACGCATGTTGTTAGTTATCATTCTGACGAAGATTTAATCCAAATAATGCACAAGGCGCATAGTAGGAAAGGTTTTGCGTTGGGGGCAGTACTTGCTGCAGAATTTATCAAAGACAAAAAAGGCGTTTTGAGTATGGAAGATTTGCTTGATTTGGAGTAAAAAAGTTGTGAGTTGTGAGTTGTAAATTGTGAGTTAATGCAAGAAAAAAATACATTTTCTTTTTTTTGATGTGAATATATCTAAACTATTCTTATATTTGGAATTAAAATAAGTAATTGTGCCGTTTTAGGTAGTCACAATTCACAATTTAAAGCTCACAACTCACAACTCACAACTATAATATGAATTTTGGATTTACTATTCGTAACAAAATCCTTATAGGGTTCTTTTCTTTGGTGCTTGCTTTTGCGGGATACGGTGCTTATAGCATCTATACGCTTAATCAGAACACAAAAAATATTCAACTTGCCAAAGAAAACATTGACCCTTCGTTAGATGCTATCAAAGATTTTAAACTTTTGCTTTCCAATTCTTTGCAGGGTACATACATTTGGGTCTTTTCTCCGCCACCAACTTCTAACGTGGTGAAAGATGAAAATAGACAGGCATTACAAGATATTCATAATATACATTATGCACAGTTGCAGGCACGCCTAGAACCGCTGGTGCGCTCGTGGTCTGATACGCTCCAAAAAACCCGTATGGACTCTATCAGTAGAGATTTTGAGAAAATTCTTAAATCTCAAAAAGAGATAATGAATACGCTCAAACAGTTTGAGGATTACGATAATAGTGACAAAAAACTGGGTGCAGAAACTATTATTGAAAATAATATTGCCAAACAATCAACGGCTCTCAATAGAAAACTTATTGATATTGAAACAAAAAAACGAATAGAAAAAGAAGCCTCACAAAAAAGATTATTGGATACTTTTGAAAGATTGCAACTACAAACTGCCCTGCTTATTGTGTTTTTGGTTGTTGTTGGAGTAATTATTGCCCTTATTATTGCTGGAAATATTGTAAAACCAATTGCCTATATCAATAATGTAATCTCGCAACTAGGCAAAGGTGAGTTACCAGAAGATAAGAAAACACGTTTTAGAAAAGATGAAATTGGGCAAATTGCGGGTTCTGTGGATAAACTTATTGCGGGTTTGCGTTCTACTTCGTTTTTTGCAGAAAATATTGGTAAAGGACAATATCAAGCTGATTATAAGCCACTTTCTTCAAGTGATGTACTAGGAAATGCCCTAATGGACATGAGAGACAACCTTGCAAAAGTGGCGGAAGAAGATAGAAGACGTAACTGGGCAACCAACGGTTTGGCACAATTTGCAGAAACTTTGCGTAAGAATAATAATGAAATTGCACAACTTTCTGATATTGTACTCTCTAAATTGGTAGAATATGTAGAAGCTAACCAAGGCGGACTTTTTATTGTGGTGGAGGAAGAAGATGATGAGCGCAACAAAAAAGACCCTTATATGCAGTTAGAAGCGTGTTATGCATGGAATAAAAAGAAATATTTGGAGCAAAAAGTATATTTAGGTGATGGATTGACTGGGCAAGCGTGGCAAGAACGAGCTACCATTTATCTTACAGAAGTGCCTAATGACTACGTAATGATTACTTCTGGTCTTGGGCAAGCTAATCCTAGTTGCATCTTGATTGTACCATTAAAGGTAAATGAACAAGTTTTTGGCGTGGTAGAACTAGCTTCTTTTACGGCTTTTGAGCCTTTTGAAATTGAATTTGTAGAGAAAATAGCGGAATCTATTGGCTCTGCTATTGCTACTGCAAAAAGCAATGAACGTACACAAAAACTATTAGAAGAGTCTAAAATGCTTGCAGAACAAATGTCTTCACAAGATGAAGAAATGCGTCAAAATATGGAGCAAATGCAAGAAGCCCAAGAGGAAAAAGAACGTCAGCAAGCTATTGCAGCACAAAAAGAAGGTGTTTTTGATGCAAACACATCTATTTTATATGCAGATAATAAGTTTTTTATCTCGTCTGGTAACCATACTTCTTACGAATTTTTACGTTATTCACAAGACGAAATGAGAGGGCTTTCTGTGAGTCGTCTGTTTTATTCTGAAGCTAAATTTGAAGAAATGCGTATTAACTTATCACGTGGTGGATATTGGAATAGCATTGTTACCATACGCAACAAAATGGGTGACGAAATCCTTGTTAAACTTTCTGCTGGAACGGTACAGGGAGATGAAAATACCCGTTATATGATTGTCCTTGATGACATTAACGAGGTGAAATTATTGCACGAATAATATTTTTGAGGTACGAAGTACGAGGTACGAAAAATACAATAGAATTGGTATTTTTCGTACCTCGTACTCTATTGGTATTTTACTACCGTACACAGTTTTTATTGTTGGTCTGTACCGTAGTGGAACGGAGGTCTGACCAACAATAAAAACTGTCATTTCATTTTAAAAAGAGATTAT
>JAYVGJ010000192.1:0-17989 GCA_043772375.1 Raineyaceae bacterium | reverse complement strand
GAGTTTATGAATAATTCTATTTTTAACCACCCCTAACCCCTCCTTAGGAAGTAGGGGGACTTTTCAAAGACATTTTTGAGTTATTCATAAACTCTAATAGATACGTGATTTTACAAATGCTTTATTCTTTTCTTTATTCAACGCAACTGCTGAGAAATAAACATCAGCAAAAATTTCTTCAAACCTATCCGTAACTACTTTCAATAAGGAATCAGACGCATCATAAGGAATAAAATTGCTTGCTTTTATTTGCTTTATTTCAAATTTTTTGGTTGCTCGTGTTTTTTTACTAAAATCTTCGTACAGATATTTTCCAAAAATAATGTCTGTATTTGCATAAAAAAGCATATCTAAGTGGCAAATATCACAAACATCATTAGCTTCCTTTGGCAACGGAAAACAAACAGAAACTGGTGCATTTATTTTTTCTATCAAAATATTGTAAATTTCGTATTCAGGCGTGATAAAATTTCCCTTAGAAAAGCCTGTTTCTTTCAAAATAGGCTTTTCCGCATTTTTCTGACAAGAAATTGCCAAAAGAATAACAAAGAAAAATATTTTTTTCATAAGATTACTTTATTCTAATTAGCTTGTATTCATTCATAATTCACAATTCATAATTCACAATTACTTACACTTTCACCCAGCAACGTGCCACCAGAGCAATTTGTTACCAAAACATTGATATAATCTCCTTTTTTGTGATGTTTTTTAGCAAAAATAACCACTTTGTTTTGACTTGTTTTTCCTTGTAAAAAATCATCTGATTTTTTAGAAAAACCATCAACCAAAATCTTATGTACTTTGCCCACATCTAACAAATTTCTTTTATACGACATAGCCCGCTGAACTGCTATAACTTCCTCCAAACGGCGTTTTTTGGTTTCCAAAGGAATATCATCAGCCAGTTTTTTTTCTGCAGGCGTGGCAGGACGTTCAGAGTAAAAAAACGTATAAGCATAGTCATATTCCACCAAATCAATGATAGAAAGCGTATCTTGGTGTTCTGCTTCAGTTTCTGTACAAAAACCAGTAATCATATCAGAACTAATGGCGCAAGTATCACCCAAAATGCGCCTAATAGCCGCCACACGCTCCAAATACCATTCTCTATCATAAGTGCGGTTCATTAGTTTCAAAACACGAGAATTGCCACTTTGGATAGGCAAATGAATTGATTTACAGATATTTTCGTACTTTTTCATAGTATAAAGCACCTCATCAGTAATATCTTTTGGGTGAGAGGTAGAAAACCTCACACGCATATCCGCAGACATAAGTGCCACTCTTTCAAGGAGTTGCGCAAAATTTACAACTTCTGTAGTATCGTCTATTTTTTCATTTGTCTTTAAAAATTTTTCATATTGTTTGGAAGAAATGATTTTTTCGTCAGAAGTCCAAAGATAAGAATCCACGTTTTGACCCAATAAAACAACTTCTTTAAAACCATTATCAATAAGTTCTTGTACTTCTTTCAAAATAGAATAAACGCTTCTGCTACGCTCACGCCCACGCGTGTAAGGCACAACACAAAACGAACACATATTATCACAACCTCTCATAATGGACACAAAGGCACTAATTCCGTTGGAATGTAGGCGCACAGGCGCAATATCTGCATAGGTTTCTTCCCTAGAAAGAAAGACATTTACGCCTTTTTCTCCATCATCAACTTTTCCAACAAGATTGGGCAAATCACGGTAAGAATCAGGTCCAGCGACAATATCTACCATTTTTTCTTCTTCCAAAAGTTGCGTTTTGAGGCGTTCAGCCATACAACCAAGCACGCCAATAGTCAGAAGCGGATTTCGTTTTTTGTAGCCTTTGAGGTGCATCAAACGGAAACGCACTTTTTGCTCTGCATTATCACGGATAGCGCAAGTATTTAGGAAAATAACATCAGCATTTTCTGGCTTGTCGGTGGTATCAAAGCCGTTTTCGTGCATAATAGCCGTAACGACCTCACTGTCAGCAAAATTCATCTGACAACCGTAACTTTCAATATACATTTTGCGTGTTTTCCCTGTATTTTTGCTCACAGAAATACGAGGAAGCTCGCAAAGTTCCTTCTCGTTGTCTATTAAGTCTATTTCAGAGATAATTTGTTTCATTTGTTTGTAATTTTTATGCTATATTCTAAAATCTTAATTGGAAATTAAGTTTAAAGTACAATTTTCCATCATTTTCTATGTATAATTTTCCAAAACGGTGTCTTGTAGAAGAAGGCGTTTCTAGTCTGATATGCTCAAATAAGTGATTTTTCAAAGTTTCCAATTCAATAATATGAAACCCAACACACTGACCATCATTTTTCATAATGATTGCACCGTTTGCCTCATGTACTCCGTCCCATTTTGAGCCTGCAAAAAATCCCAATAGAATATCAACTAAAAGACGTTTAATTTTGTTTGTAAGCAATATTTCATAATCATTATCTTTAGTTTCGTCTGCTATTTTCTTAACAATTTCCTTCAAAGATGAAATTCTTTCTTTATAAAAATATAACAAAATTTTACCCACAATGTTAGGCATTTCACTATCTACCATCTTGAGATTAAAATCCATAGTATCTTTTTCTGCACCTACGTACTCAAATTCACCACCCAAATTGTATATTTCGTTTATTCTATCTCTTAATTTTGTCGTTGTATCAATATTATTTACTTTATCAATAGCTGATTTATCTAAATTTTTAATTTTAAAGATAAAATTAGTATTTCCAGAAGCATTAAGTAGTGTTGGTTTTGCGCCTAGATAAGATTTAATACCAAATCCTTCATTTTCTTTTTGTATTTTTTCATTCTCAATATCCAATAAAATATCTGCTTTTTGGTAGGCATTACCGCCTTTTACAACATGAAAACCTAATGTATCTTGAATAATTTTAAATTCTGGTGCATTAAAAGTGCCATTACTATCTCTAATGACAGAAGTTAGTGAATTTATTATTTCAGGCGTAATAATTTTGCTGATAGTTATTTCTTTTTGACTTTTATCATTTTTATTTTGAGTAATAATAGTTGAAAGATTTGACAACAGAAATTCTACCTCTAAATTTTTCGTTGTAATTTTATTTATTTTGAGAAAATTATTATTAGCGTTAAGATTTTCATCAGAAAGATAAAGTTTTTTTTCTAGTAAAAGTTTAATAAAAACTAATAATTCTGTCCATTCACCTTTATTTTTTGTTGTCTTCAATGGTATATTATTTGGTGTTAGATTTTTAAGATGTGCTAAAATATTGCTTGCAACGGCTTGTACGGCATCAACGGCAACACTATTTCCTAGTTGTTTGATAGCATTTGTTGGCGTAACAGGAAACTCAAAGTCATCAGGGAAGCCTTGCATTTTTTTTGCTTCAATGTAAGACAGTTTTTTTATTTGATTATCTACGTTGTAAGCGTCCCAGTTGCGTTTATCTGTTATGTTTGAGCCACGCCCACCAATACGAATGGTAAAGCCTATTTCTCTGGTACATTTCCCCCCCCAAACATCACTCATATTGAATTTGAGGGGTATATTTTCGGGAAAAGCAAAGCTATTCATAAAACTTTCATCTCTAAAACCTACCATAAAGGCACGTGGGCGCAGTTGTGGCAAACCATAATCAGATGCTTTCACGACCTTAAAATAAAAAGAGTAACCAAGTTCGTTTTCAAGGATATTTCTGATTGTTTTAAATGTTTTCCCGTTGTCGTGAGAAACAATTCCACGTACATTTTCCAAAAAAAATGCTTTTGGCTGCTTTATTTCAATGATTTCGGCAATATTAAAAAACAAATTTCCTCTTTCAGAATGGTGATTGTCATCAAAACCTCTTTTATGCCCTGCCTGACTAAACGGCTGGCAAGGAAAACCTGCACAAAGCACGTCAAAATCAGGAATATCTTTTGGTGCAATACTTCTAATATCTTTATTAAAAAAGTTATTCTCAAATAATTTGGGGCTATTTTGTTTATGATTTGCTTCATAAGTAAGCCTTGCTTGCTCATCAATTTCTGACGCAAAAACGCATTCTCCACCTAACCTGTGCATAGCCAAATGGAAACCGCCTATTCCCGCAAATAAATCTATAAAAGTGAATTTTTGGTTTTTCATCTGATTACATTTTTGATAGATTTCCCTAAAACAGCGACTTATTCAGCTCACACTCAACGACTTCATAATCATCTTTCGTGAGTTTTACATCATCTCCAAATTCTTTGATGGCTTTTGTGTAAGCAGCTTTACTGTCAAAAACGCCTAAAAATGTGTTTTCATCATCATCTGGGGTTGCATCAGTACCCGCAAAAATAGTAATAATATATAATTTCATCTGATTTGGATATTTTGGAATGTTAATTGGTTGCTTTAAAGTCACAAAGATAAAGATTTTTTTAGAATTTTCAATAAAACATAGATACTCTGTATTTATCTGCGTATTCGTGGCAATTATACACACTTTTTTACTACATTTGCATCACTAAAAATGAAACCAAACTTTGAGAATGAAAGCACTTATTTTAACAGAAATAAATCATATTGAGTTACAAGAAATTCCTGCGCCCACACCTACGAGTGGGCAGGTGCTTGTACGTATTAGTGCCGCTGCGCTCAACAGGCGAGATGAGTGGGCAAGAATAGGAATGTACCCTGGAATGACTTATAACTGTGTTCTTGGGGCTGATGCCTGCGGAACTGTGATAGAACTTGGCGCAAATGTCAGTTCAGAATGGCAAAATAAAGAAGTTGTTTTCAACCCAAACCGCAACTGGGGCGACAATCCAGAAACGCAATCAAATACTTATAACGTTCTCGGAATGCCCTCAAACGGCACTTTCAGCGAGTTTATGGTCATTGATGCAGATAGACTGCATTTAAAACCAACTTTTCTCACTCACGAGCAAGCAGCAGCACTTCCCTTGGCTGGTCTTACGGCTTTTAGGGCAGTTTTTAGGCGTGGAAATATCCAAAAAGGAGATAAAATGCTTGTAACAGGCATTGGCGGAGGTGTTGCGCAGATGGTCGCACAAATGGCGCAGGCGGCTGGCGCAAGCGTGTATGTAACGTCTGGAGATGATAAAAAACTTGATTTTATGAAGAATTTAGGTGTTTTGGGCGTAAATTATAAAACGCAAAACTGGCACAAAGAACTCCTAGAATTTCCTGAAATAGCGCAAAATAACGGTTTTGATGTAATTATTGATAGTGCAGGTGGAGATGATTTTAACTTGCTTTTGCGTAGTTTGCGCCCCGCAGGAACGCTCGTGTTTTATGGCGCAACGCTTGGAAGTCCGCAAAAACTAGATATGCCCCGTATTTTCTTTGGGCAATATACCATAAAAGGCTCTACAATGGGTAATGATGACGAATTTGTAGAAATGCTTACATTTGTAGAAAAACACAAAATAATTCCAATTATTGATTCTGTGCGCCCTTTTAGTGAAATTATTAGTGCTTTTGAGGATATGAGAAACGGCAAAGTTTTTGGAAAATTAGTTGTTTCTATGGTTTAATTGTGAATTGTGAAAAAACACATCACACATCACACATCACACATCACACATCATAATGATTTTAAGTATAGAAACTTCTACGCCCGTTTGTTCTGTGGCATTGCACGAAATTAGCGCAAATGCTACCAACGAAAATGGTAAATTACTAGGTTGTTTTGAGCTTTTTACTGCTCAAAGCCATTCAGGAGAACTTACCGTACTTATTGAAAACCTCATTAAACAAACTAGCTACCAGTTTTCTGATATAAAAGCAGTAGCAATTTCCAAAGGACCTGGTTCTTATACTGGGCTTCGTATTGGTGTTTCTACAGCAAAAGGTTTGGCGTATTCACTTGGTTGTGAACTGATTGCAGTTAGTGCGCTAGAAGCTATGGCGTTGCAAATTGCTGCTATTTCCCTAGAAAATGATGTACTATTTTGTCCTATGCTTGATGCTAGGCGTATGGAGGTTTATTGTAGTATTTTCAGTAAAAACACAAATGTAATAAATAATAATTTATCAAATGATTTTTTGAAAGAAATTTTGCCTATTTCTGCTAAAATTATTGACAAAGATACTTTTGCTGATATTTTAGAAAATAATAAAATAGTATTTTTTGGAGATGGCGCAAGCAAATGTAAAGCAAGTTTTGCACATCAAAAAAACGCTTTTTTCCTTGAAAATATTACGCCTAGCGCAAAAGAAATAGGTTTTTTGGCTAACCAAAGATTTAATAAACAACTTTTTGAAGACTTAAATTATTTTGAGCCATATTATTTAAAAGACTTTGTAACGACAGCAAAAAAAAGTAACCCCTAAATCCGCAAAGGGACTTTAATACAAAATACATCTTTTTTGTATTTGCCTTTAAAGTCCCCTTTGGGGATTTAGGGGCTATTGGGGATTTACTCTTTCAATTTTTTCTCTCCTGCTTCTACCAAAAAATCCAAATAATTTTCCTTTGGCGGAATAGGACAAACAAAACTATCATCATATACACAAAAGGGATTAAAAGCCAGATTAAAATCTATGAAAACCTCGTCTGTGCGTGGCATTTCTACATCCAGATAACGCCCACCGCCATAAGTTGTTTGATTGTTGGTGAGGTCGGCAAAAGGCAAAAACAAGGATTTATCACCAGTTTTTTTAAGTAGAAGTAACTTTCTTTTGATGTCTTGATACATAAAAACAGCATAACCAAATTTTTCATAGTTTTGTGCCTCCCCAGACGTGGTAGCAATAGCAAAAGGTGCAGATTTAGGTAAAAATTCCACATTTGCCTTGATACGAAACTGCTCATTTGGCTCATAATAGTTGAGTGCCACAAAACCAGTTTTATCTTTTAATGGAGATTTTTTATCATTCTTAAAAAACTCATCACGCTTGGCACGTGCTTTTTTGAGGTCTGCGCCATAGTCATCTTTTGATTTTCTCCCAAGAAAATCCTGAAAAAAAACCAACAAAACCACCAGCACAATCCCAATAAAAAATAAATGTTTGACTTTCATTTTATGATTGATATTAAATGAAAAAACAGTACAGATAATCTGTACTGTTCTCTTATTATTGCATTTTTAGAATAACTTATGGTATTCTTTTGATACTAGATTGCTTAAACTCACGTACACCATTTGCATTAGAATAAGTGTACCACAAATTTTTAACCTCATCTAAGTTGCCTTTAGAATCAAACACAAGCTCCAATGGAGGATCTCCAGCCCCCTTAGTAACCTTTGTAATAACTGAAGGTGACACAGTAAGCGGAAAGTCAGGACGAGCTACAGTAGCACCCAAAATAATTACTCTATTTTCTGGATCTGAAGCAGCTGGATCAAAGCGTACATCCATTCTAAATCCAGCATTAGATGCTGGCGAAGGGGGACTAAGCGAGCCACCTAATACAACTTCTGTGATAGTAGGATCATCAGGACTTTCTCTCCATATATGTTTTACAAGGCTAGGAAGAATAGGATTTGTGGTATAAGCACCACTAGGATCACTTGTAAGAGACTGAAATCTCTGCACACCTGTGTAAGCAAATGACCCAAGATATGGATTAGGTAGCTTACGAGATACATTTAACAAAAGCGTTGGATTTGGAATAACTATATCTGGATCTGCATTGGTTTGCAAAGTGATAGGCAACATATATTTACTAAATTGCTTGTACACATTTGTAGCTTCAGATGCATCAGGTACAATAAGTTCTACCATTACTGACGTAGCTCCTTTAGGAATAGTAACACTAGTAGGGAAGATGAACTTACCAGCAGGCAATTCTTCAAAACTTGTGTATATTGCCGGTTCTTTTGGGAATGTTGGCTTAGGTATCAATAATTGAATTGGACCGCCAGCAGCAATATAAGCAGCCAAATCCTCAGCATACTTTGCTCTAGCTATATCATACAGTCCCTTTACCGCATAATAATCATTTATGCGTCTAGTGTTGTATTCTGCAATTTTACCTGGCACATTTTTCAATGTCACAACTAAGTCTTTATCAAAAGGCTTAGTAAGCACTTGAACTTCAATCTCATAAACTTGCTCTGAGTCTAAATCTTCAAGTTGCATTTTTGGAAGTGCTGCTACTTTGGTGTCTAGCACATCTACTGTTGATATTCTATTAGGGCTACCAAAAGCTATTATTTTTGAGCCATAGCCAACGCCATTGAATATTTCAGATTCGTGTTCCTTATCTTTTAAGCAAGATTGCAATCCTAGCGCAACAATTGCTAAGTATAGAATTTTTTTCATGATATTTTAAGTTAAATATTTGATTTTTTCTACACAACTATTTTATAGTTGTGTAGAAAAGGTTGATTTATTAGTCTTTGTCCCAGAATATTCTAGTGGAAAGAATGTTACTTACAGAACCTAAACCTTGTCTTGTAATAGCTTCCGTTAGGTTAGCATTATTCGTCTGTGCTTCCAAAGCTGGGTAAGGAATACGCAACGGTCTTTGTGCTGGACCACCAATAACGGCTGAAGAAACAGATTTTGGAAGGTTCAAGATAGGTGATGGTCCTCCAGAAACATTTTGATACTTTCTTACATCACACCAAGCTTCAAAACCTGCAAAACCTATCAAACATACCCATTTTTGCTCCATAATGACTTTAAGAGCTACATCAACTGCTACAGGTGAATCTATATCCGCTATTGTATTTCTATTAGTTGCTGCTGCAGGAGCAGCACCAGTAATGCCATACGTCAAGTAATTATCCGCAGCTTTGACTGCCGCATCTTTTGATGCATCAAAGTTATCCTTTAGTGCCGTAAAGTTTACCGCTTCACTAATGGCAAGTTTATCAGTATACCAACCAGGAAGTTGTCCAGGGGCTGCTGCTCCTGAAAGAGGATTAGCACCAGCTTTCAATAATACAAAAGAAGACCTAACAGCATCTTTAAAGTAATTTTTATAAGCTCCGCTAGCTCCTACTGCATATCCTTTTACATTTGCTTCTGCTTGCAACATAAGTGCTTCAGCAGCAGTCATAATAAGCATATTTTGCTTAAAACTTTGAAGTAAACCAGGTCCAAAACCAGATACCAATGAGTAAAAATAAGCTGTATTACCAGTAATACCATAAGGAATACCTTTAAATGTATAAGCCGTAGAGGGTGCAGGTGTAGCAATTCTGAGCATACGCTGAAAATCACGTGGACCAGCAGGTTTCTCTATAGCATTGACAGCATATTCCGAAAGCGCATAAAACTGCGCATTTACTGCAACTGTATTTGCTTCAGTGAAACCATATCTATTCCAAAATGGATTTTGTTTTCCAGCTGTTTGCAAATAACCAGGATTGCAAGATACATCTTCATAAGCACCTAAAAATAAACCACCATCTAGAGGATTTTCTATTTTAGCTATTTGTGCTGTTATGTAACCTTGTTCTGCTGGCAACTCTGATTTTCTAAGTAATATTCTTAGTTTCAAAGTATTAGCAAATTTAACCCACTTTATCATATTACCACCACAGTAGATATCTTCTTGTGCTGTAACAACTGAGTTATCTAGTGTTGTTGGTGCACTAAGGTTAGCAATTGCCGCATCTAGTTTTACTATAAGGTCAAGATAAATATCTTGTGCCTTATCATACTTGGGTGTTGTGATACCAATATCGCCTTTTACAGCATCTGTATAAGGAATATCACCATAAGCATCCACAAGCAATTGATAATTAAAAGCTTTCATTACTTGCGCAATGCCAGCAAGTCTTTTTCTACCTTTTGCCAAAGCATCTTTTTCAATGAACTCATAGTCCGTGATGTTGTCATAAGTACCCCAAATTGTTGTTGCAGTGCCCCAACTTCCTTGTGTATTATAAGTACGTTCATCTCCAAAGCCAGACACAGAAGTAGGAGGTGCCCACTGACCAGCCCAAAACGCACCGAGTTCGTTGCGGGTAATACCTGCAGCAGTAACATTGAGCGCATTTGGTAGTACCAACTCCGCTGTAGAGGTTACTGCTGAGTTAGGATTCTGATTAACATCTAAGTAATCTCGTTTGCAACTAGCCATGATTGTCATGGCTAGGATTGCTATTGAATATATTATTTTCTTCATCTTTAATGTTTAGATTATAGTGTAACGGTGATGTTAAAACCATAAGTACGCGTTGTAGGTGCTTGACCACTTGTACTTACACCAGTTGCATTAGGCGTATTTGCCGTTGCCTGTCCAAATTGCCCTCTATCTGCTGAATCTCCAAACTCTGGGTCAGTAAATTGATTAGTTTTTGGTACAAATATCAACAAGTTTCTACCAACAAAGCTAATATTAGCTCCTTTGATGTATTTACTCATCCCTTCTAGTACACTAGCAGGCAATGTGTAAGTGATCCTAGCCTCTCTCAATTTCCAAAATGCACCACTTGTGGTGAAGTTCTCTCCAAATTTTTTGTAGCTATTATCCCAATAATCCCAACCACCATTTCTAGTAGGAACTGATGTATTGGCTACATAAGCTGTTGGAGTTATACCATCAGCAGCAGTACTTGAAACAAGAGATGAGTTAGGGAATATGAAACGCTCTCTGTTATAAGTTGCCGTTACAGCAGCATTACCTGTGAATACAAGATCCCAACCAAGGTCATGATAATAGACATTTCCAGAACGGTATTCTGCCAAAGCAAATAAAGAGAAGCCTTTATATGATAATGTAGTATTCAAACCTAATGAATGTTTTGGACTGGTCTGTCCAGCAATAGACTGTCCAGCAGCAGCCAGCGGATACCCTGTTGCAGGATCTACAATTACTCTCCCTTGTGGATCTCTGCGGTAGTTCGTAGTCTTAAGTACAGGATATTGCTCTCCAACTATAGCATAAATACCACCATTACCATCCGCAAAACTAGCATTACCTGTATTATCCAGACGAATTTCTTTTGTTTCATCAAATAATTCTACTACTTTGTTATCTCTGTAAGAATAGTTTGCGCCAACATTCCAATTAAGTCCACCAGGATTATTTCTATCAGCCTTAATAACATCTCCTCTTAGCGTAACTTCTAATCCTTTTGTTTCAGTCAAACCAACATTTCTAGTTTGTTGTGTAAAGCCAGTTGATTGTGGTAAGCTAAGTCTAAGTGTTTGATTGCTAGTTTGTGTCTGATAAGCCGTAACTTCCAAATTAAATCTATCATAGAACCCAAGTTCTGCACCTACTTCATAAGAAGTTGTAAACTCTGGCTTAATACCTTTCTGAACAATATTATCTCCTACACTAAAACCAGGCTGACTACCATAAGGAAAGCCATTGCCCACACTAAAGATACTTTTTGTAGCATAAGGGCTTAAACTCACTTGTCCTACTTTTGCAGCAGAAGCAGTTACTTTAGCAAAAGTAAGAACTTTACTTTCTTTAAGTGCAGGTATTAAGTTACTCACAACAACAGACAAATTAGCTGCTGGGAAGAAATAAGAGTTATTACCTTTGTCCAATAGAGATGTCCATTCATTACGACCAGTCAGTTGCAAATATACAATTTTCTTGTAACCCAAAGATAAATCTGCAAATACACTTGTAGTACGAGATTGTGAGATTCTGTTAAAACCTGCATCAATGTTAGCCTCTCCTAATCTATTACTAACATTACCAAGATCTGGCACCACTATTGAAGTTGTACGAATACGTACATTTTGAGCAGAGTTGTCGTTGATGTTAGAACCTAATATCAAAGTAGTTTCTAGAGATTTTACTAATTTCGGAGTGAAAGTAAGCAAAACATCTTGCGTAACTTTAGTTTGATAGCCATTATTGTCTGTTACACCACCTGGCAAATCTTTGGCAATAGGGCGTTTTAATACATTTTTGCTATAGTCACGGTAGGTATATTTACCATTTACAGTTTTACTGACTGCATTAGTATTAGTAATAGCAGGGCGGTAAGTAAATGTGAGCCAGTCAGTAAGTTTATAAACCAAATTTACGTTAGCAAAGAAGTTATTAGTTCTTGTAGTTTGTCTGTTGTTGTCCAAAGTAAACCAAGGATTACTATAATACTCGTTATAATAATTGTTTGGGTTTGCTGGGTTCAGTGAACCATCAGGATTTTGAAAATCTTGCCAGTTTCTAAATGATCTTAATGGTACGTTACCAGGTGTATTTAATGCAAGAAAGTAAAAGCTATTAGGTAAATTATCTGCAACATTTTCTTGTAATCCTGTATTGTATGAAGCATTGAACCCTGCTGTTAATTTATTGCTTGTTGTTTGTGCATTAAAACGAACATTAGTTCTTCTATACTTGTCACCATCTATAATACCTTTTTGCACTACATCTTCCGCAGAAAGATAAAATTTAGTAGTTTCGTTACCACCAGAGATACTTACTTCATTCTGAAGACGAGTACCAGTATTAAAAGCATTCAATTTTGAATCTTTTTGATACGCATAAGGTAAATAGTTTATTGTTCCATCTTCTAGTTTCATAGGGTCTAAGCCACCACCACCAGTTGGTCTGATAGTGCCATCATAAGCAGGTCCAAAAGATTGATTCTCCCCACCATAATAGTCTTGTGTATCTGAGCCAAAACCAGCACCAGTACCAAGTCCAAATCTATCTTGAAGTTTTGGCAAGAAACTAATTCTATCAAATTGTTGTGTTGTAGAAAAAGTAACACGAGTACCAATAGAACCTTTCTTAGTCGTAACTATCAATACACCATTAGATGCATCAGAGCCATAAAGTGCCGCAGCAGCCTGCCCTTTGAGGACAGTCATACTTTCAATATCATTTGAGTTTAATTGGTTAAATACATCTTGAGTAGATTGTGAACCATCAATAACCACAAGAGCTTCGTTATTACCCAAGATGGAACGACTACCTCTCAAAGTAATACGAGATTGTGCATTTACACCACTACTAGTGGTACTAATTTGCAGACCTGCTATTTTACCAGTAAGTCCCTGCGCCAAGCTAAGAGATTTACCTTGTGTAATATCAGCACCTTTTATCACAGCAACACCACTGATATTTGACTGAGCCTCACGTTTAATACCTACGGCACCCTCAACAAGAACAGTACCTAATGTTTCATCATCATTCAATGTTACGTTAATAACAGTTTGATTTCCAACTAAGACTTCTACCGTTGTAGAATTGGGAAAAGAGAATACAAGTGTGGCATTATCAGGTACATTTGCAAGAGTGTAATCTCCATTGTCGCTTGTTACTGTAGCAATTGAAACATTCTCTTTAACTAGAACACTCGCACCAGGTATTGCGCCCTCTTTGTTGGTGACTTTTCCGGTTACTGTCCTGCCCTGCGCATATACTTGCATTGCAAATATAATGGTGAGGACAAAACTAGCAAGTAGCTTTTTTGTCATGATTTTTAAAATTTTGGTTTAGTTTTAGAGTGCAATATAAAGAGTTTTTTACTAAAAAAAAACTTTTTACTAAGTTTTTTCAGATTTTTTCTCAATAAGATATTTGGTTAAAATGTATTTTAACCAAATATCTAAAAAACAAACTGCTAAAAAACTTGATTTTCAGCAGTTTAGAATACTTCCGTACAAAATGAAACTCCTAACAAACTTTTTCTTATAAGTTCATTATTTTTTAATGTTTAGATAACATTTGCATAACATTTGCACAATATTAGCAAGAGATTAGCGGTTTATTTCTTCCTTGTAGTCACAAGCACAACGCCATTTACAGCTTTTGCACCATATCTAGTAACTGCATCTGTTCCTTTCAGAACTTCAATTTTCTCAATATCATTAGGATTGAGTGAGGATAAAGGTGAAATACCAAACATTGCAGAAAATGTTGGCTTTAGTTGCACGCCGTTAACAAAATAAACAACGGGTTTTACTGGAAATGTAGCAACAAGATTACTTTTTTCAGCGTTTTCAGGTAAGAGGTTTTTATCTTGTGCACAAAGTTGCGAGCCAAAAACTAGGCTCAACACACAACTAATAATGATTTTCTTTGTCATCAATTTTGAAATTTAAAGTTTTTTTTAATTAAAATTATTTGTCGTATTGCTTTCGCAAGTTTGGGCAGGGACAAGCCCAGCCCCTACAAAGAACCTACATATTCCTTCTATATTGTCCTCCAACAGAATAAAGTGCGTTTGACATCTGCCCCAAACTGCATATTTTAGCACATTCCATCAGCATCTCAAAAATATTACCATTATTTATTGCCGTTTCTTGCAATTTTTTGAGAATATCACCAGAAACTGCTTCATTGCGCTTGTGAAAGGCATCACGCATAGAAATTTGAAATTCTTTCTCTTCTGTTGTACTACGAACAACCTCTGAAGGTATGATAGTTGGTGAGCCTTGTGGGTCTAAAAACGTGTTTACACCAATCAAAGGAAGTTCTCCTGTGTGCTTTTTCATCTCATAATGCATACTTTCTTCTTGGATTTTGCTACGCTGATACATACGCTCCATTGCGCCCAAAACGCCTCCACGCTCCGAAATAGACTTAAATTCATTCAAAACTGCCTGTTCTACCAAATCCGTAAGTTCCTCAATAATAAATGCGCCCTGTAAAGGATTTTCATTTTTTGCAAGTCCAAGTTCGTGATTGATAACGAGTTGTATAGCCATTGCACGCCTAACACTTTCTTCTGTAGGCGTTGTGATAGCCTCATCATAGGCATTGGTGTGCAAAGAATTGCAATTATCATAAATGGCATAAAGTGCCTGCAAAGTAGTTCTAATATCGTTAAAAGCAATTTCTTGAGCGTGCAAACTGCGCCCAGAAGTTTGGATATGGTATTTTAATTTTTGAGAACGGTCGTTGGCGTGGTACTTGTATTTCATAGCTTTTGCCCAAATACGCCTAGCCACACGCCCCAAAACAGCATATTCGGGATCCATTCCATTAGAAAAGAAAAACGACAAATTTGGTGCAAAATCATCAATATTCATTCCCCTACTCAAATAATATTCCACAAAAGTAAAGCCATTTGAAAGTGTGAGGGCAAGTTGCGTGATAGGATTTGCACCCGCTTCCGCAATATGATAACCAGAAATACTTACAGAATAGAAATTACGGACTTTTTTCTCAATAAAATACTGCTGAATGTCGCCCATCATACGCAGGGCAAATTCCGTAGAAAAAATACACGTATTTTGTGCTTGGTCTTCCTTCAAAATATCCGCCTGAACCGTCCCACGCACCTGTGAGATGGCATAAGTTTTGATTTTTTGATATACATCAGCAGGTAAAACGTCTTCCCCCGTAACGCCCAAAAGCATCAAACCCAAACCATCATTTCCCTCTGGAATATCCTCGTTGTAAGTGGGACGAACAACACCTTTTTTCTTATAAATATCCGCTATTTTTTTGTTGATTTCGTCTTCCAAACCGTTCTTTTTGATATAAATTTCGCATTGTTGGTCAATAGCGACATTCATAAAAAACGCTAAAATCATTGGCGCAGGACCGTTGATTGTCATTGATACTGAAGTAGTTGGATTGCACAAATCAAAACCTGAATACAGTTTTTTGGCATCATCAAGCGTGGCAACATTCACCCCAGAATTGCCTATTTTTCCGTAAATATCAAGTCTATGGTCAGGGTTTTCTCCATATAAAGTTACGCTATCAAAAGCCGTAGAAAGGCGTTTTGCAGGCATTCCTTTTGATACGTAATGAAAACGCTTGTTGGTGCGCTCTGGTCCGCCCTCACCTGCAAACATACGTGTAGGGTCTTCTCCTTCACGTTTTAGCGGAAAAACGCCACTTGCATACGGGAAAAACCCTGGCGCATTTTCACTCAAAAGCCACCTCAAAATATCTCCCCAATCTTCGTATTTTGGCAAAGCAACCTTTGGAATTTTTGTGTTTGACAAAGAAATGCTAAACAAATCTTGCTCAATTATCTTATCTCGCACCTGAAACTGGTATTTGTCGGCACGATAACGCTTTTTGGTGGCTTCCCATTCCATAAGCATTTCCTTACATTCCAAATCTAGTTTTTTCTCTAATTGGTTGTAAATATCAACTAAATCAGAGAGGTAAGCAGGCTCATCTTGGACGTTTTCTACTGCATACACCAAATTATCAGATTTCTCTATAATTTCAATGGTTTTTTTGCCAATGTTAGCACGCAACATCTCAATAGTACCTTTGAGTTGGTACATTTTGCGGGCAATTGTGCTTTGTTTGGTAGTGAAATTGTCGTATTCTGCGCTACTTTCCACAATTTCAGACAAATAACGGATTTTTTCAGGTGGAATAATATAAATTTTTTCTGATGCTTTTTCAGAAACACTAAAATCAGATGTTAGGGCATTTACGGCAGTTTTCTCCACAATTTTATCCATCACTTTCCTATAAAGCGTGTTCATTCCTGGGTCATTGAACTGTGAGGCAATTGTTCCGTAAATAGGCAAATCTTCTTCTGGAGCTTCCCAAAGGCTATGATTTCGTCTGTATTGCTTTTTGACATCACGCATTGCATCTAATGAGCCACGTTTATCAAATTTATTGATAGCAATAATATCAGCAAAATCCAACATATCAATTTTCTCTAATTGCGTTGCTGCGCCATATTCAGAGGTCATTACATACATACAAACGTCAGAATGTTCTACAATTTCTGTATCAGATTGCCCAATTCCAGAGGTTTCTACAATAATCAAGTCAAAATTTGCCAATTTACAAATATCTATGGCATCTTGCACATACTGACTAAGTGCCAAATTTGACTGTCTTGTCGCCAAACTACGCATATACACACGACCATTGGAGATGGAATTCATACGAATACGGTCGCCAAGCAGTGCGCCACCTGTTTTTCTTTTAGAAGGATCAACAGAAATAACGGCTATACTTTTGTTTTCAAAGTTAATTAAAAATCTACGTACTAATTCATCAACCAAGGAAGATTTCCCTGCACCACCTGTGCCGGTGATGCCCAAAACGGGTATTTTAGGCTGATTTTCTATTTCTTTTTTGATATGGAGCGTTTTGTAGATTTCTGGGTGATTTTCAGCAACAGAAATCAGACGACCAATAGACAACTCATTTTTAGCTTTTGTATTTTCTAAGAGTTGTTTTAGGTTGTTTTTCTCATCTTTGTAGGTAGGAAAATCTGCTTGTTTCATCAAATCATTTATCATTCCTTGCAGTCCCATAGCTCTGCCATCATCAGGAGAATAAATTTTATTGATACCGTAGGCGTGGAGTTCTGCTATTTCAGTTGGCAAAATAGTGCCACCGCCGCCACCAAAAATTTTGATATTTGCGTTGCGTTCTTTGAGCAAATCATACATATATTTGAGGTACTCCACGTGTCCGCCCTGATAGCTTGTGAGTGCAATAGCTTGCGCATCTTCTTGAATGGCACAATCTACAATTTCCATCACGCTGCGGTTGTGTCCGAGATGTATGACTTCTGCGCCAGAAGCCTGAATAATGCGCCTCATAATATTTATTGCGGCATCGTGTCCGTCAAAAAGAGAGGCAGCCGTAACAATACGAATATGATTTTGCGGTTTATAGATAGTTTGGTCTTGCATATTTTGAATTTGGATATTTTATGCAATTTATCAAATTTGAAAGAAAATACAATTTTATGAGAGAAAAATCCTATTTTTGTGTTAGATTTTTATCTGATAATATTAGAAAAATCATCACAAATAATTGAGATTACACAGTTTCCTGCAAAGAATAATTATTAATGATGATAAAATGGATAATAAGTAATAGAGTTTTTATAATTTGATTATCAAGTATTTAGCAATAAATAATCAACAAAAACCACCCCCAGCCCCTCCTTAGGAAGGAGGGGAGCTTTGTTCCCGTCCTTTTCAAGGAGGGGTCAGGGGTGGTTTTGAAGTATTTATAACATAACTTATTCATTATCAAGGTATAAAAACTCTAATAGAAAATAAAATCATACTACTATACATAGTTTTTGTTTGTCGTTCCCCACGTTCCACATGGGGTTATGATTGTTAAACGCTAGCAACTGCTAGTTTCAGGGTTTTTAATACAGTTTTCCTTGTAGAAACAACCCCAACGGGGTTGAACTATCATAAC
>JAYVGJ010000191.1:0-2832 GCA_043772375.1 Raineyaceae bacterium | reverse complement strand
CAAAGTTTTTAGCCCATTTAAAGTAAGTATTCCCCTTTCTACGAGCATCAAAACCAAATAATTGTGGGCTTGGAAGTAGTTTTTGGGTAAAATCTACCCTTAAACTGTCTACCTTATTTTTTTAGTGGATATCTTATCATTGTATCCAATTTACGCCCCACCTCGTGTGATTTTCTAATAAAATTATTATAAATAATAATGTTTAAAGTAGTAGCATTATTATTTTCATCTTTATATATCTTTATATATTCTTTATATAAAGAATCCATTAGCTCTTTTTTCTTAAATCCATTAGGGTATTTAAGAGCATATTTTAATGAATCTTGCACCCACAAAGTTATAACAGAATTATCCACATCAATTTTTAAAGATGTACTTTTAAACCTTTTTTGAAATTCAGTTTGATACTTTGGCAATGGTGGACCTGGTTTCAAAAATCCGCCACTAATCCATAGAATAAGAATTAGTGTGATAAGGACTATCAATAATACCCCAAAGAAAATTTTAATAAAATATCTTATTTTTTTCATATTATTTATTACAAGGTAAAGTATAATCTATTTCATTTGTTGTGTTGTTCCATTGCGGATGTGTATCTCCAATGATATCACTATTTATTTTATAAAATTTACTACCACCTCCTGTGCTTGTTTGTTTGTAATAAGTCTTACCCTTAGCATTTAAAGATGAAATTACATTTACATTTCTTAAATCATTTACATATTTAAATGACTCAGCTAAATCTCCCGTTGAGCCATGAACAGTTGAAGCAGAAAAATCTCCAGAGATTATCCCAAATTTGGTAACCCCTTTTAAACCCGCATAGGTCTTGTATATAAAGTTAGTTCCAATAACCCAATCAAATTCAGGTTCACAATTTCCATCTGGGAAACTTTTATCCCAATACATATACTCTATTTGATAGGTTGGCACGGTACTAATAGTTTTTGCATCTTTTTCGTCACATTCGTCTCCTGATAAATATACTGCTTCTGACACTTTTATATCATAATCTGTGAAATGTTCTATAATTCCAGCAGCATAAGCCACACCCTCACTATGAGCAATAACGTAGATAGGCTGTTTATTTGCAGACAACCTGCGAAAGTAAATATATAAAAGATTATCTAAAATATAGTTCTTACCAAGTAAATACCTGTCTTTAAAGTCTTTATCTGCTCCAATAAAACTAGAAGCATCAACATATAAAAATTGTATATTATGATTATATTCTGTTTTTAAAACATTTTGATGTGTTGCATCAAAATAATTCCAATATTTCTCACCACCTACATCTACACCCAACACACCAGTACCATTATAATGCCCATTTACAAGTATTACAATTGGTCTATTTACATCTATTCGTATGTTTGCCCACGTTCCACAAGTAGTATCTATTTGTTTTTTAAATTCACCACCACTCAAAAACTTACTAAATTCTGTTTCTGTAATTTTTACTCTTGCACTTAGATTAGTAAGTGCTATTTGCGCAAGTGCATCATATGTAAGTTTCTTACTCGTCCTCAAGGTAAGATTTAAATTGCTATTACGCAATTCTTTTTTATTTACGTTATCTTTTATTGCTAAATAATTTGTTTTTATTTCGTTGGTTTCTGTACCAATACATTCTGGCAAATCAATAATGATATTTTTGTTGTGATTTCTTGGTCCACGTGTGGGAATAGGCTCATTTTTGCTGGTGTAATAAGTTTCTATTTGCGTTTTATAATCCTTTAAAGCCTCCAAATAAAGCCCTCTACGGATTTTATCTAGTTTTTCTTCTGTGGTCATTGGTTTTGGGATAAAACCTGCTTGCCCTAAACTTGTAACCGTTCCATCTGGGTGAACAATAAATTGATTGCCGTTTTTGTCTTCTATAACCGTTGGTTTAAGCACAGGACGAGGTATTAGCGTGGTATCTGCTAAAAAAGTGCCATTGGGCGTAACCACAGTAACCTGACCATTGGGCAAAACTACTATTCCAGTTATCACCACAGGAAAAACCGTTGTACCAGGCTCAAAATCCATAAAACTAATGGGTTGCTCCGAAATGGGTGGCGTGTTTTCTGCTATCCATTCTTCAATAGGTTTGGTTTTAAACCAAACTTTCCCTTCTCCAGCCTGCCCCAATTCATTGATAAAAAGGCTCTCAAAAAGTACCGTAAAGGTTTGATTAAGCATAAACGGAATTTTAATAAGCCCACGCCCAGAATACACACCAAGTGTGCTTTCCTGCTCCAAACTATCCAAAACTACCTCAAAACCTGTTACTTCAATAGGCATTCCTATACGGGCATTGCGCATAGGGGTCATATTTGCCAGCGCATTTATAGGCGTAACCCCACATACAGCCGCTACAGGCGTAAAAGTCGTAAAGGTAACAATGCTAGAAGCATCTCCCAAAAAACCGCCTTTTTCTCCTTGTACCCTTGCCTCATACGTGGTGGCAGGCTCTAAACCCTGATTTATCAAAAGTTCATTTGTGGTGGTGAACTCTGAAAACCACTCTAACCCAGCGTTTCCGCTAGCGCCCACCTTTTTATATTCCACTTTATAACGGTCTGGTCTGTCAATAACTGCGCCTGCAAAAGCTGACCACCACACACGCCCAGCCCTTATGCCTTTGCCTTCTGCCTGAATGTTTGCAGGAGCAAGTATTGGCACTAAGGTTTGCCCATTGGCAAGCGTGGGCGCATACGTAAACTCACAAACGGCTGAATAACCGTTATTTATAAAAGCATCTCTATTGCTATCATCAATGACCCGCACACGCCACGCATAGCGCATTCCCACAATAAAATTGGGGTCTGAAATAGTGTAAAAATACTG
>JAYVGJ010000190.1:0-1744 GCA_043772375.1 Raineyaceae bacterium | reverse complement strand
AGATTCTTTCTGTTTTTTGTTTTTTTTCATCAATTAAATGTAAGAAGAAAAATCTGCCTTTTTATAAAAAATATCAAAATTATGTCCAAAGTCTAAATTCTATGAATTTATACTAAATTTGTGTTATATTGGATAAGATTTTACAAAATTAGTATTTTTATTGAAATTTTCTCAAAAAATTCTCAGAGAAAACTCTAAAATACCTATATTCTTACGTGCAAACGCACAGAAAAAACATTCACAAGTCCTTGCCTATCTTTGTTATAGCCAGGATTTACGAGCATTTGATACGCACCACTCACATAAACGCTGTTTGTAACTTGCGCAGAATAATAAAGTTCTGTGAGGTGTTCTAAACCATAATTGAGGTTGCCATCTCCCAACATAAACCCCTCGCCACCAGCTTTTAGGTAATCTCTATGTGGTTTTGAAATGCCAGAAACTACATAAGCAAAACCAATATTATCATTTTCCCGTTTCCATTTCTGCCCATTGATGCTTACTCCTGCGCTCATACTACGGTCTATTTCCGTAAATGCCCACGTTTCATTGTTACCATCATTCCAACTTGCCCTAAAAAATATGCCCACGTTGCTGCTTATTTCTTGTTCTGCATTGATACCAAAGCCGTACTTGATATTTCCATATTGTCTGGTTGCCTCAATGGTTGGATTTGTTGGAGAAAGTGCAATACTTTGGTTATAATTGCCCATATTAGCACTTGTAATAAAACCTAAAAAACGTATTGCACCTATTCTATTGCGTATTTTGTGCTTGTGCGTATATTCTAGCGAATGTGAACTAGCTTTTGAAATATCTTGGTTGATTTTGTTTCCGTTAGCAACAAGTGGCACTAAAGAAAGACCATACCTCAACTCATTTTTTGGCGTAACGTACTCCAAAACAATGCTTGGCGTGTAGCCACGTGTGTTTGCGGGATAATCCCAAGCACCATTATCCATAAGAGCCCAACTCATAAACTGCCTGCGAGGGTCGTGACTATAGCCATTGTGGTCAAAGTAATCTGCCACACCTATTTTTCCTATCGTAAAAGAAAGATATTTAGTAGGAATTGCTTCTTTTAATTGATTAAAATCTGTTTCTTGTGGCGTTGTTTCTGCTGAAAGCGCAAAAATTTGCCTATAAAACAGTCTTGCTAAATAAATTTGTGGGGCTGTGCTTCCCACCCTAAAAGTTTCTCCATTGGTGGCAGCCGCAATTCCTTGCGCACTACTCAAACCAGAGCCACCTGCAATCTCAGGATTAAGGAAAATACTTGCTCCTTTCCATAATTTCGCTCCTAAAAACAGAGTAGAAGTGATAGAAGTTTGGTCTTCTTCGTCTGTCGTAAGGCTTTTATTACCTGTGTAGGGCGCATCAAATTTTGGTTTAAATTGGTTGATAACTGTCGTTTGGGCGTGAATAGAAAACTTTTCAACATTATTAGAATCAGCTTTTTGGGTAGCTTTTTGACCTGTATTTTGTGCATTTATAATGCAATAAGGAAGAATAATAAGAAAAAAAAGGAAAAGATTAGATTTCATATTTATTGATTTTAGATAGAAGAGATAACATTATTGACAAAATAAAAAACATTAACGAAAAGATAACTATTTCGTTAATGTTTTTATTTGCTACCGTACACAATTTTAAAAAGAGATTATGTCTGTACCGTAGAGCAACGAAGGTCTGACCATAATCTCTTTTTAAAATGAAATGACAGTTTTTATTGTTGGTCAGACCT
>JAYVGJ010000189.1:0-4189 GCA_043772375.1 Raineyaceae bacterium | reverse complement strand
AAATACAAAAAACGTACTACCACCTTGCGTTCTTTGCGTGTATTTAAACTTTGCGCCTTTGCGGTTAAATTAGAACTTTATTTACAAGACATTACTTACACAAATTAAATACATATTTTATCTGTGTATTTGTGGCAACTAAATACTTTTTAAAATCATTTATATTGGCTAAAAGCATTGCTAATCAGCCAAATAAGATACAGAAAAGTAACAATAATAGCCAAACCCAACACACCCAAAATAATCCCTAAAAGCGTGTAACCTGCAAAAAGCAAAACAATTCCGCCAATTAAAAGCAATGCGCCAAGAGAAAAAATCATTATAGCACGCTTATTTTTGGTTGTTTTTTTTGTTTTGAGGTCATTTTTGAGTTGCTTTTTTTGAAGTTTTTTAATAGCTTTTTCAACTATAAATTTCCCTATTTTTGTGGATAATATTTTTTGAATAGTTTTGGTTTTTCTTTGATTTTTCTTGTCAGAAATTTCATTTTTTGGTGCATATATGTGTGTGTTTATACCTGCATACGTACTAGAAAGCGTTAGCATCAAAAATGCTATCAATACAATAAAGATTTTTTTCATAATTCAAAGTTGTTTTTCCACTCATTCACAATTTTTTAGCTTACACTTCTTCTCCAATTATCAAAGTTAAAAATAGATAAAAAAACAAAGTAGCCAATCAAAAGAACAAGTGCAATGATAAGAAGAACACTACCCAATACTTTAAGCAATAAAATCCCGAGAAGTAGTATAAGCAATAATATCAGCAAAATAACTAAGGCACTTGGCGGGTCTATTTTGCTTTTTTGAGGGTTTAAAACCTTTTTTTGCAGTTTTTTGATAGCTTTTTTGACTATCCATTTTCCAATTTTGGTGCCTAAAAGTTTCTGAATAGTCTTGATTTTCTTTGATTTTCTGACATCAGAAATTTCACTTTTTGGCACAGGGTTATCAGCATTTGCGCCTGCAAACACATTAGAAGATAATAACATGCCAAATGCTATCAATACAAAAAATATTTTTTTCATAATTTTTCAAATTTTGAGTTATTTTAATGTCTAAAAGCATTAGCCAACAAAGAGAGAAAAAACATAATAATGCCTAAAAGAAGAAGCCCAACTATGACAAGAATAATGCCCAGAAGTGTGCTTCCTGCAATAATAAGCACAATTCCTGTCAATAAAGATAAAACACCCAATACAAAAAGAACAATTCCTAGCGTAAACAGACCATCTCCCTTATTTTTTTGAGGATTTAGTGCTTGTTTTTGAAGTTTTTTAAGCGTTTTTTTGATGATGAATTTTTCAATTTTTTTCCCAATTTTTGTGTTAAGAAGTTTCTGAATAGTTTTGATTTTTCTGGTATTTTTGTTGTCAGAAATTTCACTTTTTGGCGTGAAATTATTAGCATTTGCGCCTGAAAATGTGCCTGCATTTGCATTGAGAGATAATAACATACAAAATGCTATCACCAAAATAAATATTTTTTTCATAATTTAAAGTCGTTTTTAAATTTATTATCAAAATACAATAACCTGATTGTCAATATTTTGCATTCATTTACAATTCATAATTTACAATTCCTTACAAACATACTAAAAAAACCTTAAATCTTTAAAATTTATAGAGAATAACTACATTTTTTCGTAAATTTACATTCCAAAACAACATTTTAATAAAAAGGAGTGTTTACAAGAAAGTAGTCAAAATGACTTGTGTAGTTGTGTATTTTACTTCACAACTCACAATCCACAATTCACAATTAAGAAATCAGCAAATGAGCAAAGACCTCACCCCGCAACAGATTGTTGCAGAACTTGATAAATACATCATTGGACAAAAAGATGCAAAGAAAAATGTTGCTATTGCTTTGCGTAACCGTTGGAGGCGAATGAACAGCCCATCAGATATCCAAAATGAGATAGTTCCTAATAATATTTTGATGATTGGTGCAACTGGTGTAGGAAAAACTGAAATTGCCCGCCGCCTAGCAAAACTTGCAAATGCGCCTTTTGTGAAAGTGGAGGCAACTAAATTTACAGAAATTGGCTACGTGGGGCGTGATGTGGAAAGTATGGTAAGAGATTTGGCAGAGCAAGCGGTGACTATGGTCAAGACTCAAAAACAAGAGATTGTAAAGGTAAAAGCAGCAGAAGCCGTTGAGGAAATTATCCTTAATGCGCTTATTCCGCCTATACAATTTGCTCAAAATCAACAAAATAACGGTGATTATAACAACAATGATTTAGGTTTTCAAATAAATGCTAATAAAGAAGATGAAGAGCTTAATCAGCGCACTAGGGAGCGTTTTCGTGAGAAAATTCGTAGTGGTGAGATGGACGACAGAAAAATTGAGATTGACGTAAAACAAAGTGGCGTTTCTGGCGTGGGCGTAATGGCACCTGGTATGGACGAAATGTCTATGGTAGGCATACAAGAGATGCTGGGCGGACTTATTCCTGCAAAATCAAAGAAAAGAAAAGTTACTATTGGTGAGGCAAAAAAGATTTTGTTGGAAGATGAAGCATCAAAACTAATTGATATGGACGAAGTCAAAGAAGAAGCACTCCAACTAGCAGCAAATTCTGGGATTATTTTTATTGATGAAATAGACAAAGTAACGAGCAGAAGCAATAATTCTGGGGGAGAAGTGAGCCGTGAGGGCGTGCAAAGAGACCTTTTGCCTATTGTGGAAGGTAGCGCAGTAAGCACCAAATACGGTGTTTTGAAAACTGACCATATCTTGTTTATTGCCGCTGGTGCGTTTCATTTCTCTAAGCCTTCAGACCTTATTCCAGAGCTTCAGGGGCGTTTTCCTATCCGTGTGGAGCTACAAAGCCTTACAAAAGATGATTTTTATCATATTCTCAAAGAACCTAAAAATGCCCTTACAAGGCAATATGAAGCCCTTTTAAAATCAGAAGAAGTAGAACTTACTTTCCAAGATGATGCGTTAGAAAAAATTGCAGAAATTGCATTTTATATCAATTCTGAAGCAGAAAATATTGGCGCAAGACGCTTACAAACGGTTATGAGCCACCTTTTGAATGAATTTCTGTTTGATATTCCTGATAAAATTGGCGCAAATGCTAAAATTGTCGTCAATAAGGAACTTGTAGAAGAAAGATTGGGTGAACTTGTGGCAAACGTCAATACCAACCAAAGAAAAGGTATTGGTTTTATTATTTAGAGAAATGTTTTTTTGTTGTCAGAAGGGAACTTCTGACAACATAGAAATTTATTATCTGCAAACCAATAGAGTTTATGAATAATTCTATTTTTAACCACCCCTAACCCCTCCTTAGGAAGTAGGTGGACTTTTCAAAGACATTTTTAAGTTATTCATAAACTCTATTGATAATAAATTGATTGTAAATAAGGTTTTTGTAAAAAATTAGTAGTCAGAAAATAACATCAAACTAAAAAGCCCTAAATTACTTGATTTAGGGCTTTTTTGATACTTTTTTTCGTAATTCGTAGTTGAAACCTAAGCTTGTTTTACAAATTGCACATTAAGCATTAGTTTTACTTCATCACCTACCATTAGACCACCTGCTTCTGTAAGAGCTGACCAAGTTATTCCAAACTCTTTACGGCTGATTTTGCCTGTAATTTCAAAACCTGCCTTGATTTGTCCGTAACCATCTTTGGCAATTCCACCAAAATCCACAGAAAGTTGTAATGGTTTTTCTACTCCACGAATAGACAAAGTGCCATTCAAAGTATGAGCATCACCATTTTTCTGCAATTTTTCAGTAGAACTAAAAGTAATATGTGGGAAAGCAGCAGCAGCAAAAAAATCATCAGATTTCAAATGCTCATCACGTTGTGCTTGGTTGGTATCAATACTTGCTACAACCGCAGAAAAAGTTGTTTTTAGGTCAGAGAAGCTATCATCAGAGCTTTCTATTTCGCCTGAAAAATCATTAAAAGAACCAGTAACATTGGAAATTACCAAATGTTTGACTTTGAATTGCACCTCTGAATGGGTCGCATCTAATATCCATTTTGACATAATAGTTTGTGTTTAGAAGTTTTATGTTGATGCAAAAGTAGTAAGAAATTTAGCCTTGTGCATTAACCTACATTAAGTTGTTGATATTTTAGTTGATGTAATATACTGTATGTCAAATGATTATAGTTGAAATATTTTGCAAAAGGTCTATTTGAAAATGATATTAAAAACTGCCT
>JAYVGJ010000188.1:0-8318 GCA_043772375.1 Raineyaceae bacterium | reverse complement strand
TGTGTGATGTGTGATGTGTGATGTGTGATGTGTGATGTGTGATGTGTGATGTGTGATGTGTGATGTGTGATGTGTGATGTGTGATGTGTGATGTATGATGTATGATGTATTTTATGTTCGTACAATGTATTTACATCATATATCACACATCATATATCATATATCATATATCACACATCAAAATTATTCTTTCAAAAATGGATATTCTTCCATATAAACGTCTGTATAGGCTTCTGATGCCTCTGGATAAGGAGAATCTTCTGCAAATTGCACAGAATCTTCTATAAGCAAACGCAATTTCTCTTCAAGTTCTTCAAAATAAACCTCTGTAGCGTATTTTTCCTTCAAAATAACGGCACGAGCTTGCTCAATTGGGTCAAGCATTTTATAGGCTTCTAACTCTTCTTTTGTACGGTATTTTGCAGGGTCAGACATAGAATGTCCTTTGTAACGGTAAGTCTTAAACTCCAAAAAAGTAGGTCCATCACCTTTTCTAGCACGTTCTGCAGCACGAGCCACCGACAAATGTACTTCTTCCACACGCATTGCATCAATGCTTTCAGAAGGCATATCATAAGATTCGCCAAGTGTGTAAAGCTCCGTTACGTTTGAAGTACGCCCAACAGACGTTCCCATTGCGTAGCCATTGTTTTCTACCACAAAAATAACAGGAAGTTTCCAGAGCATAGCCATATTAAAAGCCTCGTGTAATGCGCCCTGACGCACTGCACCATCACCCATATAGCAAATGCAAAGATTTTTCGTGCCATTATATTGCTCTGCAAATGCAAGACCTGCGCCCAACGGAATTTGTCCGCCTACAATGCCGTGTCCGCCTACAAAATTGACGTTTTTATCAAAAATGTGCATAGAACCGCCTTTTCCTTTGGAGCAACCTGTGGCTTTTGCGTAAAGTTCTGCCATTACAGCACGTGGGGGCGTTCCTAGTGCTAGTGGATGCCCGTGGTCACGGTATGCCGTAATCCATTTGTCATCTTTTGTAAGTGCGCTTGCAGCACCCACAGCGCAGGCTTCTTGCCCTATATATAAATGGCAAAAGCCTTTTATCTTTTGTTTTCCATATAATTGTCCTGCTTTCTCCTCAAAACGGCGGATAAGCAACATTTTTTCAAACCAATCTAAGTATTGTTCCTTAGAAAAATTATATTTTGCTTCTTTTTTAGAAGATTTAGCACTTGCTTTATCAGCAGATTTTGATGCAATTGTTGCCATAAATAAGGTAAATTTTGGATTTTAATCTATTCCCACAAAAATAACAAAAATTTTGAGTATTAAGACTTATTTTTTGATTTTTTTTAGAAAAATATTAAATGTTAAAAATTTTATGAATATATCATTTAAGAATAAGTGAAAATATTTTTGCACTATTCCAAGATTGAAGATTTATCTTTTTGAGTGCTTACTCCAAAAATAACGCCAAAATCACCGTCTAATTGCACCCATTTTTTTTCTGCTAAATAAGTGCGAGAAACATTACCATCAAGGTACAAAGCATTTTTGCAACCCATCAATTTGAAATAATTAGCAAAGTCATAAAAATTTATTTCCTTTTTAGACATCACAAAAAGCACTTCATTATTGGGCAAAATTCCTACACCGTTCCTGATATTTAAGTTCTTAGAATTTTCTCTAAACTCCTTATGAATCTGCCCATCAATGACGAGCATTGGACCAGATTGTGTAGCATATTTGAGTTTTTTATTGTTATTCTCTTTTTCAATAAAATTGCTTGTAGTACAAACAAAAGGTACATTTTCTGTTGTTAGATAAAAAATACCATTTGGTTTTAGATAAAAATTCCCTTTTCCGCTTGTGGTGTCTAGGGGTGCTTTTTGCAACTGATTTTCAATAAAAAGTCCGTTGGGAGAATAATCTTTTTTATACATTCCTGCATTCATTGCAAATACTAAATCCTGATTTTCTATTTCCAGAAATGCTTTTAAACTTTTTATAGTTTTGAAATGTCTTTGTTTTTCATCTTTCCAATAGAGTTTTAAATCTTGCTTTTTTGTGTTTAAAACATAAACTACAAATAAATTATTTTCAGTATAATCTTCAATATTTTTAGAAATACTATCTTTTTCAAGAAGATTTTTTGTTTTTTGTTTTTTTGTATTATTTTTATGTTGATAAAAGTAAAAATAAATTCCTATCAAAATTAAAACAAAGGTAATTATTAATAAAAAAATTCGTTTTTGTGTCATATTTTCTAGTATTAGGATTTGATGTTAAAATTATAGAAAAAATTATCAAAATATATATATTCCCTAAAAAAATTAAAAGAAAATAACTACCTTTGTTTATTATGTTTTGCCGTTTGCTTTAGCTGACGGAGGAGAAATACTCAAGTGCTTGATTTTGCGCTGTTATATTATCCAAAAACTGGGTGAAGTTCATTATGACCTTCTGAACAGTTTAACTTAAGTTGTTGATATTTTATTTGATGTAATACACTGTTTATCAAATAATTACACTTGTATTTTTTGCAAAAGGTCTATTTAAAAATAATATTAAAAACTGCCTTTGTTGGTGTTTTAGGGTAGCGACACCACACTGTTATCAACTTAAGGAAAACTTCACGAATAGTCGCAGACTTTCGTGAAGTTACTAGCTACGAAGAAATTATTTTGAATGTAGAAAAGTATTCTATTTATGCACTTGAACGCTTCTGTTCTATCTAACCAACTTCACGAAAGCCGCTGGCTATTTGTGAAGTATCCCAGTTTTAAGTTTTAAAATCCTTAAGTTGACAGCAGTGTGGTGTCGCTGCGCTAAAACACCAAACAACGGAGGTTTTTTTGATACCTTTTGTAGAATAATAACGCTTGAATTATTTGACTATCAAGCTATTACATATCTTTTCTTATCAACAACCATACTACTATACATAGTTTTTGTTTGTCGTTCCCCACGTGGAACGCAGGGAAACGGACAAGCAATGTGTAGTAGTATGATCAACAACTTAAGCGTGTAAATTAAGTAGCTTTTATTTTAAAGTACAAACCACAAAATTGTCAGACAACCCCATTTAGCCACTTATTATATTTTATTTTTTCAATAATTGCAAAAATAATACTTTTTTGCTAAATTGCTACACTATTTAGACTTTCGTAGTAGGTCTGTTATAACTAAATATTTTTATTTATTTCAAATGAATCAAAATCAACACAAAAATATCAAACAAAACAATAATAATAGATTTTCTGATAAGCGCAATTCTGATAAAAGTATTATAGAAAAAGCTACACAAGAAAATGCTATTTTAGATAGAATAACGGCAGAAAAACCAATTATTGGCATTACAATAGGAGATTATAATGGCGTGGCAGTAGAAGTAATAATGAAAACTTTTGCAGATATTCGTATGCTAAGTATTTGTACCCCAGTTATTTATGGTTCGTCAAAAATATTGCTCAAATACCGCAAACTCCTAAATTTGGATACTTTTCAGTTTGTTACTATCAAAGATTTGGAAGGTTTGCAACCTAAAAAGATAAACCTCATCAGTTGCTTTGAAACGGATATTTTGGCAGTAGGAGAAGCAACAGAAGAAGCAGGGAACAACGCTTTTTTAGCCTTAGAAAGTGCCTCAAAAGACCTTTTGAGAGGGAAATTGGAAGCAGTCGTTACTGCACCTATCAACAAACATACCATTACAAATGAAAATTGGACGTATGCGGGGCATACTGAATATTTTACAGAAAATTTTGGCGCAAAAGATAGCCTAATGCTCCTTGTATGCGACAACCTGCGTGTAGGCGTGATTACGGGACACGTAGCACTTGCTGATGCGCCCAAACTTATCACAAAAGAACGTGTGGAGAGTAAAATTAAGCTGTTAGAAAAATCTTTAAAAGAAGATTTTGGCATTAAAAAGCCTCGTATTGCTATTTTGGGGCTAAATCCTCACGCTGGAGAAAATGGAATGTTTGGCAAAGAGGAAAAAGACATTATTGAGCCTGTTATTACCGCTTTTAGGAAAAAAGGAATGCTGATTTATGGTTGTTTTCCTGCTGATGGTTTCTTTGGTATGAAAAAATATACAGAATTTGATGGCGTGCTAGCAATGTACCACGACCAAGGACTTGTGCCATTTAAAACACTTGCTTTTGAGCGTGGCATCAACTTTACGGCGGGTTTGCCTGTCATTCGTACCTCGCCCGACCACGGAACGGCTTATGCTATTGCAGGAAAAAATGAAGCTGACGAAACTTCATTCAGAGAAGCCGTTTATCTCGCTTGTGACCTTGTGAAAATCAAAAAACAACTCTAGTCAATTACGAATTACGAATTATCAATTACGTTTATACTAAGAATGGGAAGGATTTCGGAAAACAAATTTTGTATTAGTTCCATAGGAACAGCATATTTATAAATATGCCGTTCCTATGGAACTGAATACATTTTTACGAATTTTTTTATAAATGTGCCAGTCCGCTGGACTTGAATACATTTTCCGAAATTCTTGCCTCACCTAGTATAAAATAAATAAAAAGCACCATAAAATACATTTTATGGTGCTTTTTTGTATTAGAAATAAAACTGTAATTCGCAATTTTTAATTCGTAATTGACACACTATCTTAACTGTTGCCCAATGGTGAAGGTAAAATTTTGTTTTCCTCCATCACTGCTACCAGGAACGCTATCCAAGGCTTGCCCCCAATCTATCCCAATCATACCAAAAGCAGGCATAAAAATACGGGCGCCCACACCCACAGAACGGTAAACCTTAAACGGATTATAAGTATCAAAATTTAGATAAGTATTACCACCTTCTGCAAAACCAAGCACAAAAATAGTAGCGGCTGGATTTAGAGAAATAGGATAACGAAGTTCCATTACATACTTGTTATAGAGTGTACCAAGTGTTGGTGAACCTGTTCTATTGCTTGGGTCTTGCGGAACAATCACGTTATCACGGTAGCCACGAAGCCCTATCAAATCAACGCCAATAAGCATATTCTGGTTGGTAAGACCACTTCCTCCCATTTGGAAACGCTCAAAAGGACCTACACCAAGATTTTTGTTATACGCATTAAGTGAGCCAAAATGAAAACGAGAGTGAAACACTAATTTGCCAATAACAGGAGCAAACATAGAGGCATCAAGCATTATTTTATAATATTCAATAAATTTAAACTTGTCTGCTTGTGCCATTTTATCATACTCTTGTTTGCTTTTCTGACCAGCTAACAACGAAAAAGGTGGTGTGAGCGTACCAGAAAGTGTAAAAGATGAGCCTTCACGTGGAAAAGTTGGATTAGCAATACTACTACGTGAAATTGTAGTACCAAATGTAACTGTATTTGCCACACCTGTATTAAATAAACTACCACTAATAGGGGAGTTGTCTAGTGACATTCTTTGATAAGTAAGAGAGTTAGAAAGTACAAAATAATCATCAGGAAACTTGAGCCTGCGCCCCAAATTAACAGTAACACTAGACATTTGTAACTTTCCTTGAAGTTGTGCTGGCTGGTTAAGTCCTCTGTTTTGGATAGAGTGTGAGATGCTGACAGTCAGAGAGTTAGGTTTTTTCCCACCTAGCCAAGGCTCTGTAAAACTCAAAGAATAACTCTGAAAAGCACGCCCATTAGCTTGCGCTCTTACAGACAAGCGTTGCCCATCACCTGTGGGAACAGGTCGCCAATTACGTAATTTGCCTGCTTTTCTCAAAGAAAAATTATTGAAAGAAACGCCCAAAGTTCCTACAAAACCTTGAAAACCTCCCCAACCCCCAGAAAGTTCTAGCTGGTCACTTGGTTTTTCCACTAATTTGTATTCCACATCAACTGTACCATTTTCTGGGTGCGGAATAGGATTTATTTGTATTTTTTCAGCATCAAAAAAGCCCAATGCACCCAATGCTTGGTTAGTTCTGATAATTTGTCTTCTACTAAATTTTTGACCAGGAATAGTACGGATTTCTCTCAAAACCACGTGGTCAGAAGTCTTGGTATTTCCGTTGATAATCACGGAGTTAATGTTAGCTTGTTGTCCTTCATAAATCTGCATTTTGATGTCCACAGAATCACCATCAATAACACTTTCAATAGGATTTATACGAAAAAACAAATAACCATCATCCATATATAAAGAAGAAATATCAATATCTGTCATACTCAAAGAGATTTTTTTATCTAGCAATGCCCTATCATATACATCACCTTTCTGAATACCAAGATATTTTGCAAGTTGTGCATCTGTATATTTATAATTTCCTTCCCAATAAATATTTCTAAAATAATGTTTTTTGCCTTCTTCAATATTGATTTTAACCATTACACGTTTAGGAGAAATAGGATAAACGCTATCACTAATAATACGGGCATTACGGTAGCCTTTTGTGTTGTAAAGTTCAATGATTTTATCTTTATCTTCTTCAAATTTCTTAGCAATAAATTTAGCATTATTAAAAATTCTTTTCCAAGATTTCTTTTTAGTTTTCATAGCACGCTGAATTTTCTTATCAGTAATTTCTGTATTGCCTTCCACAAGAATATCACGCACTTTTACCTTTGAATTTTTCTTTATTTTTACTTTCAAAATAACGGCATTTTGCAAGACAGAATCACGGATTTGGACTATGTTTACTTCTGCATTATTAAAGCCTTTTTCAGCATAAAACTTCTTTACGCCAAGTTTCATATTTTTGGTGATAGCATCAGTAATAATAGAGCCACGCACACCACCTAGTTTTTCAGCTAAAGAGGTACGGCTACCTTTTTTCACGCCAATAAACTCCAAACGGGAGATTTTTGGGCGTTCTTGCAAAGTAATATTTAGGAAGATTTTTTCACCTTCTGTACGTTCTATCAAAATATCAATATGACCAAAAAGCCCAGTTTTCCAGAGTTTTTTGATAGCGTTTCCCAAATCTGTACTAGGAATGACGAGTTTGTCGCCACCTTTCAGACCAGAAAGATTAGCTACTGCAATAGGGTCAAGGAATTGCACACCAGAAACATTGATACCACCAATAATATACTCTTTTGTTTCCACGTCTTGTGCCTGCAACTGTAAGTTTACAAAGCTAAAAAGAAATAAAAAAGCTATTATAAAGCTTTTTAGGATATTTTTTGTCATTTTTTGTTGAATTTTTTATGATGTGTGATATGTAATGTGTGATGTGTGATATGTAGTTTTTGATATATTTTAGATGTAGATAATGTATTTACATCACACTTCACACATCACACTTCACACATCAAGAAAGTTGTTCACTCGTTTTGCCAAAACGTCTTTCTCTTTGTTGATAATTGATGATAGCATTGTGCAGATTTTCTCTGCGAAAATCAGGCCAAAGTACCTCATCAATGAAAATTTCTGTATAAGCCATTTGCCAAAGCAAAAAGTTACTGATACGAAGTTCTCCGCTGGTGCGTATGAGAAGCTCTGGGTCAGGAATATTTTTTGTTGATAAATAACTATTTATCAAGTCATTATCTATATTTTCTGAACTAATTTTTTCGTTTTTGACATCTTCTGCAATTTTTTGCATAGCTTGCATAATATCCCAACGACCACTATAGCTAAGTGCTAATACAAGCACCAAACCCGTATTTTTAGAAGTAATTTCTATGGTTTCTGCTAGTTCTTTTTGGCACTTTTTTGGCAAACTTTCTATATCTCCAATACATTGCAGACTGATATTATTTTTGGTAAGGGTTTTTGCCTCACCTCTGATAGTATGCACCAAAAGTTCCATTAAGGCATCTACTTCTTTTTGCGGTCTTGACCAGTTTTCGGTAGAAAAAGCGTACAAAGTCAAATATTTAACGCCTAGTTCTGCACATCCTTCTGATGCTTCTCTAACGGCTTTTATGGCATTTTTATGACCAAAAACACGCATTGCACCTTGTTTTTTTGCCCAACGCCCATTTCCGTCCATAATGATAGCAATATGAGCTGGAAGCCTGTTTAAGTCTATATTTGGATTGATATTATTAATGATTTTTGATAATATTGTATATTGATTTTTCTAATTTGGGCGCAATTTAAGAAATATTTGTATTTATTCCTAATTTTAGCGTGAAAAACAAGTTTAATGAAGGAGTATGAAATAAGAGGTACGAACGTAAAACTTTGATTACTAAGTTATTGCTAAAAACAAATAATAAGACAAATTAAAACAGATAATCATAAAAAATTGTTAAATTTTTGATTATCAATATATTAAATCATTTTTTAATGCTCTTGTTGATATTTTAGTTGATGTAATATACTGTATGTCAAATGATTATAGTTGAAATATTTTGCAAAAGGTCTATTTGAAAATGATATTAAAAACTGCCT
>JAYVGJ010000187.1:0-7140 GCA_043772375.1 Raineyaceae bacterium | reverse complement strand
AAGTTTTTTCTTACTTTCTTTCACCATACGAGCCACTTCTGCAATCATAAAACCGCCCATACGGTTGTCTAAGGCACGCCCTACAAAATATTTGTCGTTAAGTTCTGTAAGTTCATCAGCAAAAGTAGCCACAGTACCCACATCAACGCCCATTTCTAAGACTTCTTTTTTAGAAGATGCGCCAATATCAATAAAAATATTTTTAATTTCTGGTTTTGGGTCACGGTCTTTGTCGGCACGTACGTGTATGGCAGGCCAGCCAAAAATTCCTTTAACCATTCCTTTTTTCGTATGTAGGTTTACACGCATAGAAGGCGCAATAAGGGCATCAGAGCCACCATTACGGCGGACATAAATGTAACCTTTGTCATCAATATAATTGACAAACCACGCAATCTCGTCTGCGTGAGCTTCAATAACGACCTTGTATTTAGCTTTTGGGTTGATAATCCCCACTACACTTCCGTAGGCATCAATGGTATAATCATCAATATAAGGCTTAATATAATCTAGCCAAACTTTTTGCCCTGCACTTTCAAAACCCGTAGGAGAGCAAGTATTAAGGTATTTATACAAAAATTCTTTACTTTCTTTTCTCATTTTTTATTTTCTAATTATTTTTTGCTGATTTTTATTTTAAATCTTTTGTCAAAAATACAAAAAAATATGGATTTCTTAGGGATTTAAGATGAATTTTAGAATAATTTGAGAATAATTTTGAAAAACATCAAGATAAATACATTTTTTATTTATCATATAATTATAAAACAGGCTGAAAAAGTGAGAATTTTATAATAGGTTTTAGGGATTATGTAACAATATTAAGTTTGTTTTACGTGCGAGAAAATAAATTAGAATAAAATTTTTTTGTTAGCAAAATATCATCTACCTTTGTAGCGAAGGTTATGGAAAGCTAGTAATTGTGATTTTTGGATTACGGCTTGTGAATGAACACAAAGTATTGATAATTAAAGCTTTTTATACAATATTTGCAGTTATCACAACCTAAACTGATTACGCAAATTACTGAGCTTACCAAACCTTTCAAACACCATGTTATTCCAAATTATTATTTAAACAAAAATTATTATGTTCAAGAAAAATGTGTTTCAAGTATTATTAGTGGCTCTTCTTTCAGTTACTTTGTTCGCAAGTTGTAAGAAAAAAGACCCAGATCCAGTTCCTGTGGCTGCTAATGTTGTAAACGACCCAAGTGGTGTCAAAATAAAACTGACCTACACAGGCGCAACATCTGATTTGAATTTGTATCTCTACAAAAACCCTTACACAGCAAGCTCTGACTATGTCAAAAGCTCTAGAGGTTTTTCTGGCACAGAATCTTTTGACATTTTGCCAAGTGATGCAGATATTCCAGACGGATCATACACTATTGTAGTGCGTTACACCACTTCTTTGATTTATACAGGAAAACAAGCATTGGATTATAATCTTGCTGTTTCTGGGATTACCAACGGAAAAACTTATACTACAACAGGTAGGTTTGCCGCTGATTTGCCTGATAGTGATGATTATGGCACTGCAAGACGACAAAATTATGCTCTTCTTAAAGTTGTGGGAGGAATTTATACTATCAACTAAATAGTTGCAAGGAATTATGAATTTTTAATTGTGAGTTGTGAATGAATACAAAACATTCATAATCAGTTGATTACATACTATTTTGGTTATATCAAAACACAAACTAATTCTAAAAACCTACTTAATTCAACTTTTGGAGAGCCTGAAAACTCTTCAAAAGTTTAATATAATATTTATTAAAAAATAACCAAAAAAACAATCAATAAAATTCATTCAAAAAACCATTTAAATAAAAAATTCATGTTCAAAAAATCTTCTTTCCAACTGCTACTTGTAGCTATTCTTTCACTTGCAATGTTTCAAAATTGTAAGAAAAAAGAAGACACTCCACCTGCCAACGTCATTACGGACACTAGTGGGCTGAAAGTAACGCTTACGTACACCAACGGAAGCCAAGCCAATGATATAGATATGTTTCTATACAAAAATCCCTATTCTTCTACTTCTGTGTCTGTCGCAGGTTCTAATGGTTTTACTAGCACTGAATCTTTTGAGCTTTTGCCTAACAATCCAGCACTCTCAAACGGAGATTATACGCTTAGCGCAAAGTATTATGAAGGTGCAATAGCCAACAATTACACCATTACTTTTACAGGAATTGCTGTTCCTAGCAAAAGCTACACCGTTAGTGGTACTTTTGCAGCTGGTTTGCCTGCTGACAATACTTTTGGTTCTTTGCGCCGCAACAACATCAAACTAACGAAAGTAACAGACACTTATACAATTACACCATAGGTAATTGTGCAAATAATTGTAAAATTTGCAAGTTTTGGTTATATTTCAACAAAAAAGCTATTCTTTTCAGAATAGCTTTTTTAGTTTTAAGATTGTCTGACATTTTTTGTTATTTCTTAAACTGCCCTGGTTTGTGTCCCCACAAACCAGAATGAGGTAGTACAACCACCCATTTCTTATGATAGGAAATATATTTTTTGTCGTAATTGTTGGTTTGTGGGGACACAAACCAAGGAGGTTGAATATATTTTTTGTCGTAATTGTTGGTTTGTGGGACACAAACCAAGGAGGTTGCTATTCTTTTCAGAATAGCTTTTTTAGTTTTAAGATTGTCTGACATTTTTTGTTATTTCTTCATCAAATTGCCTAAGAACACTATTGAGAAAGTTTGGCACATTTTTTTTGTATGTTGCTATAATTCCTTCTTTTTTTGCTAACTTGCAAAGAGTTCTAATTTGGGTATATTAAAAAAATCTGAAAGAGTGTAACTATTATAATCCCGCATAGAATGTGGGAAACGAACATAAATCTTTATCATAAATGTTTGATACTATTACTTTTCAGCGCAAGGAAATGGCTTTGCAGGCACTTTTGGAGATTACGAAAGCTATCAACGCTAATCTTACAGAGGTGGCACTGTACCGTATTTATCATTTTACTTTGCGTGGAAATTTGAATGTCCCGAAAATGGTTTTATTTGTATCAGAAGATAATATTTGGAGTTGTAAAGTGGCTTTTGGAATAAAAAATAAACCTGAAAATACTGTTTTTGAAGAAGAATTATTAGCAGAATTTGAACATTCTTTGCCAATATTACACAATCAGAAAGAAATTGCACACGTTTTTATTAGCACAAGTGAAGAAATAGACATTAGTTTTGTAGAAACTTTGACTAATATCTTGATTGTAGCCATAGAAAACCGCAAATTGGCACGTCAGCAACTCCTACAAGAAGGTATCAAAAAGGAAATGGAGATTGCTAGGCACGTACAAACATTGCTTTTTCCTAAGAAACTACCTAAAAATGATAAATTATACATTGATGCTTATTATCAGCCTCATTCGTCTGTGGGAGGTGATTATTATGATTATATTAAACTCAATGATACTCGTTTTTTGATTTGTATTGCTGATGTTTCTGGTAAAGGAATGGCGGCAGCACTAATGATGGCTAATTTTCAAGCATCTTTGCGCACACTTACACGCCAAACAGACGACCTCAAAAAGATTGTAGAAGAGCTTAATTTTTCTGTTTATGATAATGCAAGAGGTGAAAATTTTATTACATTTTTTATGGCTATTTATGACAGTACAGAAAAACAACTTTCATACATCAATGCGGGGCATAATCCGCCTTATTTGATAAATAAAAACACAGAAAATAATCAACAAAAAGAAAATAATCTTGATTTTGAGCGTTTGGAAATAGGTTGTACGGTTTTAGGTTTTTTTACGCCTTTGCCATTCTTAGAAATAGGCGTTTGTAGTGATTTGGAGCAGTTTTTTCTGTTTAGTTTTACTGATGGTTTGCCAGAAACTTTTAATAACAAAGAAGAATTATTTGATGAAATAGGAATTGAGGATTTTATTAGGAATAATAAAAACCTTAATCCCATAGAATTTCACGAGAAAATCATCAAAGAAGTAAACGAATTTAGAGGAAAAATCCCTTTTTCTGATGATATAACACTGTTTTCTTGTGTGGTGAATAATTGATTCCTAATAATTTTTATGAATGATTTTTTGAAAATAAAACTATTTTTGCAAAATATGTCTTTCATTACAGAAGATGATTTTGAGCTATTCGAGCCACATTTATGTACCAAAAAAATCAAGGCAAAAGATTTTTTCTTGGAAAACAACAAAATATGTCGTGAGATTGGCTTTATCAATACGGGCACTTTTAGGGTTTTCTATTTGCTTGACGGTAAGGAGATTAACACCCGTTTTTGTTTTGAAAATGAGTTTGTCGTAGATTATGGCAGTTTTTTGGAGCAAAAACCAAGTAAATACTCTATTCAGGCACTTTCCGACACAGAAATTATCACGCTTGACCTAAAAAATCTACAAAATACCTACAACAAGTCCCATAATTGGGAGCGTTTTGGGCGTGTTATGGCAGAATCTTCGTACCAAACGACCATTCAACGGGTTGATGATTTCCTGTTTTTGGACGGTAAACAACGCTATGAGCAACTACTGGAAAAAGAAAGCCATATTTTGGAAAAAGTACCTTTGTATCATATAGCCTCCTATTTAGGCTTAGAAAGGGAAAGTTTGAGCAGACTGCGCAAAAAATTAGCGAAAGAAAAATGATTATTTTGTAAATATTTCAAAGATATTTAACGAATGTAACATTTGTCAATTTTTATCTCTTATAATTTGCGGACTTTTGTGGTGTAGGAAGCGGAAAATCTGCTTCAATTTCATCTAAACCAACAAAATAATGCTTACAGTGATTTTTATTGTTTTCGGATTATGTTTTATCCTAGAACGCCTCGCTCCTGGCTGGAAACTCCCACAAGTCAAGTCCCCACGTGGACAATCAGGGTGCTTGCCGTCAATTTCGTCCAACTCGGAATAGTAACCCTCGCAGGCGTTACCTGGGACAAATGGTTCAAATTATATTCTGTTTTTCGTCTGTCAGACCACGTAAGCCCTGCTTGGGGCGGCTTAATTGCCTATTTTATTGCCACATTTATTTTTTATTGGTGGCACAGGTGGAGACACACAGTTGATTTTTTGTGGAAAGGTTTTCACCAAATTCACCACAGTCCACAAAGATTAGAAGTAATCACGTCTTTCTACAAACACCCGCTGGAAATGACCGTAAACTCCATTATTGGTGGGTTATTGGTTTATTCTTTGCTAGGTCTCAGCGTAGAGGCGGGCGGAATTTATACCCTTTGTACAGCTTTAGGCGAGTTTTTCTATCACACCAACGTCAAAACGCCGCAATGGGTGGGCTATATTTTCCAACGTCCAGAAATGCACAGAATTCACCACGAATACAACAAACACACCAGTAATTATGGTGATATTGTGTGGTGGGATATGTTATTTGGTACTTATTCAAATCCAAAAGAATTTACAACTTCCTGCGGTTTTGACAACGACAAAGAACAACGCCTGCTGGATATGCTCAAATTTAAAGATGTCCATAAAGAGAAGTAATGATATATGATGTATGATGTATGATATATTTTTTGACGAAAAACTAGCGCAGTGCTTGATTTACATCATATATCACACATCATATATCACACATCAAAGAACCCCTTTTGTACTAGGAATTTCGTTATTATTTTCATCTCGTTGAATAGCCATTTTCAGAGCTTTTGCAAAAGCCTTAAAAGTAGCTTCAATTTGATGGTGGGCATTTTTTCCTTCTATTTTGATATTGATATTGCACTTTGCAGCATCAGAAAATGACTTAAAAAAATGCTCAAAAAGTTCTGTAGAAAATTCTCCTACTTTTTCTCTATTAAATGTTGCCTCCCAAACCAAAAACGGTCTTCCAGAGAAATCTAACGCAACTTGTGCTAATGTTTCGTCCATTGGCAACAAAAAATGTCCATATCTCGTAATGCCACGTTTGTCGCCTAATGCCTGCAAAAATGCCTCTCCAAGTGCCAAAGCCGTATCTTCTACCGTATGATGCTCGTCAATATACAAATCTCCTTTTGCTTTGATATTTAGACTTATGCCTGCGTGTCTGACAATTTGGTCTAGCAAATGGTCAAAAAAACCTATTCCAGTATCTAAAAATGGAGTTTCTGTGGCGTTTTCTTGTGAATGAGCTTGCTTTTCTTGTTTTTTATCAAGATTTAGGCTGATTTCAATGTCGGTTTCATTGGTTTTGCGGTGAATATGTGCTATTCTTTCCTTATTTGAAGTATTTTTTGAGCTATTTTCCTGATTTTCTTTTAAATGTTTCAAGAAAAGATAAATATCAGTCCAATTATTAGAAATATGCAAAAGATGTGGATTTATTGCTTTCAAATCTTTATTATTTTTCCAACTTTCTGTTTGATGCTTATGCAAAGATACCAAAATAGCCTTTGAATTGATATTTTGCGCAAGTTTTACGTCTGTAAGGCGGTCGCCTATGACAAAAGAATTTTCTAAATCATAAGCAGGATTATCCAAATAATGCGTTAAAAGTCCTGTATTGGGCTTTCGTGTAGGTAAATTCTCCTCTTCAAAACTTTTATCTATTAAAACTTTGCTAAAAATAACGCCCTCATTTTCAAAAGTAAGCATCATTTTTTCGTGAGCAGGAATAAAAGTATCTTCTGGGAAACTTTCTGTACCCAATCCGTCTTGATTAGTAACCATCACCAACTCATAATCCAATTCTTGGGAAATTTGGGCAAGTGCCGTGATTGCTTTTGGCAAAAAAGCTAGTTTTTCTAAGCTATCTATCTGAAAATCTGTTGTTGGCTCTACAATCAACGTGCCATCACGGTCTATAAAAAGGACTTTTTTCATTTTTGGGTTTAATATGCTTTTATTGGTTTTGGAATAATAGTTTACTAAAATTTATTTATTAAAATTCATACGTTTTAATCACAAAAAGATTTTACACCAACAAAACCGTTTCTAAAATATGCCTAAATTTGCGCAAAATAGCAATAATGGCTAGTAAATCTTCTTTATCTCTGCTATCAAATGCTTTGGAAACGCAATAATCCTTATTTTCCATTGTCAGAAATATCCAATTAGCACCATTCACCTCGCAACCATAAAGCGGTTTTCCATCATCATTATTTTTTTGAGCTATCAAAAAAGCCTCCAAAAGTTGCG
>JAYVGJ010000186.1:0-1947 GCA_043772375.1 Raineyaceae bacterium | reverse complement strand
ATAATGCTATTTTTTTATTGAATTCTTTTTATATTTAGCCTTTAATTTCAATTTATCTAAACATATCTAAGTAAATTTTTAAACAGAATTTTATGAATCTAATCCCAAGTATGATTTTGAAGCAGCTTTACACACGTGGAAGCTTGCGCAACGACAAACAAGGCATTGTTTTTTCTATCAAAAACCGCCTAAGTGATGCAAAACTTACAGGGCTGAAAAGCCTACTTGTAGGTGATAAGAATATCCCTTTGTCTGATATTTTTGTGGATACGGGTGATAGCATTATTGCCGCAACAGAAATCTCTTCAAGCAGTCCTATTGATTTTCCTTTGAGAAAAAACATCAATATTATTGCTAAAATGGACGTTTTGGCTGATGGAAAGTACAAAATTGAGATTGGTTTTGAGGCTAATCCTTTTGGTGCGCTCAAAATCAAAACAGATGACTCTATTATCAAGGCAGAAAAACAAGGAATGCCCAAAATTCCTCGTAATGATATGGACGACTACTCTGAAGATGCCATCAAAACCCGTCAAAAATTCGTGGAAGATTACTCTAAAATGAAAATTGAGCATATTAGCAAATATTCTTTTGACCCACACATTACCAACGGTAATTGTGAGCATTTTATTGGTGTGGCGCAAGTGCCTATGGGTATTGCTGGTCCGCTTACGGTGAACGGAGAACACGCACAAGGGGATTTCTTGATACCAATGGCGACCGCAGAAGGTACGCTTGTTGCCTCTTACAACAGAGGTATGAAAGTTTTGAATATGAGTGGTGGCGTAACTTGTACCATTATTGGTGATTCTATGCAACGTGCGCCTGTTTTTGTGTTTGAAAATGCTCGTGAGGCTCGTGAATTTGAAAAATGGACACAAGCCAACTTCAAAAAAATTGCAGAAGAAGCTGAAGCTACTTCTAGCATTGCTAAATTGCAATACATTGATTCTTATTTGTCTAACAAATTCACGTTCTTGCGTTTCAATTTTTCTACTGGTGATGCTGCTGGTCAGAATATGGTGGGACGTGCTACTTTTGCTGCAAGTAGTTGGATGTTAGACAATTACACGGCAGGTAAAATCAAAGAATTTTACTTAGAATCTAACTTTGCAACAGACAAAAAAGCCTCTCAAATCAACATTATGCGTACACGTGGCAAGCGTGTGGTAGCAGAATGTAAAATCAAAAGAGAAGTTTTGACACAATATATGCGTGTTGAGCCTGAAAATTTGATGGCGCACTCACGTGTGGCAAATGTTGGTTCTATTCTTTCTGGCGCAAATAACAACGGGTTGCATTCTGCCAATGGTATTACGGCATTGTTTATTGCTACTGGGCAAGATGTAGCCAACGTTTCTGAGTCGTCTGCAGGTATTTTGTACTCTGAACTTACACCAGACGGTGATTTGTATATGAGTATTACTATTCCTTCTTTGATTATTGCCACTTATGGCGGTGGTGTAAAACTTGCTACTCAAAATGAATCTTTAGAGATTTTGGGTTGCTCTGGAAAAGGAAAAGTAAACAAACTAGCTGAAATCATTGCAGGTGTGGTACTTGCAGGTGAAATTTCGTTAGCTTCTGCTATTTCTTCTTCTGATTGGGTTTCTAGCCACGAACAATTTGGTAGAAACCGCTAGTTTTTGTCAATTACGAATTACGAATTACGAGTAAAGAAGCGTTTTCAAATCTTACAAGATTTGAAAACGCTTCTTTGTTTTTACACCAACAAAACTGTTTCTAGAATATACCTAAATTTGCGTAAAACAGCAATAATGGTAAGTAAATCTTCTTTATCTCTGCTATCAAATGCTTTGGAAATGCAATAGTGCTTATTTTCCATTATCAGAAATATCCAATTAGCACCATTCACCTCGCAACCATAAAGCGGTTTTCCATCATCATTATTTTTTTGAGCTATCAAAAAAGCCTCCAAAAGTTGCG
>JAYVGJ010000185.1:0-1637 GCA_043772375.1 Raineyaceae bacterium | reverse complement strand
ATCAAGATATAAAACATCTTTTATCATTAGTTATGTTTTTATATGAGATAATTTTATAGTTTATTGCAATTGATATAACTTGATGTTTGGCATAAACTGAAAATCTTTGAGATTATAGGTATAAAAATCAAATTGATAAATAACAGCACTTGCTCCAATAATAGCATCAGGAATTTGCAAATTATGGCTCAAATTGTACAAATCCATTAGTTGTACTGCTTTTGCAGAAATTCTTTCATCTATCTCAAGAACATCATAAAACAAGATATTTTTCTTCATTGCTAGAAGTTCCTTCTTGTTGGTCATTCCTTGATAAAGTTCCATAACAGTCACAGAAGACAAAATAATATTATTTGTTCCTATTTTGTCTAATTGTTCAATAGTATCTTTACGCCCTGAAAACACACTAATTAAAATGTTTGTATCACACAAAACCATACTAAAAATCTAGTTTACGTTTCCAGGCTTTTTCTCTAATCTTTTCAATGGTCACATTTTTATCTTTCCAAATACCAAAAAGGGCTTTTGGGTTGATTGTTTTATCTCCTTTCCTGATAGTTGGAATAGGAATTTGCGTATTGGTAATATCTTCCCTAATGATATTTACATCATCTAGCGACTTGGCAAATAACATCATTTTTTCTAATGTAGAAGCATTATTTGTTTCAAAAATAAGTGTCATATTTGATGTTTTTTTAATCTTTTGTCATTTTTCTTACGCCAAAAACTCTGCAATAACAGTTTCTCCGCCTGTAGTTACGTCATTTAGTTTGCAATCAATTTTCGTTCCCAAAGGCAAATAAATATCCACACGTGAACCAAATTTGATAAAACCAAACTCGCTGCCTTGTTGCACTCTGTCGCCTTCTTTCACATACCAAACAATGCGTTTTGCCAATGCACCTGCAATTTGTCTAAAAAGCACTTTTACACCATTTTCACGTCTTACTACGACCGTTGTACGTTCATTTTCTGTACTAGATTTTGGATGCCAAGCCACCAAAAACTTACCAGGGTGATACTTAAAAAACTCCACCACACCCGCCACAGGATTGCGGTTTACGTGTACGTTGATAGGCGACATAAAAATAGACACCTGAATACATTTTGTTTTTAGATATTCTGTTTCTTCTACTTCTTCAATAACTACTACTTTGCCATCAACAGGTGCAATAACGTGCAATGGGTTGATATTTGTGTGACGTGTTGGACTTCTAAAAAACTGCAAAACAATCAAATAAAGTACAATACTGACAATAATAATAACAGTTTGCAAGATTCTATAATCAGGCAAAAAGTATGTTATAGCCACATTGATAGCTGCAAGTACGACAAGCGTACCAAATAAAATAGTGTGTCCTTCTTTGTGAATGGTCATAATTTTAGTAATTGTATTTTAGTAATTGTGGAATATTCAAAGATATTTTTTGTAAAAATAGTAATAAAATTCAAAATTTTATCAAAATGTAGTATTTTATCTACTAGAGTTTATGAATAACTCAAAAATGTCTTTGAAAAGTCCCCCTACTTCCTAAGGAGGGGGTTAGGGGCAGTAATGTTAATTTCTGATTAATATTGTTCTCCAAGTGGAAATAATACATTGCTCTATGTTCCGTAGGTACGACCTACGGCTATTA
>JAYVGJ010000184.1:0-6234 GCA_043772375.1 Raineyaceae bacterium | reverse complement strand
ATGAAAAAAACTACAATTATTGTTTTAATCCTATTTTTGAGCAATTTTGTTGCACTAGGTTGGGGCTTTTTTGCGCACAAACGTATTAACAGATTGGCGGTTTTTTGCCTTCCACCAGAGATGATAAACTTTTATAAGCGTAATATCTCTTACATCACAGACCACGCCACAGACCCAGACAGTCGCCGCAATATGGTCAAAGATGAGGCGTGTAGGCATTATATTGATATTGATATTTATGATAAAGTTTATGGAGATAGTGCCGTTTATAAAATGCCTCGCTATTGGAAAGATGCCGTAGAAAAATTTTCAGAAGATACCCTAAAAGCCTACGGAATAGTTCCTTGGCAAATAAATCTGATGAAATTCCAACTTACACAAGCATTTAAAGACAAAAATGCTAAACGTATTTTGAAACTTAGCGCAGATATTGGACACTACATTGGTGATGCCAACGTGCCACTTCATACCACAGAAAACTACAACGGACAGCGGACAGGGCAAGTTGGTATTCACGGCTTTTGGGAATCCCGTTTGCCAGAACTTTTTTCTGATAATTATGATTTTTTTGTAGGGCAAGCTAGTTATCTCAAAAATCCGCAACTAACTGCTTGGGAAGCCGTAACCAACGCAAATAATGCTTTGGATTCTGTTTTGAGATTTGAAAAAGAACTTACCAAACAGTTTGGAGAAGATAAAAAGTTTACAATGGAAGAGCGCAACAAAATCAATATGCGCACTTATTCTCGTGAATTTTCTACGGCTTATCACAAACGCCTTGATGGACAAGTAGAACGCCGTTTTAGGGCAGCACTCAAAATGGTGGCTGATTTTTGGTACACTGCTTGGGTTGATGCTGGACAGCCAAACTTGGATTTGTTAGATGTGAGTTTTACAGAGGCAGAAATGAAAGAAATGGAAGAAGAACGCCTTTTTAAAGAAGATAAAAGTATTCAGGTGCGTCCACACGACAACGCAAGCATACGCACAAACACCTACAACACACACGACTGTGGACACGAACACAATGATAACCAAGAAAATCCAACAAATGATAATTATTTTTTGGCAGGAATTGCGCCACAATCTCCAACAAAAAAATCTTCCAAAAATTTTCAGAATAATTATAAAAATGAGTGGTTTATTCGTCCCAAAAAAATAAATGTGTTGTTGGCAGAAACAGAAAAATAAAGAATATTAGTTTATTTTTTTAACTTTGAGAAAGTAATAGTGAATTGGTACAACTATTGTGGAGATATATTTGTCATAACACCAAATAAAACGAAAATAATTGTATTCAATTGTAGAGATAAGGCACTGCCTTATCTGAACTAGATAAAGTAAGTTTTTATTTGATTTCAAAGTGTATAAAACTTTTAGAAATACATTGTTTGTCGTTAGATAAGGCAGTGCCTTATCTCTACATATTAAAAAAATATCTTATTGATAATATCAAACCTAAAAATGGCGCAAACTACCTACCAAAAAATAGAAGAATACATTGATTTAGCGGTGGCAAAAGGCTATTCTAAGGATTATATTCTTGGACAGTTGTATACAAAAAAGATTAATTTGGGATATTCACTAGATTTTGAAAGAGACCGTTCCTTTGATGAGTATTTAAGATATTATCCAGATTTAAAAAATAAAGTGGATAATGCTTTAGGTAATTCTGTAATTCCTATTTTTTTACTTTCTGATTTTTTAAAAGAAAGAGCATATCCAAAACCAGTTTATTTATCTGATTTGAATGTTCATCCTGTAGTAAGGCGTTACTTTAATGCTTTATACAATTTAATTGATGATTATGAGGTATATTTTGCACGACCTTGTAATCCTAGTGAGTTCACTACAATAGAAGAACATTTTGGAATAGAATTACCAAAAGCATTTAAAGATTTTTACTTGATAACAAATGGAGCAAGTACAATGATACCAACTTTTTATTGGTATGACCCAATAGAATTAAAATATATTATAGAAGCATCTAAAACTGCAAGTGAATTCTATCTATCAGACAATCCTTATTGGGAAGAAAATGGATTTAACCCGCCAGTTGTTTTTAAGTCCTTAAAGCCAATGATAATTACTAATAGTGAAACGGGTAATGATTTATACTTTGATTTTGATACTAATTTAGAGGGAGGAATGGAAGTTGTAGAAATTGGTTCAGATGTTGATATGACTTTTATTGCTAGAAGTTTTGAAGAACTCCTTAATAATTTATCAAAATCTATGGAAAATACAGAGAGCATATTTATAAGATATTTCAAGGATAACTTTCCATATTCTTTTGAGTGGCGAATAGGTGTATATGAAGCACTTAATCCTACACTTCTTGAAAAATAACATCAAAAACAAATAAAAAAATGTCAAATTTAATTCAGCAACTCAACCAATATAAAAAGAAATATTACACTAATCAGATTTTGAAAGGTGTTTTGATTTCTGGTGCGCTCCTGCTCACCGCCTACCTAAGCCTAAATGCCTTTGAACATTTTGGGCGTTTTGGTACGGTTATTCGTGGGGCTTTTCTCTTTACATTTGTTTCTTTGGCACTTTTTTCTATCTTTTACTGGATAGCTGTGCCTGTGGCGAGGCTCACCAAAATAGGTAAACGCATCTCTGATGAAGAGGCTTCTCTGCAAATTGGGCGGTATTTTCCTAATATTGATGACAAACTTATCAATACTTTGCAGCTTAGCCGTATGAGTACAAGTAATGAAAACAATACGCTTTTAGCTGCATCTATTCAGCAGAAAACCAATGATTTAAGTGTTTTTACCTTTACTGATGCCGTTGATTTGGGCGAAAACAAGAAATATCTAAAATATTTGTTGCCACCGCTTTTGCTTTTGTTGCTGATTTTTGCGTTTTATAGAGAATTTATTACAGAAAGTTCTGCTAGAATACTCAATTATAATGAGCATTTTGCAGAAAAAGCACCGTTTAATTTTCTTCTCCAAAATAAAAAATTAGAAGCATTCAAAAATGAAGATTTTACAGTTACGCTGAAATTAGATGGGCGTTCTGTGCCAGAAGATGTGTATTTACTCGTTGGAAATGGACGTTTTAAGATGCCAAAAACTAAAAATGGTGGTTTTGAATACACTTTCAACAAAATCCAAAAAACACAGGATTTTACTTTTGAAGCGGCTGGTTTTTCATCTAATACAATGGAAATCAATGTATTAGAACGTCCTACTTTACTGAATTTTACTGCAAATTTGTCTTATCCTGCATACTTAGGAAAACCTGCTGAAAGCCTTAAAAATATTGGAAATCTTGTCGTGCCGCAAGGAACGCAAATAAATTGGCAACTCAATACAGGAAGTGCCGAAAGTATGGAGTTTGCTTTTGACAACGAAAAATCTGCACAACCCGCTGAAAAACAAGAAGATAAGTCTTTTATTTTTGCACGCAGAATGATGGCATCACAGGGCTACCAAATCAAGCTAAAAAACCAGTTTTCAGAGAATAAAGATGCCATTACCTACAATATAAGCGTTATTCCTGACGAATTTCCTAAAATTTCTATGGAGGCATACCAAGATACGGCACTTTTTAATTTTGTGAGCGTTGGAGGGACGGTTTCTGATGATTATGGTTTGTCTAGTTTGAGGCTTTTTTACCGCATCACAGACGAGAAAAACCCAAATACAAGTTACTCAAATGTGCCAATAGGACTTACTGGCGGGCAAACCGCACAAAATTATTATTTTAGGTTAGAACTTGGGCAATTTCAGCTAAAATCTGGGCAAAAATTTGAATATTTCACGCAGGTTTGGGACAATGATGGCGCAAATGGTGCGAAATCAGCTCGTAGTGGTGGTTTTACGTTCAAAATCTCTGATAATGAAGAAGCTAAAAAAGATTTGAAAGAAAGTATTGCACAAACGGAAAGCCAAATGGAAAAAACTATCCGCAATGCGCAACAACTTCAAGCAGAGCTAAATGAGCTAGAAGCAAAGCTCAAAACCAAGAAAAATGTAGATTTTAATGATAAAAAACAAATCCAAGAAATCTTAAAAAAGAAAAAGCAATTGGAAGAGGACATTAAAAAACTGCAAGAACTAAACAAACTTTCTAACGAAAAGCAAGACCATTTTAGTCCGCCAAATGAGGAATTGCAAGAGAAATTTAAGCAATTACAGAAACTTATGGACAATGTTTTGGACGAAAAAACTAAGAAACTCTACGAGGAATTAGAAAAACTTTTGGAGAAAAATAGAAACGACCAAAACGTGCTTGAAATGCTTGATAAGCTGGAAAATAAAGAGGAAAATACACAAAAAGAGCTTGAACGTGCAATGGAAATGTTTAAGCAAATGAAGTATGACCAAAAACTTGACCAAACCATCAAAGAACTTGAAAAACTTGCAGAAGACCAAGAAAAATTAGCTGAAAAAACAGAGAAAAACGACAAAGATTTTGATAAAAATTCTAAGGAAAATCAGGACAAAATCAAAAAAGAAAAAGAGGAAAAAGCTAAAAAAGACAAAGAAAATAAAGATAACAAAGAAAATTCTGACAAAGATTCTAAGGAAAATCAAAACAAAAATAAAGAAGATTCAGATAAAAAAGAAAGTCAGGAGAGTTTGGAAAAACAACAAAAAGAACTTTCTGAAAAATTTGAAGACATCAAGAAAGAAATGGAAGATTTGAAAAAGCAAAATGAAGAACTTAACAACGAAAATCCTACTCCTGATACCAAAGAAGAAGAAAAAGAAGTTGAAAAAGAACAAAAAGAGAGTGAGCAAAATATGAAGGAAAAGAAGAATAAAAAAGCATCTGAAAATCAGAAAAAAGCTGCCAAAAAGATGAAGGAAATGCAGGAAAAAATGGAAGGAGCGCAAGAACAGGAAGAAGAAGAGCAAAATGAAGAAAATCAGGAAACTTTGCGCCAAATTTTGGATAATCTTGTAACGCTTTCTTTTAGTCAAGAGCAACTAATGAAAGATTTTAAAAATATCAATCTTGCTGACCCACGCTTTATTGCGCTGGCACAAAAACAGCTTAAATTGAGAGATGACGCACAAATTATTGATGATAGCCTAACCGCACTTGCCAAAAGAGAGCCTAAAATTGAGAGTTTCGTCACGCGTGAGATGACAGAAATGAAAGCTAATATGAACCAATCAACGGAAAATCTCAAGGAAAGAAAAATAGGCGTGGCAAACGCTAAACAACAATTTGCTATGACTTCTATGAATAATCTTGCCTTAATGCTTAGTGATGCGCTCAAAGATATGCAAGGTAGCCCAAAAGATGATGCTGGAGAGGGGAAAGGTAAAAAAAGTGGTAAAAAGAAGTCAAAAGGGAAAGGAAAGGGCAAAGGAAAAGGGGACGGTGGCAAAATGAGCGACCTCCAAAAGGAACTTAGCAAACAATTAGGCGAAATAAAGAAAGGTGGCGCAACTGGGCAACAACTTTCTGAACAACTTGCCAAAATGGCTGCTAAACAAGAATCTTTGCGCAAAATGCTGGAGGAAATGTCTAAAAAAGGAGAATTTGGTAAAAATGGTGGTGGCGACAAAATCAAAGAAGCCATTAAACAAATGGAAAAAAATGAAGATGATTTGGTGAACAAACGCCTTACTGATGAACTTGTAAAACGCCAAAAGGAGATAGAAACACGTCTTTTGGAGGCTGAAAAGTCGCAAAGAGAAAGAGACCAAGAGGAAAAACGCAAAGGAGAAACCTCAAAAGTTTTGGAGAAAAGCGTGCCTAAAAATTTGCAACAATACAGCAAAAACAAAAATAAACAAACAGAACTGCTAAAAAGCGTTCCTGCATCACTCTCACCATATTACAAAAAAGAAGTTGATAAGTATTTTGAGAAAATAAAGTAATAAAAAATGATAATTTTATTGGATATTGATGGCGTTTTAGTTACAACACCAAGTTGGAGAGTTTCAGAACAACTTGGTGATGGCTTTATGAAATTTAATGAACAAGCTACTAAAAATTTATCAAAACTATTTGAAGAAACTAACGCATCTATTATATTAACAACTACTCATAGAATTAGTTATAGCATTGAAAAATGGTATGATATTTTTAAACTGAGAGGATTAAATTTTGAAAATATTAGTAAAATTAATGAAAGGAGTTCAATAGTATCTTTGCCTAATAGCAATATGGGTGACATTTTTGAAAAATCAGAATTTTAAGATTTATTCTAAAATAAAATTTTTAAATTTATCTTTAAAAGTATAAATTATTTGTTTTATT
>JAYVGJ010000183.1:0-3929 GCA_043772375.1 Raineyaceae bacterium | reverse complement strand
AATAAAACAAATAATTTATACTTTTAAAGATAAATTTAAAAATTTTATTTTAGAATAAATCTTAAAATTCTGATTTTTCAAAAATGTCACCCATATTGTAATAGAGTTTATGAATAATTCCGTTTTTAACCACCCCTAACCCCTCCTTAGGAAGTAGGGGGACTTTTCAAAGACATTTTTGAGTTATTCATAAACTCTAATCCATAAAACATTTTTATAACACTAAAAAAAGCTATATTTGCAAAATCTACTACAACACAGATTGAAATAACCTTTTTATATATGATATAATAATCATTTATCCACTAAAACAAGGATTGAAAAAATAAGGATTGAAAACCAAAAATATTTAGCTACTACATCATATTCTTACGGAGTAGCAAATTATTTAAAAAAATATTTAATTTGGGAGCAAGCAATTACAAATTTTGCACAGGTGATATTAAAGCATATTGTGAGTGATACTACCTTTATGGAGTTTTTATTTGCGTTTTATGAGAAATATATGGCAGGTCTTTTTGTGGTAGAGAAAAAGAAGAGAGCTAAGAAGTCGTAAAAGTCAAAAAATAAGAAAATCTTCACTTGAAGTGAAGATTTTCTTATTTTTGAGCATTTTTTTTATAGTATTATGCTAAAATACTACACGACTACCATTTTTACCTTTCACAACCTCTATTTTTGCATCAATACGTTCTTTTAGTTCCGCTACGTGAGAAATAATGCCAATCATACGACTTCCACCCTCCAAATCCACAAGCGTACGAATAGCCAAATCAAGCGTTTCTGCATCAAGCGTACCAAAACCTTCATCAATAAAGACTGCATCTAGCTTAATTGCCCCTTTTTTAGAGGACGCTATATCAGCAAGCCCCAATGCCAATGCCAAAGAAGTAAAAAAAGTTTCTCCCCCAGAAAGTGTGCTCACATCACGGTAAACGCCTATTGCAGTATCCAAAATCTCAAAATCAAGGGTTGTATTTTGCGTGAGGCTGGCAGTATCCTTTCTGAAAAGTTGGTAACGCCCTTGCGAGAGTACCTCCAAACGCTTATTTGCGTACATAATAACTTCCTCTAAAAATACAGCAAGTACATAGCCCTCAAATTTTTGCTTTACTACACCTGTCAAAGTGCCGTTGGCAATTTTTGCAAGTTCAAATACTTCATCATATACTTTTTTACTTTCTGTTGCTTTTTGTAAAAACTGTTCTAAATCTTTTTTCTGTTTGAGAAGGTTAGTTTTGAGAGATTTTTTGTCTGAAAATTCTGTTTGCAGGTTCTCTAAAAACTGTTTTTTCTCTTTTTCAGTTGATTTAAGTAACTGTAAATCAGGTTTTTGAGTTGCGCCAACTTTCTGCTGTTGAAGATTAAACGTAGTTTCTAAACTATTTTTAGTTTGTTTCCAATTATCAATGGCAACTTTGATATTGTATTGTTTTTTTTCATCACACAAAGCATTTAAAACGGCATTTTCATTGTCAAAACTGTATAAAACAAGTTGTTGTTGGAGTTGAAGTTCACTTTCTTCTAATTCCGTTTTGAGGATATTTTTTTGCAAAATAATTTCTGCTCGTGAGCCCGTCAAATTACTTTCTTCTTTGCATTTTTTTTCTCTTTGCTTATTATCTTCATTTATAACTGTTTCATTTTCAGTTATTTGAAGTTGATATTTAGAAATATTTTTGTCAATGTCACTAGCTGATTTTATTTCTGTTGGGAGAAGATTTTTCTTTTCATCAAAAATAAATTCTTGCTTGTCTTTTTGCTTAATAATTTCCGCCAGTTCTAAGTTTTTTTGTTCAGTATTAGTTTGATTATCAATTATATCTGTTTGATTTTTCTGTAAATCAGTAGTGATTTTTAATACTTTTTTTGTGGCGTTTTGCGCTTCTTTTAAGTTGTTTTGATGAGAATTTAGTAAGTTTTCAAACGTTTTTTCGTCCAAATCAGCCAAATCCCCCAAATTATCTCCTAAAAATTTGATTTTCTGATTGTTAGCCGTTAATTCATTGTTTTTATTTTGATAATTTTTGAGTGCATTTTCATAGTTTTTTTGCGCATTTTCATAGTTTTTTTGCGCAATTTCTAACATTTCATCAGAAATTTTTTCAGCACCCACAGACACACTTGCGTTTGCAGGTGTCGGGTGTGTATGTGAGCCACATACCATACAAGGCTCATTATCAATGAGTTTAGTTGCCAAAACAAATGCCTGATTATTGCGCCAAGCCTTTTCTGTTTGCTCAAAAACTTGTTGTAATACTGTTCTTTGCTGATTTGTTTTTTCGTACAAATCAACTGATTTTTTATAGTCTTTTTCCAAGACTATATTATTATTTTTGAGCGTTTGATATTCTCCAAAATTCTTGCTTTTTTCTTCAAATTGTTTCAGTTCCAGTTCAAAAAGTCCTTCTTTGCAAGCTATTGTTTGTAGTGTTGCAAGTTCTGTTTTTAGTTTTTGTTGTACGTTTTCTAACTGGCTTAAAGTTTCTTTATAACTGCCTATCAGTATTTTACCATCTTTTTCTTTTTTAGCTAGGTCTGCTAATTCTGCTTTCAAACTTTTGAGTTCGTTGATAAGTGGCTTTAATTTTTCATATTTTTCAATATTATTTTTAGCCTCATTTATTTGCGCTGATAAAACAGAATGATTTTGTACTTTTTCAAGAATATTTGCTATCAAAATCTGTATTTCTATAATGTCTTTATCAAGTTGAATTATTTTCTTTTGTTGCGTTTCAAATTTGTTTATAGAAGTATCAACTTTTTCCAAAAAATGCTTCACTTTTTCTGCTTTTTGCGCTTTTTCTAGCGAAATTTCTAGTTCTTCAAACTCATTTTTTTTGCTCAAATGTGTGGTATATTTGGCTTGTGTTTGCTCAAATTCCATAATTCCTTTTACGGTATTTTCTGCTAAATTAAGCTCTAAAAGTGCTTTTTGGTAATTTATTTCTTCCATTTTGATGGATTTTTCCAGCAAATCCATACCATTCAAACTCTGGATTTTCTCTTCTAATTCTTCAGCATTTTTGCATTGAACAAAATTCAGCAAAGCATTTACTTTATTGTCATCTTTTTCGTATTCTTTTTGATATTCTTTTGATATTTCTAAGATATTTCTGGTAATTCTTTGGTAAATATCTGCATTGAAAATCTGCATCAAAAGTGGCGTTTTGTCTTTTGCGTGCAGAAGTTCAGAGAATTTGCCTTGTGGCAAAATAACAATTTGTCTAAACTGATTGGCACTTACACCTAGTAACTTAACTATCATTTCTTTCACTTCACTTTTCTTTTTGGAAGGAAAAACAGTTACTACGTTCATTTCTTCATCTAATTCTACAAACTCTATTTTGTAGTCAAAATCCAAAACAGTAGTTCTGTCAAGTGCTTTTACAGCATCTTGGGCAAGTTCCAACGAGATTTCCAAAGGGTTTTCTGTACTATTTTCAAGCAAATTTTCTACAATTTCTGTTGCCATTTCTGTAGCAATTTGCTCTGTCATTTCCTCAAAAATGGCTTCTCCTTTTTTGCCTTTTTTAGGTTTTTTAGGGGTTTGTGGCTTGTCTGTAGCTTTTGTTTTTTGCGTTCCTTTTATCCAAAATTCTCTTTTTATCCTAAAAAAACGGTCTTTTAGCTGAAAAACAAACTCCACAAAAGAACGCTGATTTTTGGCTGCAAAATCAGAGCGCATCTGCTCATAACCTCTTATTCCTGTAGTTTCGTCATACAAAGCGTAGCAAATAGCATCAAAAATGGTGGTTTTCCCTGCACCCGTTTTGCCGTGTATCAAAAAGATTGGTTGATTATGGAATTTCCTAAAATTAATTTCATTTTCCTCAGAAAACGACCCAAATGCCTGCATTTTTAGCGAGATTGGTTTCATAAATTTTGTTTATTGTTTAAGATTTTGTAGGTTTCTTGTTGATTTTTTA
>JAYVGJ010000182.1:0-19563 GCA_043772375.1 Raineyaceae bacterium | reverse complement strand
AATAAAACAAATAATTTATACTTTTAAAGATAAATTTAAAAATTTTATTTTAGAATAAATCTTAAAATTCTGATTTTTCAAAAATGTCACCCATATTGTGAAACTAAAACTAATTTTTATTTTTTTCCTTGTATTAGCTAACTCATCTAGCTTTGCTCAAGACGAATGTGGAACAGAAGATATCACAGAAAAAGATTTTCAGGCTTTACCTTGGTATGGTAATAATGCTTTTCTAGAACAATATGCTGATAGCCTAGCAAACGTATTTAGCGGTGCTAATGCACGTGTGGAAGGTAACGGAGAGCAAGTTTGGTATCGTATTCCTGTAAAATTTTGGGTATTTAACGACAGCACGAAAGGAGTCCGCTGGACTTTGCAAACTCCTGAGCGTGCATTAAAAGCGGCTATGTGGTCATTGAATGAGGCGTTTAGGAGAAATTCCGTACCTATTCGTTTTTATATGCTATGCCCAGAATATATAGAAGATAACCAGCTATTTACAAAAATAAAACGCCCCTTTTATTTGTACAATACTTTTAAAAACCTTACATTTGCCAACACAAATACTTAAAACCCCCTAAATATATGAAACCCCTACTAATAACCCTACTTTTTGTCATAGTCACTTTTGCAGGCTGCAAAAAAAAATGTGTTGGAAGACAACAAGGTGTATACCAAAACTACAGTTATATTGGTTTTGACCTGCTTAAACCTGATGGATCAGACTATTTTGGATTTTTTGGAAATGGTTTTGACTTTACCTACACCAATGTTTTTGATGAAAAAGGCAAAGAAATTATGGCTAGTGCAATTGAAGCACCTTGGAAAAAATATAATTTGAGCTACAGCGACCCTCAAGACCCCGCAAAACCAACAGGTTTGGGCAGAAGCCCACTAGAAATAGACTACTACAATGGTGAAACTGCTTATGCTGATTCTGTAGGTGTAGAAATAAACCGTACTTTTTACCTCAAACTCACCAAGTTTGATACAGATACCCTCAAAGTAAAATATACTTTGATTGATGCTTGTGAGAAAACGTTTGGTAGGATAAAAGTACAATTTAATGATAGTACTTACTTTGATGGTAATGTAGGTAGTAGCACAGGTTACTGCAACTATAGAGAGTGCTACTTCAAATTTCGTAAAAAATAAATTATTTATCTTTAAATTTCTACTCAAATGAAAAAAATATTTTTTATCTTATGCCTCTTGGTATCTATGTGTTCGTATGCTCAAGATGTTCCCCGTTGTGGTACTTATGAAAAAACAGACACAGAAATGCAAAAACTGCCTTGGTACAATAATAATACCTACTTGCAACAGTTTTATGATAGCCTAAGTGCTACATTCAATGGCAATCCTACTTACAGAGTAGAAGGCACAAATGAAAATGTATTTTACTGTATTCCTGTCAAATTTTGGGTGTTTAACTTAATAGCTAGCTACTTACAAAAATAAAACTCCCCTTTTATTTGTACAATACTTTTAAAAACCTTACATTTGCATATACAAATACTTAAAACCCCTAAATATATGAAAATCCTATTAATAACCCTGCTTTTTATGGCTACTTTTGCAGGTTGCAAGAAAGAAAGATGCCTAACCGTTGATGACAGAAACAGCAACATAAACCGTAGCTATGTTGGCTTTGACCTGCTTAGGCCTGATGGAGTAAACTACTTTGGTTTTTTTGGAGACGGTAGAGGTCAAGACCTTACATATATAAATGTTTTTGATGAGAAAGGTAAAGAACTTATTACAGGTTGGAATAGAGGACCTTGGAGAAAGCATAATTTGGGCTTTGGAGACCCACAAGACCCCTTAAAAGCAACTGCAATACAAGGCACTATTCAGATAGACTACTATAATGGTGAAAGTGCCTACAAAGACTCTGTAGGTATGGAAATAAACCGTACTTTTTACTTCAAACTTACTAAGTTTGATACTGACACTATTAAAGTAAAATACACTTTGATAGATGCTTGTCAGAGATTGTTTGGTAGAGTAAAAGTACAATATAACGATAGCACCTATTTTGATGGACAAGTAGGTGAGCGTATTTGTGATAATGATGGTTGTGGCTTTGATTTTATAAAAAAATAAATTATTTATCTTTAATCCTTTACTAAAATGAAAAAATATTTTTTATCCTATGCCTTCTTGCATTCACGTGTGCATATGCTCAAGATGATGAACTTTGCGCTACTTCTGACAAGACAGACGCAGAAATGCAAAAACTACCTTGGTATGGTAATAATGCCTATTTACAACAATTCTACGACAGTCTGAGTGCTACATTCAATGGTAATCCTGCTTACAGAGTGGAAGGCACAAATGAAAATGTGTACTACCGTATTCCTGTAAAGTTTTGGGTATTTAACGATAGCAATAAAGGAGTTTTTTGGACTCTCCAAAACCCAGAAGTTACCTTAAAAACGGCTATGTGGTCATTGAATGAGGCATTTAGGAGAAACAATGTACCTATTCGTTTTTATATGCTTTGCCCTGAGTACATAGAAGATAAAAAACTGGGTAGTGAAAGCGCAAGTTCTTTTTACCTTACTTTTACCTCCAGATACAATACAACTGGTGCGCTTAATGTGCGCATTATCAATAAATTCTCTGATCCTAGAACAGGTGGGCAGTACAACCGTTTTGATGATGCTGTTACAATGAGAAGAGATTTAATGAACTACAAAGACTTTCCTGAACCTGGTAAAAATGTAGCTTTTGGTACTTTTATACACGAGGTAGGTCATTGGCTAGGCTTAGACCATACACATCAATTCTATAATGTACCTTGTATTAGAGAGCCCGTTACAAGAGGTATGGCTTGGGGCGTTTGTAATCCAATACCTTTATTTCTTAGACGTTGTGAAGTAACAGGAGATGCGTTGTGTGATACAGAAGCAGACCGTATGTTACAAAATTATCCAAGTAATGTAGTTAACTGCACATGGATACCTGGACCAAGAGACGATAGAGGAGATTTGTATAGACCAGATGTAAGTAATTATATGTCTTATGCAGAAGATGCATGTGTGAATAAATTTTCAGTTGGGCAACGTACAATTATGGTGCGTAAAGCCAGTATTAGGAGTGCTTTTGGTATAATTTATCCTACTTATACAGTAAAAGCCAACAATGATTTTGATATTTATGAGCCAGATGACACAGATAAGGCAGCATCTCCTATTGCCCTCAATGAAACACAAATCCATAATTTAAGCACTATTTACTCACAACAATACTGTGAAGATAATAGTGATTGGCTTTCCTATACGCATAGTGATAGCGGATTAGATGTTTTTATTGATATTATAGATGTTGCAGGGCATTATAATCCAGTTTTGGAGGTAGAAGTTTGGAATAGTGACCCTACCAAAACCCCTCGTGAGAAAACTACAAGAGGGATAGCTACTTTGGTAAGTAATGCTGGTACAAAATTCACTTATAAAATCCCTTGTATTTCTTTGGCAAGTGGCATAACCTACCTTATTCGTGTGGTACGCAATGGAGGCACATTAGGAAGATATCAAGTAAAAATGCGAGGGAGTGCGCTAAATCTAGGTTCTTATGGCATACCTATCATAGCAGACCCAGCCAATAATGGCTGTTTAAATACAACTAAAAGGTATTATATTAACCTTGCTAGTTTGCCCGCAGGCAATAACCCTACTATAAAATGGATAGCACATAGTGGTTTGCAAATCTTGCCAGGCACTCCAGATAATCAAACGTATGTAGATGTGCAATTTACGGCTAATGTTGCTTATGGCATACTTAGAGTAGATACCAAAAGTACAAGTGCTTGCTTTGCTGATGGAATGGGTACAAGCATTGTGCGGTCAAGTCTCCCTAGCAATTATGCAGTAAACATCACCTCTGCAAGTGTTGCGCTTTGTTTGGGTAATGTGGTTCAGTATAGCTATATTCCACCACCTACATTACCAGCTAATACAGGCGGTTTGGTAAGTATTTTGTGGACAGGAAGTAGTAATTTGCAGATTAGTAATGAAACTACTGCCACGCCAACCATTACCGCTATTACCAATGGCGCAAGTACAATAAGTGTGCAAATTACACATTTTGATAGTTGTTTTGGTTATAATTATGGTATAAGTTCTTTGACATTGTGGGTAGGAATACCACCAAGACCACCTAAAAGCATAATTTATACTGGAGTTTGTCAAAGTGCTTATATTTTGCCAACTACTGGAGCTACTGATATTTCTATTGATGGAGAACCTTTTATGCCTATAATTAGCCCTTTTTATCTTCCAGAGGGTTCTTATATGGTTTCACTTTCTAATAGTTGTGGTGCAACAGTCCCACGTGCTGTAACAATATTGGTAATTGACCCCTGTAAAATAGTAGGACAAACACCAAAAGAGCCAATAATTTCTGTTTTGCCCAATCCAGCCAACACTTATTTAGATGTAGCTAATATTTTAGCAGGCTCAGAAGTGAAGATTTATAACAAAATGGGCATTTTGGTGCATTCTGAAAAATCAGAAAACGACTACATACGCTTAGATATTAGCAAATTAAATACTGATTTGTATATTTTGGAAGCAGTTTTGCCAAACAGACAAAAAGTGAGAAAACAAATTATAAAAGAATAGTGTTTGTTATTAAAAAAATACGTACTTTTGTGAAATTTTTTATTTTGATTGACTGCGCCCTATGCAGCCTTAAAAGTACATAAAAAATAATTATGGCATTCAAGAAAAACAGAAAACTGACAAGTGACTTTAGTACTATTACTATTAGCTTGGCTTCTCCTCAGTCTATCCTAGATAGTTCACACGGGGAAGTAACTCAACCAGAAACAATCAATTACAGAACTTACAAACCAGAAATGGGTGGTTTGTTTTGTGAACGTATTTTTGGTCCAGTCAAAGATTGGGAGTGTCATTGTGGCAAATACAAACGTATTCGTTACAAAGGCATCATTTGCGACCGCTGTGGCGTAGAAGTTACAGAGAAAAAAGTGCGTCGTGAGCGTATGGGACACATTGAGCTTATTGTTCCTGTGGCGCATATCTGGTATTTCCGTTCTTTGCCCAACAAAATTGGTTATTTGTTAGGTCTGCCTACCAAAAAACTTGACCAAATTATTTACTACGAAAGATATATTGTAGTAAATCCTGGTGTAATGGCTGAAGAAGGGCGTAATGGTAGTACGTATTTGGATTTCTTGACAGAAGATGAGTATTTGGATATCCAAGACAAACTTCCAAGAGAAAACCACCTTTTGGACGACTCTGACCCAACTAAATTCATAGCTAGAATGGGCGCAGATGCTTTGCAAATGCTTCTTTCTCGTCTGAAATTAGACAAATTGGCAAATGAATTGCGTCATCAAGCAGCTAATGATTCTTCACAACAACGTAAAGCAGAGGCACTTAAACGCCTTAAAGTAGTGCGTGCTTTCCAAGAATCAAAAATTGAAAACCGCCCAGAATGGATGATTTTGAAGATGTTGCCCGTTATTCCTCCAGAACTTCGTCCTCTCGTACCGCTTGATGGTGGACGTTTTGCAACTTCTGATTTGAATGATTTGTACCGCAGAGTAATCATCAGAAATAACCGACTAAAAAGACTGATTGAAATTAAAGCTCCAGAAGTGATTTTGCGCAACGAAAAACGTATGTTGCAGGAGGCTGTGGATAGTTTGTTTGATAACTCACGCAAAGTAAATGCGGTGCGTGCAGACGGAAACAGGGCTTTGAAATCTCTTTCTGATATGCTGAAAGGTAAACAAGGACGTTTCCGCCAAAACTTGCTAGGAAAACGTGTGGATTATTCTGGACGTTCTGTTATTGTCGTTGGTCCTGAACTGAAATTGCACGAATGCGGCTTGCCAAAAGATATGGCAGCAGAGCTTTTCAAGCCATTTATAGTAAGAAAATTGATTGAAAGAGGTATCGTAAAAACGGTGAAATCTGCTAAGAAAATTGTAGATAGAAAAGATGCTGTTATTTGGGATATTTTGGAAAATGTATTGAAAGGACACCCTATTTTGCTTAACCGTGCGCCTACTTTGCACCGTTTGGGTATTCAGGCGTTCCAACCTAAACTTATTGAAGGAAAAGCAATACAACTGCACCCGCTTACTTGTACGGCATTTAATGCGGATTTTGATGGTGACCAAATGGCGGTTCACGTCCCACTCGGACACGAAGCTATTTTGGAAGCCTCTATGCTAATGCTTGCTTCTCATAATATCCTTAATCCTGCCAATGGCGCACCTATTACTGTGCCTTCACAAGATATGGTGCTAGGTTTGTATTATGTAACAAAAGGGCGCAAAACTACACCAGAACACCCAATTATGGGAGAAGGTTTGTCGTTTTACTCGTCTGACGAGGTTGTGATTGCTATCAATGAAAAACGTCTTTCTAAGCACGCTTTCATTAAAGTAAAAACAAAAGTGCGTGAAGGTGATGTTTTGGTGGATAGAACCGTTGAAACAGTTGCTGGACGTGTTTTATTCAATTTGCTTGTACCAAAAGAAGTAGGATACGTAAATCTTCTTCTAACTAAAAAAGAACTCCAAAAAGTAATTGGTTTGGTCTTCAAAACGGTTGGAATGGCTTATACTGCCAAATTCTTAGATGATATTAAAGAACTTGGTTTTCAGTCTGCTTTCAAAGGTGGTCTTTCTATGGGACTTGGTGATATTGTCGTGTCTGGTCAGAAAGATGTACTTATCAAAGAAGCAAAAGAGAAAATCTCTGAAGTAATGGATAATTACAATATGGGACTCATCACTGATAATGAGCGTTATAACAAAGTGATTGATATTTGGGGACGTGCTAACACTAACCTAACCAATCATTTGATGGATGATATGGCGAATGACCAACAAGGTTTTAACTCCATTTATATGATGATGCACTCGGGCGCACGTGGGTCACGGGAGCAGATACGTCAGCTAGGCGGAATGAGAGGCTTAATGGCAAAACCACAAAAAAACCTGCAAGGTTCTATTGGTGAAATCATTGAAAATCCTATTCTTTCTAACTTTAAAGAAGGTCTAGACGTAATTGAGTACTTTATTTCTACTCACGGTGCGAGAAAAGGACTGGCAGATACCGCCCTCAAAACGGCTGATGCAGGTTATTTGACACGCCGTTTGGTTGATGTGGCGCAAGATGTGATTGTAAATGAAGAAGATTGTGGCACTTTGCGTGGCGTTGTAGCTACTGCTTTGAAAGATAATGAGGATATTGTAGAGCCTTTGTCAGAGCGTATTTTAGGGCGTGTAAGCGTTCACGACATATTTGACCCACTTTCTGGAGAACTTATTGTAGAATCTGGACAGGAAATCAATGAAGATGCCGCAGAAAAAATTGATGCTACAAGTATTGAAGAAGTAGAAATACGTTCTGCGCTTACTTGTGAAACAAAACGTGGTATTTGTCGCAAATGTTATGGTCGTAACCTTGCCTCTGGGAAACTGGTAGGACGTGGGGAAGCCGTTGGTGTGGTGGCTGCGCAATCTATTGGAGAGCCTGGCACGCAGCTTACTTTGCGTACATTCCACGTAGGAGGTACTGCCTCAAATATTGCCGTTGATGCAGCGGTGAAGGCTAAATTTGATGGTATTATTAGCTTTGAGAACCTGCGCAAAATTGATACAACGGATTCTGAAGGAAACCCTGTAACCATTGTTTTGACACGTTCTAGCGAGGTAAGAATCCTTAATCCAAAAAATAAGCAACAAGTGCTGATTTCAAATCACATGCCTTACGGTGCTATTTTGAAGGTGAAAGAAGGACAAACTGTAACCAAAGAAGAAGCACTTTGTACTTGGGACCCCTACAATGCCGTTATTTTGTCAGAATTTGAAGGAACGGTTGAGTATGACTCTGTTATTGAGGGAATTACATATAAAGTTGAGTTTGATGAGCAAACTGGGTATCAGGAAAAAGTGATTATTGATACAAAAGATAAGACAAAAAACCCTGCCCTTATCATCAAACCTAAGAAAGGAGAGCCAAAAACTTACAATATTCCTGTGGGCGCACGCCTTACGGTGGAAGACGGTAAGCAAATAAAAGCTGGTCAGATTTTGGTGAAAATTGCCCGTTCCGTTGGTAAAAACCGTGATATTACAGGTGGTTTGCCACGCGTGACAGAACTTTTTGAGGCTCGTAATCCTTCAAATCCTGCTATTGTGAGTGCTATTGATGGCGAGGTAACGTATGGTGCTATCAAACGTGGTAATAGAGAAATTGAAATTACTTCAAGAGATGGCGTTAAACGCAAATATATGGTGCCTTTGTCTAAACACATTTTGGTACAAGATAATGACTTTATACGTGCTGGTATGCCTCTTTCTGATGGTGCTATCACGCCTAACGACATTCTTTCTATCAAAGGACCTACGGCAGTGCAGGAATATTTGGTAAATGAAATTCAAGAAGTTTACCGTTTGCAAGGGGTGAAAATCAATGACAAGCATATTGAGGTGATTGTACGCCAAATGATGCAAAAAGTTGAGGTGATTGATGCTGGTGATACGGATTTCTTGCTTGGTCAGGTAGTTGATAAATGGACTTTCCGTGAGGAAAACGACAGAGTTTTAGACCTGAAAATTGTGGAAGAAGTGGGTGATTCTGAAAAATTAGAATTGGGACAACTGGTTACGGCTCGTGAGCTTCGTGAGGAAAATTCTTCTCTGAAAAGAAGAGATAAAAAACTCGTGAAAGTGCGTGATGCACAATCAGCGGTATCTCAACCTACATTACAAGGAATTACGCAGGCATCTTTGGGAACAGAGAGTTTTATGTCAGCAGCTTCTTTCCAAGAAACAACAAAAGTGCTTTCAGAGGCATCTATTCGTGGAAAATCAGACAGATTGCTAGGTCTGAAAGAAAACGTAATTGTTGGGCATTTGATACCTGCAGGTACTGGCGTGCGTGAGTACGAAAGCATTGTTGTAACTTCGTCAGAAGAAAACAAAGTTTACGTTGATACGTCTTCCCGCAAACCTCGCAAAAAGAGAGAATATAGCAACTAAATAGTTGTGAGTGTCTTTTAAATGAAATCCCTCTCCAAATAATTATTTGGAGAGGGATTTTTACGCTAGTTTTGTTTCAAAAAAACCATTATCTAAATCATTGTCTTAATTTGAGCCTATTCTGATTACGCAGGTAGAGTATATTTTCATAATGCAAAATAAAAGGTATTTTTTTAAGTCCAATATCATCATAATATATACCCTTTGGAACTTGAATATTTTGGCTAATTTGATTACCTTTCATAAAATTCTGAATTTTAATAAAAATACCATTGATAGTAAAATAGTTACCCACTATATTTACTTGCCCCGCTGCCTGCTCTGCAATTTTCAAAAAATTATAAGTAAACCAACCGCCTTTATTAGCAATATCAGATGAATATTGCCCAATAGATGCAGAAAATATATCAATCTTACCAGAAGGCATTTTTTGAATTAAGTTTTCATAGGTACTTTTAAAGAAAAAATTATCATATTCATAATGTAATCCTGTTTGAACATTTCCAATATTACTAAAACCTTCAAGCACATTGATTGCAACTGGATAACGGTACGTATCCATAATGGTAATTTGCCTTTTTGCATTTGTATGCAACCAAGTATGATTTATTTTTTCATTTTCATTTAATTGTAAAAATGTTTTTTCATTTCGGACTTCTCCATGCCCTGAAAATATCACATAGCAAATATCCACTCTTTGATTGCATAAATCTAAGTAGCTTTTTAATGTTGCCCACGTTGGATTTTCTAGGTAAATAATCTCATTTCTTGACCATTGCCCTGCTTCGCAACTTTGCAAAAAGTCACAATAATTTAATTTATCTAATTTTACTCCTGCAAGATAATCTTGCTCTCCTTCATACAAAGGACTACCAATAATAATGGCTTTTCTTTTCATAATGCTGTTTTTTTAGTTTTGATTTGTATTTGTAGCATAAAATTTATGCTGTAAGTTTTTATTTCTGTGTTGTTAGGTGTTTCCTCCTGACAACAAAAATGCGCTTTTAAATGCTTGATTGTGTAAAAATATTTCCCAAATCAATGCACTTAGTGCGTTGTTGGTGTTGCTAACGCTAGAACACACAACAACGGGGCGGAAACCACAAAAAACCACCAACTAAATACGCTGGTGGGGCTTGCTAGGGTGCATTTTGGTGTCAGGTAGAAAAACCTGACACCACAGGAAATTTCTGTTTTCCTTTCTTTTTTTCATTGGAGAGATAAGCTCCGAGAGTAGCCAAGATATAAGTGAGCTTCCTACTACAATACCTGCACCCACCCAAAAACTAAGGAGCAAAATATAACTTTACTTTGGGTAAATTGCCTATGTATTCATCTACCACAGCATTAAAAATATTCTTATCTACAACCCCAAGTTGTACACCTTCTGGGTATCCAATATGATCTTTCATGCGTCTTTTGTCTAATTCCCAACAAAAAACAACTTTATCCATATTATACACTATTGAAAGCCTAAAGCCGTCAAATGTTTCACCCAGTTGTAAAATATAAAAACTATCTTCTCTTTCTTGCAAAGCATCAATATCTCTAGACCTTATCAATTCTAATAAACTAAGGTCATTGCTAATATTTTTATTAGAGTGGCGTATATCAAATAAAGTGCAATTAAATACAGAAATCATTGTTTCTTCATCATATTTACCTATAAATTTATTATCTACCCATAAAGATATTTTTCCCCAAAGAATACTTTTTTGAGATATTTGGGTAATCTCAAACTGAATGCCAAATATTTCTTTTGAGCCTATTAACATATTTTATTCATTTTTATTTATTACCTTCATTTGTTTTACTTGCTGATATTGTTGCCGCTTTAGTTTAAAAGCATCAATCATATTATCAATTTCGGTTAGGTATTCCTCTACAACAGTATTAAAAATATTCTTGTCTATAACCCCAATTTGTACTTCTTCTGGGTAATCAGTATATTTTTCTGAATTTTTTCTTTCTAATTTCCACCAAAAAACAACTTTATCTGTATTATGTACTATTGCTATCTTAAAGTCGTGAAAAGATTCACCCATTTCTAGAACATAACTTCCACATTCTTTTTCTTGTAAGACTTCAAGATTTTTTGACTTTATCAATTCTAATAAACTAAGGGTATCACTAATATTTCTATCAGAGAGCCATTTAGCTAATAACGTATTATTAAATACATTAATCATCCTACTTTCATCATAACAACCTATGTAGTTATTGTCTAACCATAAAACTGCCTTTCCATAAAGAGTTTTCTTTTTAGATATTCTAGTAATTTCAAACTCAATACCGAATATCTCTTTTGAGCCTATTAACATATTATTATTTTATTTTAGATTAAATGCTGCATTTTTCTGCCGTTGTTGGTGTTTTAGCGTTTCTGTGTTGTCAGGTGTTTCCACCTGACAACAAAAATGCGCTTTTAAATGCTTGATTGTGTAAAAATATTTCCAAAATCAACGCACTACATCAAACAATGTATTTATTCCCTGTTTTTGGTTATTCCCACCTGCAATAAAGCTAAAATTATCCTTATTCCCAAGATAAATATTGTTATTTTTTGTGCCTTTATTGGTGTGCTTTTTCCGCTCTGTTGCGTGTTTTAGCAACACCAACAACACACTAATTTACAAAAAATCCAATATATCAAAATCATTCCCTAATATATGTTGGTGCTTTTGCCCTAATTGTTTTTCCAGAACGGTAGCATAAATGCTTCTAAAATCAATATTATGTTTCAAATCTCCTTCATTAAGGTCTGTAAGGCTTGGCATAGGGTTATAAATACCTGCTTTTTTGAGCTTTCCACCTATCACAAACAAATTATTTGCTGTTCCGTGGTCTGTGCCTCCGCTCCCATTTTCTACCACTCTGCGCCCAAATTCTGAAAAGGTGAGTATCACGGTTTTATCCAAATTTCCCGTTTTTTTCAAATCTTGTACAAAAGCATAAACGCTGTCTGCATAGTCTGTATGTAGTTTTGCTTGTCTATTAAGCTGCCCAGCGTGTGTATCAAAGCCCGAAAGTTCTGCATAATACACACGGGTTTCTAGCCCAGCATTTATCATTTGAGCAATATTTTTGAGTTTTGGCGCAAAATTATTTTTAGGATAATCAGCTTGATTAGTGGCTGTTTTTACTGCTTTTGTTGTTTTTTCATTGATATAATCCGCAGAAGAAACTGTTTCTGCAAGCGTTTTATAAAGATAAGCCACATTTTCGTGCTGATGTTCTTGCTGGTGTGTTTGCTGATAAGTTCTTGTTTGGATAATATTTTTATCATTTATTTTTTGCAAAGATTTGCTACGTGTGAGGCGGTAAAACTTATGAATATCTTGCATAGCAAGTGCTTTTAACTTCTCTCCTTTTAGTGCCAAGCTAAGCGTGTCATCTATTTCAATGGCTTGATAAGGCAAACATTTTGTGTCGCATTGTGCGTCCAAATAACGCCCCAACCAACCCGTTTGCAGATACTCGTTAGAAGCACTTGCCGTATGCCAAATATCCATAGAACGAAAATGAGAACGGTCTGGGCTAGGATAACCCACGCCATTAAAAATGCCTAAAAGTCCTTCATCATAGAGTTTTTTTAGTCCCAAAAGTGCAGGATTTAGCCCAATTTCGTCTGTAAGTGGAAGGATTTTATCTTTTTGAATAGCAATTTTAGGGCGAGATTGGTAATAAATATCATTTTTGAAAGGGATAACGGTATTTAGTCCATCATTTCCGCCAGAAAGTTGCAAAATGACAATAATTTTATCACCAAGATTAGTCAAATCATACTGATTATGGTTATTTTGATAAGAATTTTGTTCAAATGCTTTCAAAAAACTAGGAACAAACATTGTACCTAGTGTACTTAGGGCAGATTTGGAGATAAAATCACGTCTTTTCATTATCTTTCTAGTTTTTTGCTAAATTTAGGTAATAAATATCATTCAGCGGGGTAACCCTTAGGGTGCAATTTGGTTAATACTTTGAATATCAAAAGTTTACACCCTAAGGGTTTTTGCGCTATTTAATGTATTTTAGTTTTTGGTTAGAGTTTTTTCTGATGAAAAGGTTTAAGAAAGTTTAATAACAACACAAATGACAAAAGGATTTATATTAGAAAACTCTAATATAAATCCTTTTTTGTGTTTTGCAACACTAACTATTTAATTGATTATTAGCTAATTAGCGTTATAAAATCTTCTGTACTTTTGCGTACTTTTGCGAGTTTTGCCAACCAATCTTTGTCTTCTTGGCGGTAACCAACGGCAAGAAGGACACAACTTCTAAGCCCTTTTTCTCTAAGTCCTAAGATTTTGTCTAAGGCTGCGGCATCAAAGCCTTCCATTGGTGTTGTGTCTACGGCTTCAAAAGCTGCTGCAGTCATAGCCATTCCTAGTGCTATATATGCTTGTTTGGCAGCGTGATTAAAGTTTTCTTCTGCATCTTTTTGCGGATAGCTACCCAGTAGCATTTGGCGGTAGTTTTCCCAGCCTTCATTTTTAAAGCCACGAATTTCGTTTGTAAGGTCAAACATTTTATTGATACGTTCTGCCGTATAAGTGTCCCAGGCAGCAAATACCAACAAATGAGAACAATCCGTCACAACAGGCTGATTCCAGGCAATAGGTCTAATTTCTTCTTTTACTTTCTGATTGGTTACGACCATTATTTCAAATGGCTGCAAACCACTAGAAGTAGGCGCAAGGCGTGCTGCTTCTATGATATTATCAATTTTTTCTTGAGCAACTGGTGCGCCATTCATTGCTTTTGCAGCATAACGCCAGTTCAATTTTTCTATTAATTCCATTTTTTGTAATTTGTTTGTTTTAGTCGTTTTACTTTGTTGTATAACTCCTTTACAACTACTTCATTCTTTAAAAAGTTCGTTGAAACAAATAAACACTCAATGTAATATTTTAAATACTAATTCTTTCAAAATGTCGCTTTCTTCCATACTTCCTCTGTCCACGCCTTTGCTTTGAAGGTCTGCAGTACGCAAAAAACCAATGATTTGAATAATTTTTGGAAGTGGATATTTTTGTGTTGCTTTCTGAAAATCTTGCACAAAATACGGAGAAATCCCTAGCACTTTGGCTATATTTCCTTGTGATTTGTCGTCTGTTCCATAGTACAAAAGAATCTTACTAAAATACTGAAAAAGCACCGCTACAATAGGAATAAGCGGATTTTCTTTTGGATTATTAGCAAAATAATTAACAATTTGGTTGCTTTTGAGGATATTTTTTTCTGTAAGAGCTTTTTGAAGTTCAAAGACGTTATAATCTTTGCTGATTCCCACAAATTTTTGTATCATTTCTTGCGAAATCTCTTCATTATCCTTCAGATTGATACAAACTTTGTCTATTTCTTTGGCAAGTCTGCCCAGTTCGTTGCCTACGTGTTCTGCAAGCATACGCACCGCCAGAATATTGATTTTCAGGTTTTTATCTTTGATGTAAGTTTCTATCCAATCTGGTATTTTATTATCATAAAGTTTGTTAGACTCCGTTAGATAACCTTGTTTTTCTATTGATTTGTAGAAAGCAGTACGTTTGTCTAATGTTTTTTGCCTATAATTAAGTACCAAAATAGTAGAATTAAGCGGTTTTTCCACATATTTTTGAAGAAGATTTAGGGCATCAGTTTTGCGCAAGTCAGCCATTTCTTGAAATTCTTTGATAATGACAACTTGCTTTTCTGCCATCATAGGAAACCTCCTTGCGCTATTGACGACTACGCCCATATCAATATCTTTTCCATAATAAATAGCCTGATTAAAGCCTTTGTCCGCTTCTGGAATAGCCTTTTGCTCAATAAAATCAGAGATTTGGTCTATATAAAAAGTTTCTTCTCCCTGCAAAAAATAAACAGGTGCAAACTTTTTTTGCTGCAAATCTTTTAGAATTTGTTGTGGAGTATTAGGCATTTTTTGATGTGTAATTACGTAATATTTTTATATGAATATTTTGCTTATTCATCATTTCTAATTCCTAATTTAAAACCTACATTTCTTACGTTTTGTAGGATAATATTTTCGTCTGACGCAAAAAATTTCCTCAAACGAGAAACAAATACATCAAGACTTCTCCCCATAAAATAATCATCATCTCCCCAAATTTTCAATAAAATATCTTCTCTTTTGAGTGTTTTATTACTATTTTGTGCAAAAAAACGGATAAGTTCTGCCTCACGCAAAGTAAGTACTTGCGTTTGTTTATCTAATAAAAGTGTGAGATTTTCAAAATCAAAAATGTATTTTCCTATCTTAATTTGATTTTCAGGGTTATTTTTAAAATCATTTTCAGTAAAAAGTGTTTTTTTTGCATCATTAGGCTGATTTTGTTCCGTTCTGCGCAAAAAAATCTGTATTTTTAGTAATAACTCTTCAATGCTGAAAGGCTTTGTAAGATAGTCATCTGCACCTAGTTTTAAGCCTTCCAAACGGTCTTCTTTGAGAGATTTTGCACTCAAAAAAATAATAGGAATATATTTATCATTCTCTCTAATTTTTTTAGCCAAAGAAAAACCATCTAAAACAGGCAACATTACATCAAAAACGCAAATATCAAAATTATTTTTCTGGAAAGTTTCCCACGCAATTTGCCCATTGTCACAATGCGTAACGCCATAATTTGCCGCTTCTAAGTTGTCTTGCGTTACAAATGCTAAATTGATGTCATCTTCTACAAAAAGGATTTTCTTAAGGTGTGAAGTATGAGGTGCGAGGTGTGAGGTATTGTTTGTCATTATTTTTGTTCTTATTCTTTGTTCTTATTCTTTGTTTTACTTGTTATACTGCAAACGGGAAGGATTTCGGAAAAACAAATTTTGTATTAATTCCAGCGGAACGGTACTAGCAAGTGCTAGTTTTATAGAAATATCATTGTATTTGTATTAAAAAGCTCCAGAGGAGCGAAATATTTATAAAACTAACCCTTGCTAGTGCCAGTCCAGTGGAGCTGAATACATTTTTTGACCTATTTTCTATAAAAATAGCCCTTGCTAGTGCCAGTCCGCTGGACTTCAATACATTTTCCGAAATCCAAGCCGTTCCTAGTATATCATAGAAAAGTGTATTTACCTCATACTTCAAACCTCAAACTTCGTACCTAAAAAGTTATTCTTTTTGTTTAAATTTTTCGTAAAGTGCCTTTTGTTTGTCATTTAAGAGTAGTTTTTTACCTTTCACAAAAGCAAGTTCTATTTTGCTTGTTTTCATATCCAAAATATCACCACCAGACACAATAAGCGTAGCCTCTTTTCCTACTTCTAATGTGCCAACTTGCTTATCAATACCTAGAATACGAGCTGTATTAGCGGTTATCATTTTTAGTGCATCTTCTTTCGTAAGTCCGTAGGGCGCACCATAAGCCGCAGCAGAGCCAGCCACAAACGGCAAATTACGGCTTCCCATTGCTTCCATATCACCTTCATAATTTAGTCCAACCAAAATACCTGCTTTTTGTAGCATTGCAGGCAGTTTATAAGCTAAATCAATGTCATCATCAGCCCTATTTGGCAAACTATGTGGGCGGTTTAGAAGAACTGGGATATTATTTTCTTTCAAATAATCAACAAGCATCCACGAGTCAGAGCCACCAATAAGCACAATTTTCTTAACGCCCATTTTCTTAGCAAAATCAATAGCTTCAACAATTTCTTTGCCTAAATCTGCGTGAATATACAAATTTTTTGAACCCTCAAAAAGTCCTTTCATAGCTTCAAAACGAAGGTTTTTTGTATTTTGTGCTACTTGCGGATTTTGAAAATATGCGCTAGAAGTAACAAAAAATTCGTTTAGTTCATTGAGATTTTTCTCTCTATTTTTATTTTTTTCTACTGCGCCAAGTTGCCAGTTATAGCTAAAAAAGCTCACCCAATTAAGGTGAATACCGTCATCAGCTTTAAGTGTGGCATCTTCCCAATTCCAGCCTTCTAGTTCCATCACAGACGAACTTCCAGAAATAACGCCTCCACGTGGTGTAGATTGCACAAGCAAAATGCCATTATTACGGATTGTAGGCAACATTTCAGCATCAGTATTATAGGCAATTTGCGCCCTAATATGCGGATTATAAGCACCAACCTCATTAAAATCACGTGTGGCACGTACTGCATCAACTTCTGTAAGTCCGACAGTAGAAGACGGCAAAATAAGACCAGGATAAACGTGTTTTCCGCTCATATCAAGCACTTCCGCACCCGCAGGAGCAGTAGCGGAAACGCTATTACTTGCGCCTATTTGCGTAATTTTGCCATTTTCAAAAATAATAGTTGCTTTTTCTAAAACCTGATTAGTGGCGTTTGCAGTATGTAGCGTAGCATTTTGCAAAACAATTACTTTGTTTTGTTTTTTTGCAGGAAGTGGATTTTGCGCTGATACATTTTTAATAGTAAAATTAAAAAGAATAGCAAAAATGAATACTGGATATTTCATAAGATAAAATTTCATAAGATAAAGATATTTTGCTTCAAATATAATGCTTTTTGAGAGAATTATTTAATTATATGCCAAATAATAAGTTTTTTTTGTACTTTTGTAAAGGATTTTAATGTAAAGACATTACTATATTCCCTGTTCGTTCCCCACGTTCCACGTGGGGTTATGATAGTTCAACCCCGTTGGGTTGTTTCTATGGGGAAAACTGTATTAGAAACACTGAAAGGGTTTAACAATCATAACCCCACGTGGAACGTGGGGAACGACAAAACTCTAATGAAAAGAAAAGAAATCTCTTATTTTTTGGCGGGAATAGCCCTTATTATTGCCCTGAATGTATTTGCAAGTAGCTTTATTTATAGAATAGATTTGACAGAAGACAAACGCTATACCATTCTTGATGCTACCAAAAAAACAATAGAAAACCTTGAAGATGAAGTAGTTATAAAAATTTATTTGGAAGGTGATGGTTTGCCTGCAGAATTTAAACGTATGCGCAACGCCATAGCACAAACCTTAGACGAATTTAAAGTTTATGCAGGTGCAAACCTCAAATACCGCTTTATTGACCCAATGAAGCTAGAAGAGGCACAAAAAGATTCACTTTTTAAAGAACTTTCGCAAAAAGGCATCAAGGCAACTAATATAAAAGTTACGGAAGATGGCAAAAAAGTAGAAAAATTGATATTTCCTGGTGCAATAATGTCATACAAAGGCACAGAAAAGGCTATTTTGCTCCTAAAAGGTGACCAAAAAGCAAGTGTCGCAAATCCTGCCCAAATCCTCAACCAATCAATAGAAAATCTGGAATATGAATTTGGTGCAGCTATCAAACAAATGACCTCAAAACAAAGCAAAAAAATAGGTTTTCTATTTGGACATGGAGAATTGCAACTCCTGCAAGTGGCTGATACTGACCGTTCTTTGCGTGAATCTTACCAGACTTTTAATGTAGATTTGACAAAAAGCAAAGATTTGTACGGTTTAGATGCCATTATTGTGGCAAAACCAACTGAAAGTTTTAGTGATGACGACAAGTATAAAATTGACCAATTTATTATGAGAGGTGGGAAAGCCCTGTTTTTTATTGATGCGCTAGACGTGAGAGAAGACAGTATCAGAAATAAAGATGGTGCGGTGGCGTTTCCTTACGAACACAAACTTACAGATATGTTTTTTCGTTATGGCGTGCGTTTTAATGATGATTTTATTGAAGATTTGAGTTGCGGACAACTTGCCCTAATTGTCGGAAATATGGGCGACAAGCCCCAAATGGAGCAAATGATGTGGAAACATTACCCACTTATCACTAACTTTTTTCCGCACCCAATTGTGCGCAACCTAGATGCCTTATACACACGCTACGTAAGCACGCTAGACACCGTAAAAGCAGAAGGAATACGCAAAATACCGCTTGCAATGACTTCAAACGACACTAAAATAATGAAACCTATCATCAAAATTACCTATAATGATGCCCGAGAACAACCAAAATTAGAAGATTATAAAGCAGGTGCAAAAACTGTTGCTTATTTGTTGGAAGGTAAATTTACCTCACTTTTCCGCAACCGTATCACGCCTACAGATGCACGTAGCAAGGATTTTGTGGAAAAAGGCACAGAAACAAAAATACTTATTTGTTCTGATGGTGATATAATTAGGAACGAGGCAAACTACAAAAAAGGAGCTTATATGCCACTTGGTTTTGATAAAAATACTGGTGTTACTTTTGCTAACAAAAAGTTTATTCTAAACGCTGTGGACTATCTTTTAGATGACAAAGGAATTATTCTTGCCAGAAATAAAGAGATAAAAATGCGCCCATTAGACAAAAACAAACTTCAGAATGAGCGCACCAAATGGCAATTTATCAATATGGTTGTGCCCGTTCTGATGGTAGTGATTTTTGGTTTGCTTTTTGGTTATTGGAGAAAAAGAAAGTACGGAAAATAGTTGTGAGTTGTGAATTGTGAATTGTGAATGAATACAATAGTTAGACTTTGGACATAATCTTACAATGCCCTTTACTTTTTGTATGGGGCATTCTTATTTTAGATTTTATTTTTTATTTTTATCACTCTTTTTTTACCTC
>JAYVGJ010000181.1:0-5372 GCA_043772375.1 Raineyaceae bacterium | reverse complement strand
TTTTTTCTGCCGTTGTTGGTGTTCTAGCGTTAGCGACACCAACAACGAATTACGTAGAACAATGTATTTCTTGGTGCTTTTCATATTTTGGTTATTGTGAGGTATAAGAAAATAAAACCTTTGGGCTGTTGGTGCGTTGTTTGCTACAAGTTCGTTGTTGGTGTCGCTAACGCTAGAACACCAACAACGACAGAAAATTTGAAAGGTTATCAGACTAAGAAGTATTTGATAATTTTAGTTTACTCTACCACCAACTCCAAACCCTCAAACTCTCCTTTTACAAGCCACTCAGGGATATAATCAGATGTTACTTCTCTTTTCATTCCTTTGTCGTAAGCAATAGCACAAGCTGCCACAAGCGGAATAGATACCCAACCATAAGGATCACTATTTCTGGATTCGTTATAGATGTCATTTGATGAATAATATAGTTTATGCTTTTCCAAAGCAATGATTAAATTTTTATTAAAGCCCTCTGTATCTCCTTGATAGATACTTTGGAAAACACGCAAAAGTGGTGTTTGCAATGCTTCTTTATCTGCTTCTTGGTATTTGTTAGTTGGATAACCTGTAGAAAAAGGGGTAGTGGTGTCTGCCACAAAATCATCATAAGTTGGATAACTTGATAATACTTTTTTCGCTTCATTATCTTCAAAAAAGAATACAAAATCTATTTGAGATAAAATATCTTCAGTATTACCCTTGCAAATTGCCTGCAAAAAATTACACCACACATACTTGCTACGAGGCTCATAATGCCTATCATCATAATCTGTTTGAAATTCCAGTTTGAGTTGAAGTTGGATTTGAGGATAAAAAGCCAAAGCTTCTTTATCTCTTAAAATAAGAGCAAGATAGACAAAATAATGGAAAACTCCTAATGATTTTATTGAAATGTAAGGCTTCATATTTGCCCCTTCTACCTCTTTTGTTATTTTGCCAAAAGTAATAGCCACTTTTTCGTGATATTTTACCAAACAATGATTATAACATGACAAATGAGAAAACAACAAAAATGGATAGCTTATTTTAGGAGATGCACCTGCCAACTCACACCAAAAAACAGTATGAAGGAAACTAATCTCTGGAAGATAGGATATTACTCCACCTACTACAATATAAGAGTTAGTAAAAATAATTGGAAACCTATCAGTTAAGAACTTAGTATTACGTTTGATGAAATATTCAAAGTCTTGTTGTACTAAATCTGGTTGTGCAGAAAGATGTCTTTCAATATTCATAATAAATGAGGTTATAAGATAAAAGGAGTAATTTTTGTTGGTTTTAAGTTTCCATTATCATCAAAAGGCTGTTGCACCAAAATATATTGAATGGGTGGCACAGGAATAATATCTTTGACATTAAACAATGCAGTAGTAGTTTCCCTTAGCAAAGAATTATCTCTTGGGGCTTTTAGTTCCATATTTTCTATAATATTTATCAAATATGCTTTACTACCTTGTTGCATATTACCCCTACCACCAAGGGGACTACTACCACCCTTGCATTCCACCACTATCAAGTCTGTGATAACATTTTGTGCATTTCGTTTGCCATATACTCTGTCAAATTGTCCTTGTTTGCCATCACCAGGTAACTTACAATCCAATTTTATGTAACCTTGCGCTATATAATGAGCATCTGCTACTGCTTCTGCAGCATCTTCACTTTTTGCTATAATAATTTTCATTTGGGCTTTGGCTTCCACCTCATCATTATTTTTGCAAGCATCTTTAAAGGCAGTTTGTGCGGCTTTTCTATCTCCCACAAGCTCTTGTAATCCCGCATTGGTTGGTAAATTTACTTCTGTTGTACTTCCTTTATTAGCTGGACTCGCAAAGATTCTCTTTCCAATGACCATATTAAAGGCTTCTTCAACGGTTGAAGCACCTAAATTAACAATAATGCTATCAGTTGCAGCCATTTTAGTAATCTCTGATAGATAATCAATAAAACTTTTTATCCCTGATCCATAAGTTCTTTGGGCTAGGATAACCCCAACTAAATTGGTTTTTGCGTTTGTATTATAAGAATTGTAAAATGTATAGCTTTTAGCCATATTAGAAACATATTGATAATTTTTAGCAAGATAAGAATTTAAATTGGCACTTCCCTTACCTTCTTGTATGATTTTCCAGCCTACTATGTGATTAGCAGTCAATCTTGGCAACTTAGCACAGATATTGGTATCTCTACAAGGCGTTTGCAAAACATCATCAAAGAAAGATTTTACATACTTAGCTGGATATTTTTTTAGTTCTTCATTTATCAATCTACGTGTAGGAGCATCTGTAATAGCTACACAAAGTTTGTTCACAGCACTTCTTGCTCTTGCAGGGGTCATACCTCCAAGTGGAGAAGTGGCTTTGTTTTCACTATCACTAAACTCTATGCAAGAAGGGGCAGGCAATCCACTCACCAATCCTATTAACCAATTCTTAAAAGCAACTTTGTCCTGCGTAATAATAGCGTTATATTCAGGAGAGCCTATTTTTTGATACATAGCCGCATAATATGCCCATTGTATCAATAATATTGCTATATCTGGCTCATTGATAAACCTTGCAATATCTTCATCAAGAGCTTTTAAGCCTATTTCTGGCTTATAAGAATTATGTAAGTAAAGAATAAAACCATCTGCATTAGCTTTATTCGTTATTTTGTTTTTAAAATTCTTAACTCTAGTTTTTTGTAAACCATACCTAGTAATAGCATTGACAACACTATTAAAAGCATTTTGGATAGTTTGACTTATAAGAGATGGCTGAACTACATTAGAAGCTATTTTTAACGACTTTTTTAGTTTATATTTCTTTACTAATTTGTCGTGAAGTTCATCTAATAAATCCCCTGTACCCATAAATAATGCATTTGTTAGAAGATTTGTTACAAAGGTTTCCATAACATTTGTACTATTATCACTCCTAACTACGTCTTCAATAGTTTCTATAATACTCTCAAAAGCAACTTCAACAGCTTTCTTAATCAAGGGTCTGTAAATAGGATTAGCACCTGCCGCTATCAGCTTTCCTACGGCAGCCTCTCCACTACTAGCAGCACCAGCCGCAACAGAAATAGCCACAGAACTCCACGAAATATTACCTAACGGCTCATTAGTGATATAATTACCTAACACCTGAAGTAGAATATCCACTGTACCACTTACAGCACCACCTATTACAAAATTCCAAATAGCTGCATCTTCCTCACTATCCAACCAATTAAAAACGAATTTACGTTTAGCAATATCTTTGCATTGTTTGTGGGTCAGGTGCGTGCTATCTCCATAATCCATCAAATTATTAGAAAGGCTTTGTCCTATTTCTGGGAAGGTATGCTCTAAGCCAAATGCTCCGTGTCCTAGCTCGTGGGCATAAGTGCGCTTACTTGCACCACTTGCCACAAAACCCATACTACGCCCTCGTACCATAAAACCATCTAAACCGCCACCCTCAAAAGCAGACACAACAAAAATATAGTTGGCTTTTTTGTCATAAGTGGTATCTGAAGCAAATTTATCCCTCAATATTCGCATTTCTGCACTATATTTGTTGATGCCACTCCCTGCACGCTCCAAACCTGCAACATTATTAGTATCTAAATTAAACCTAAAACCAGTTTTTTCTGTAACAGTAAATTTCACGTTTGCCTGCCTATAAACGCTGTCTAAATACGTCTGTAAAATGCCCACACTAGGCGCAGTAGCACCATTTACAGGCACTAAAATTACTTTTTCCTCACGTCTTTTGAAGGTCAGTACGGTTAATGTGATATTTTCTTTCTATAATCATCTATCATTACTGATATTCGCACAGCTACCAAAAAATCATCTCCCGTAGTGAACAAATCCATAACCATATTAGCAAAATTAAATTTTGTATTATTTTCCTTCATAACAATGGGATTGATTACTTTGTATCTTATTCCAGAGATAGCTTCCCTTTCTTCTTCAAGTAAATGCCAATAACCTTTTATTTGTTTTATAATTACCTCACCCACGTAAGCAACTATACCATACATCACCTCTTTTGGTATTGCAAGCAAATGTATTGCACCAAAATCTATGCAAGGGAAAGGAATTTTTACCCATTTATTTTCATCTTCAGCACATTTTATTATTATATTATCAATAATTTCTAGGCTTTCTATACTGTAATCAAGCGAATTATTAGGTATATGCCAATAATTTTGAAAATCAGTAATGTATTTTTGTAGATTTTCAAAAAAAGTGAGGTCTACACCTTTAAATCCTCCTGTAAGTCCATTCCCCACTTTATTATAAGTATTTATTTCATATGTACTTTCTATTGTAACATATATATTGTTTTCAAATAAAATCTTGTATTCTGTCATATATTATTAAATTTTTTATTCGTAATTCTGTGATTTTCATTTTTTTAATAATTTAAGATATATTATCCACCCAGAAATAATCAGTCTTCATCATAAGCTGTAGTTAATCCGCCCCAACGCAAAGGAACTGATGTATCAAAAAGAGGAAGAACAAGAAATTTGAGACCACTTAAAGGACCTTTTGGCGCAGCATACAATATTTTTGCATTAGAAAAAGAAATTTCTCCATTACTTAGCAAAATAGGTGTAATTTGTATTAAATTAATACCATATAAGGCTGCTTCAGTACTCAAATTAATGGGAGTACCGTCTAAAGTAATCAGAAATAGAGTAGGCGTTCCATAAAGAGTTGCATCAATATTTTGCTTTCTTAAAGCATCTAACATTCCTAGTAACTGCTTAGGATTAGAAATTGAATAATTTGCATCTAACGTAGTTCCACCTGATTTCACCTCATAAAAAGCAGTTTCTTTAAAAAAAAGCATTTTTCCAAAGGGAGAAGAGGCTGATTTCCAACCTGTTGGTCCTATGCCATCAGGGGAAACTTTAGCAATTCTAACTGATGTTGTGTATTTTGCCACAGTACCTAGAGTTTGTCTGTCTTTTGTGTCATTATAAAGTATAGTTGGTCGTTTTGCATTTGCTGCTTCAAAAAAAGCATATTCAAAAACATCTGCAATTTTAAATCTATCAGATGTTACATTCCAGTCTAAGTTTTTGGTAAGGGATACTCTCTTTAACTCGCTTAAGGTAAAAGCCGTTCCGTTTATGCTAGGATTATTATTTCCTTCAGCATATTCAACCATACCATACAAACTCCCATCTTCCTCACTATCCAACCAATTAAAAACAAATTTACGTTTAGCAATATCTTTGCATTGTTTGTGGGTCAGGTGGGTGCTATCTCCATAATCCATCAAGTTATTAGAAAGGCTTTGCCCTATTTCTGGGAAGGTATGCTCTAAACCAAATGCTCCGTGTCCTAGCTCGTGGGCATAAGTACGCTTGTTTGCGCCACT
>JAYVGJ010000180.1:0-8688 GCA_043772375.1 Raineyaceae bacterium | reverse complement strand
AGAAAGTACATTATTGTGGCATAATGGTTGTTTGTGAAGACACAAACAACGGCGGTTTCTGCCATCATTTAAAAATCATTACAAGCATAGCACTACCTTTTTATTTAAGTAACTTTTCCATTTTGCCTAATTCTGGATAATTTTTAGTGTAATTCCCGTCATTGGTCAAGATACCTGCAGATACAAAGGATTTTAGAATTTCTTCTTTATTTCTTTTCCTTCTTCTGAGTTTTTTCGCCAATAACATCATTAATTTAATTTGTGTACTATCCATTAGAATTATTTTTAAAAAATTACACTACTTTTTATACCTACTTTGCCTGATTATTACAAATATACCAAAATAAATTTATCTTCCAAATAAAATAAATACTAATTACGCAAACATTTTGCGCCAAAAACCTCTTCAAAATGCTTAATTAGACTTTTTTCTACTTCTTTGAGTGGAATATCTTTGCCTAATTCTTGTTTCATTGAAGTAACGGCTTTGTCTGTGATGCCACAAGGTACAATATTTTTAAAAAAATTTAAATCCGTATTTACATTGAGCGCAAAACCGTGCATTGTTACCCAACGGCTGGCTTTTACACCTGCGGCACATATTTTACGTGGGTTTTCTGCACCTTCTTTGTAGTCTAACCAAACGCCTGTAAGACCTTCTATTCTACCGCCAGAAAGCCCAAAATCAGCAATAGTTTTGATGATTACTTCTTCCAAATTGCGCATATAGAGGTGAATATCAGGCTTAAAATTATCCAAATCAAGGATTGGATAGCCCACAAGTTGCCCAAGTCCGTGATAAGTAATATCTCCACCTCTATTTATTTTATGAAATTCTATGTTTTGCATTGCCAGTTCTTGCTCTGAAAGCAATAAATTTTCTATTTTACCACTTTTTCCAATGGTATAAACGTCTTGATGCTCACACAACAGTAGATAATTAGTTGTAGGAATATCTGTTTGGTCATTTTTGTTAGCTATTTTTTGTTTTACAATAGGCTCAAAAAGACTTTCTTGGTATTCCCAAGCCGCTTTATAAGACATTTTTGGCAAATTTTCTACTATGACTTTTTTATTCATACATAAATAATTAGGAATTGTGAATTAGAAATTGTGAATGAATACAAAGTGTTAGTAATCAGTTTATTAGAACAAAATAAAATAACGTCAAACAATGTAATTCGTAATTGATAATTCGTAATTGATAATTGAAAAACTACATTCTTTGTCTAATTGCTTCATAAATAGCCACGCCAGCAGATACAGATACATTAAGAGAGTCTATTTTGCCATACATAGGGATTTTTACTTTTATATCTGCAAGTTTCATCAAATCACTAGAAATACCATCTTCTTCAGATCCCAATAAAATGACTGTAGGTGCAGTAAAATCAGCTTGATAAATAAATTTTTCAGTTTGTTCGCTACACGCTACCACTTGCAAACCCATATATTGAAGGTTCATAACGGCACTATGTAGATTTCTTTCACGACAGACAGGCACAAAATTAAGCCCACCAGCAGAAGTTTTCATAGCATCACTATTGAGTTGGGCAGCATCTTTGATAGGTATCACAATAGCGTGAACACCAGCACATTCTGCAGTACGAGCAATTGCGCCAAAATTACGCACATCTGTAATACGGTCTAAAACAAGGATTAAAGGCACTTTCCCCTGCTCAAATGTATCTGCTATCACATTATCCAAAGAGGCAAAATTAACGGCAGAAACGAAACAAATTGCACCTTGATGGTTTTTTGAAGTAAGTTTGTCTAAGCGTTGCACAGGCACACGAGAGTACGGAATACCACGCTCACGCAATAATAATAAAAGTTCTTTCATTATTTCAGAATCCTTGTCTGCGTCTGTACTAAGCAGTAATTTGTCAATATCTTTACCAGATTTGATAGTTTCAATAATAGCACGAAGACCAAAAACAAACTCGTTTTCGTCATATTTGCGCATAGGTTTTTTGATGGGATATTGTTTTTTTAGCATCTGTTTGGTTGGTGAATTTTGCGGTTGTTGGTTGTTAATTCAGGCGCAAATGTAGGTAATTTTAATGGCAAAAGCAATGTTAGAAAGAGTGTAAAATCACTTAGTTTTAAAAGCTCAAAATTAAGCACTTGAAAATTCCTGCACCGTCAGCTAAAGCAGATGGCAAAGATAAAAAAGTGAACGCAAATATCTTTTTCTGTTTTTTTAGTATCCATTTGCCGTCTGCTTTAGCTGACGGTGCGAAAAACGCTGAGTGCTTGATTATGCGCTTTTATAATATCTGAAAATTGGAGCAAGTCCAGTATAATAGAGTTTTTATATCCTGATAATGAATAAGTTATGTTATAAATACTTCAAAACCACCCCTAACCTCTCCTTGAAAAGGAGGGGCTGGGGGTGGTGGTGATTATTTATTGCTAAATACTTGATAATCAAATTATAAAAACTCTAATTACTTGATAATCAAAACAATAAAAAAACACTTTTACAAACACCCCAAACGCCCGCCATCAACGGGCAAATTGATGCCATTGATATAACCCGCACTTTCAGAGGCTAAAAAAGCAACGGCATTGGCTATCTCTTCCGCTTGTGCAAAACGCCCTGCAGGTATTTCTGCAAGCATTTCTGCGGTGGCATCTTCTAGAGAAATATTTGTTTTTGTAGCTTTATTTTCCAAAATAGCCTCTAAACGCCCTGTTTGTGTCGCACCAGGAAGCACATTATTAACAGTAATCCCAAAAGGCGCAAGTTCTACAGAAAGTGTTTTTGCCCAACTTGCCACCGCACCACGAATAGTGTTAGAAACGCCCAGATTTTTAAGAGGTTGTTTGACAGAAGTAGAAATAATATTGATGATACGCCCATAACAAGCATTTTTCATTCCATTAATGACAGCCTGCACAAGTATTTGATTACTAATAAGATGCAAATTAAAAGCACTCAAAAAATCATCTGTATTTGCATCAATAGCCTTTCCTGCAGGAGGTCCGCCTGTATTATTGACAAGGATATGAATAAGTTTTTTATTGTAATTAAGATGATTTTCTATGGCATTTTTGAGCATTTCAGGAGAAGAAAAATCAGCTATAATATAATTGTGTTCTTGGGCTTGGGACGTATCTAGCTGGCTTTTTGCCTCCAAAAGGCGTGTTTCATTACGAGCAATAAGTGTTACGTTTGCGCCCAAAAGTGCGAGTTCTTGCGCTACAGCCTTGCCTATTCCCTGCGTACTACCGCATACGAGGGCATTTTTGTCTTTTAAAGAGATATTCATTTTTTATATATGATAAAATAATTGTTTTTGCTTACAATATTAAGCAAAAAGCCTTAATTTTCCAAATTATTGGCAAAACAAGCCATAAAACAGACAATTTAAAACCTGCTTACCAGCCCAAAATGTAGCTTAGAGCGTGCTATATTGATATTTTCTGTATTAGATTGCCCTACTGCATACGCAAGCGTAAGTATGCCTGCACGAGTGTTTAGGCTGATACCAAAACCCACACCCAAAGGCTTATCTGGTGTGTTTTTTCCCAAAATGCGTTGCTCTGTAAATGCTTGGTCATAAAACAGAAAGAAAAATGAGTTTTCTTCCCAAAAATAGCGGTATTCTAGCTTTGTGAGGGCATAAGCAGACACAAAAAAGAAATTTTGGTTGAAGCCTCGCAGGTTTTGCAAACCACCCAAACGGTACAATTCATTGGCAAGAAGGTAATCATTAAAGAGTTTTTGTACTGAAATTTGTGCTACAAATACCTTTTTTGGGGAAAAACTTACATATTTTTCTGCCTGCAAACGAATGTCTATTTGTGTGCTGTTTTGAGGGATATTTTTGTAGCGCTCTGGAGAAAGTTGCGGATTAAAAGTAATATTTTTTGTGCCTACAAAACCCGTAAAAGCTATTTTATAACCATTTTTAGGAAAATAAAAGTCGTCCAGATTATTCCATTCGTAGCCCAAACCATAATTTAAAAAACTTGTACCAGCCAAAGAAATAGCATCTTTGTTTTTTTGTCCAAAACCTAGTTGCGAGGTACGAAGACCGACAGAAAAATTAAGTTTTCCTAAGTTATTAAAATTGTACGAAACCAAGATTTGCCTGTTGATATTGATAAAAGTGGTATCTTCTCTCAAAAAATTAAAATTACCCTGCACATCAAATGCAGACCCAAACAAAACGGGATAGCGGTATTCTATGTTTAAAAGCGTATTAGAAGGTTTTAGCTGCTGGAATTCTGCCTCAAAATGTTGCCCTGTGCCAAACAAATTGCGTAGTTTTAGGCTTAATTGTCCTGTAAGAAGTAGTTTATTTGGCTCAACTTCATTAGGCAAAAAACCCACAATTCCATCAATTTGGTTGCTTTTTTGCTGATTAGCATAAATTTGCGGACTTGCGTTATTTGCATCAAAATTAACTTCTGTAGGTTTTGTGAGTGTAATAAAAGGCAACCGCTTTAAAAGATTATCTATTTTGTTGATTTTCTGTTGGTTATAAAGATTTCCACGCTTTATTTGAAGGTATTTGTAGAAGAATTTTTTACTAATTTTGAGGTTTCCACGCAAAGCAATAGTATCAAAAGCAATGGCATTGCCACTTTCATAATGAAATTTGGCAAACACTTTATTATGTTTATCTTTTTGACTATCAATAATTTGTAAGCTATCAAATTTTATTTTGGCAAAAGGATAACCTAAATTTTCACTTGCAGAAAGAATTTTATTTTGAAGTTTTTTTGTTTTTTGCGCAGAGAAAGGCGTATTTTGAAAAAATTTATCTCTAAAATCAATAGCTAACTGAATAGCCTTCGGCAGATTTCCTGCGGAAAGTTTGCCCCAAATAAATTGTTTTCCAACAAAAATAGTTGCTTTTAGTGTATCAGAAGTACCTATATTATTATTTTTAAAAGATTTTATAAAAATTGTTTCTTTCAAAAAACATTCTAAAAAACCATCTTCCTGCAAACTTTCTATTAGCAAAACTGTTTCCTTTTTAGCGGAAATGGTATCAGTTGCACTATTAAAATGCTTCTTAAAATTGTACTTTTCAAAGATTTTATTTTGATTTAGGGGTTGATTATTTTCGTCTTTTATTGATAAAAAAACTGTGTTTTGCGCAGCAACAGAAAAATTTAAAATTATAGTAAATATTACAAACATCAACAGAATACATTTTTTGCTGGTAATTCTTTGTTGGTGTTGGGTGTAGTAGAAGTTTAAAAATGTGTTAAAATGTAGGGGCTGGGCTTGCCCCTGCCCGACTTGCGTAAGCCATTTGCGAAAGCAACACCATAGACAAAATAGGCAAAAAAATAAGCTATGTGTTGCTTTCGCATTTGGGCAGGGGCAAGCCCAGCCCCTACAAATACAACTTGTCCTACGCTTAACACCAATAAAAGCAGAATTAAAAAAATCTCGTACTTCGTACCTCATACCTCAAACCTCAAAAAATGGCTGGACTTTATATTCATATTCCTTTCTGCAAACAAGCGTGTTTTTATTGTGATTTTCATTTTTCTACAAATTTAAGTGCCAAAACGGAGCTTATAAAGGCTATTTGCCAAGAAATTTATTTGCAAAAAAACTATTTTTCTGATGATTTTTCTAATGATTTTTCAGAGAATTTATTACAAAATTCAACTTCAAATTCTCCGCAAAAAACGCTCCAAAGTATTTATTTTGGTGGTGGCACGCCCTCACTTTTATCAGAAAATGAGCTTTTAATGATATTTGAGGCTATTTATGCTAACTTTAATGTTGCAGTTGATGCTGAAATAACCTTAGAAGCAAATCCTGATGATTTGAGCCTGAAAACCCTCCAAATGTTGCATAAAACGCCTATCAACCGCCTTAGTGTTGGCGTGCAAAGTTTTCATAATGCGCATTTGCAGGCAAGCAATAGGGCGCACAATGCACAAGAGGCGCAAACAAGCATCAAACTAGCACAAGATATTGGTTTTCAAAGACTTAGCATAGATTTAATGTATGCTTTTCCTACTGAAAACCATAGCCACAAAATCTTAGAAAACGACTTAAAACAAGCGGTTTCAATGCAAGTTACGCATATTTCTGCATATTGCCTAACCATTGAGCCTAAAACAGTGTTTGGAAAGCGTTTGGAGCGTAATTTGATGAAAGAAATTGATGAAGATTTTGCCGCAGACCAATTTGATATTTTGATAAAAACCCTTCATACACACGCCTACCAGCAATATGAGATTTCTAATTTTTGTCAAAATGGGCATTATGCCGTTCATAATACCAATTATTGGCGTGGTGAACCGTATTTGGGCGTTGGAGCGTCTGCACACTCGTTTAATGGGGATTCTAGGCAGTTTAATGTGAGTAATAACCAAAAATATATAGAAGGAATAGCAAAAAGTGCAAAAAATAGCATACATTGCGCTGAAATAGAGATTTTGTCTGCAAAAGACAAGATAAACGAGTATATTTTAACTACTTTGCGCACTATTTGGGGTTGTGACATAGATAAAATAAATAATATTACTGAAAAAAATAATCTTGCTGATTTTCAAGAGATTAACCGCCAAACTATTGCTAATTATATCAAAACTGGGTTACTTTCTAAGTGCCAGAATACATTAACACTTACAAACAAAGGGAAATTTTTTGCGGATAAAATTGCATCTGATTTGTTTTTTGTATAGAAACTATTTAAAATAATCCATTTGTTGCAATAGGTGCGCCTGTTGTGTATTTTTATGAAACAATTTTCTGTCATTTTTAATAATAAAACATATTTTTTTGACCCCAAAAAACCGCTCAATTTGGCTATTGAGTTGGTTGCAGGCAATGAAAATCCTAACTGTTATTATGCTGAAAATCCCGTTTTTGAAACCATAAAAGCTGACAATTTTATTGGAAGTGTGGCGCAAGGCGGAAGCTGTAATTATCAGAAAATAATGCTCACACCACACGGAAATGGCACACATACAGAATGTTATGGGCATATTTCGGCTGATGAAAACGCAACTGTAAGCAAGTGTTTCAATGAAAATTTGTTTGTAGCGCAACTTGTTACACTTACGCCAAAACCAAGAATTTTGATAGCACAACAACAAGATTTTTTCACAAAACATAACATGGAAAATAGTGACTTGATTGTTTATTATGAGGATTTTATGATAGCACTAGAAGGCAAAGAAATAAGCGAAATTGAGGCAATTATTATACGCACTTTGCCAAATAGTATAGAAAAAAAGACAAAAAAATATTCTAATACCAACCCGCCTTATCTTGATTTTCGTATTTGTAAGTATTTAGCAGACAACAATATAACACATTTATTGCTAGATTTGCCCTCTGTGGATAAGGAAGTTGATGGCGGAGAATTAAAAGCACATAAAGCATTTTGGCAAATGTCTGGTAATCAGCAAGATAATCAGCAAAATAATCAGCAAGATAATCAGCAAGATATTCGTAAGAATGCAGGAATTACAGAAATGATTTTTGTGGATAATGAAATAAAAGATGGTTTGTATTTGCTTGATTTACAAATACTTAGAATGAATATTGATGCAGTTCCTAGTAAACCTATTTTATATGAATTGTATCAGTAAAATAATTGTGAATTGTGAATTGTGAATGAATACAGAAATACAATTAAGTATAAATAAATAGTTGCTGTAAAAGTTCCGTTGCAAAATAGTGTCTTGTTGTTTGGTGGGGACACCAAACAATGTTATAACCCACGTTTGGTGGGGACACCAAACGTTTTTCCCAAAAACTAACCCACGTTTGGTGTCCCCACCAAACGTTTTTCCCAAAAACTGCAACGAATAATTTACTAGGGCTTCCGCATCTAATTTGGCACATTTTTTGTAAAACGAGGATTTTTTGTAAATTGCGAGATGGAAATATCAAACATCTTTACAAATATTGAAGACTATCGTGTCGTCGGTCGCTGCGCTCATCTATTGAGTGATATTTTAGGTTTATGTCTGTGTGGTATCATTGCGGATTGTGATGATTTCACAGAAATAGAAGATTATGGCAAAGATAATAAAAAATTCTTGCAAGAATCTTTAAATTTCAGCTTTGCAAGTGGTATTCCTTCTTCAGATACTTTAGAGCGAATGTTTAAATACTTAGATACAAAGGAGTTACAAGCGTGTTTTAGTACTTTCTTAGGAGATTTACAAGCTAGTAATCAACATTTAGCCATAGATGGTAAAGAACTTAGAAGTACCATTCCCAAAGGGAAAAAACACGCCTTGGTACGTATGGTGAATGTTTGGGCAACAGATTTAGGCATTAGCTTCGCTCAATATCAGGTAGACAAAAAAAGTAATGAAATTACGGCTATTCCTGAGCTATTGGATATGATAGCCTGTGAAAACAGTGTGATTACCATAGATGCTATTGGTTGTCAAAAAGAAATAGTTAAAAAAATAAGAGAGAAAAAAGCGGATTATTTGATTGCCTTGAAAGGAAATCAAAAGACCTTATATACAGCTGTTCAAAAGCAAATGCTGGCAGAAAGAGAAAAATTACTGAGCTACACGAGTATCAATAAAGAACATGGAAGAGGAGAAAAAAGGGCTGTTTATGTTGCTTCTATTAGTAGTGTTCCTGTAGATGTAAGTGGGTGGGTAGATGTGAAAACCGTTGTTATGATTGAAAGAACAAGGATTATAAAGGAAAAAACAACTATTTGCCAAACATTTTAT
>JAYVGJ010000179.1:0-3023 GCA_043772375.1 Raineyaceae bacterium | reverse complement strand
GTAAATTCATTGATTATCAAGATATTGTAATATTTTATTTTGATAATTGAACATCATATTAAGTGAAATCACTTGAAAAATATTTATAATTTTAAAAGTTTTTTTAAAGTCCTCCCAACAGGGGTTTCCTTTATTATGATAAATTTATCATAATAAAGGAGCTAAACCCCTATCCCTAAATCCCTTTCCCCTGCTGGGAAAGGGACTTTAATACACTTATCCGACTTTCGCAGGAGGTCTATTAAACCCTTTCAGGGTTCTAATACAAATACCAAAGTTGATGCATACAATTTATCAATGTCGTTATCTAACTAAGTTCAGTATTTTGTCTTCTACCAATAGCGCAGGGTTTTATACCCTGCGTCTATTAAATAATTGATAATCAATTTATTAAATACCTAAACATTATCTTAAAATGAAAAAAATCATATTTGTAAGTTTGATATTGCTGTCTGGCATTTATAGTTGTAGCAAAAAAATCTCCACATCAAGCGCAACAGTCAGTTATGTTGCTTCAAGTGATGGTACAATAACAATGAATGCCGTTGGAATAGGCAAAAACAAAGATGCTGCCATATCTGATGCGGAAAAAAACGCTTTTGAGGTGTTATTTTTTAGAGGATTACCCAATTCAGAAGAGAAAATAGCCCTGATTGGCACTAATGAAGTAGAAATAAAACAAAGTAATAAAGTTTATTTTGAGAAATTTTATGAAGAGATGCGTTACAAAACATTTTTGATGATGTCTGTTCCCACGACAAATATCACCAAAATAGGTGGCAATAAGAAAATTCAAATGCAAATTCAGATAAATGTATCAGCACTACGCAAAGATTTAGAAGAAAATAATATCATCAGAAAATTTGGCTACTAAGTAATTATGAATTGTGAATTATGAATTATGAATTGTGAATTATGAATTATGAATTGTGAATTGTGAATTATGAATTATGAATTGTGAATTTGTACTATCAAAACATAGACTAATTTTAGAAATCTACCAAAATCTAAAAAAATCAAATAATGGAAAATATAACTATCAGAAATAAAACCACAAAAAAAAATCAAATAATTATTTTAATTATTTTAATTATTCTGGTACAGCTAAATTGTATTGCTAAGGCACAAAAAGTAAACACCGTTCAGCCCAAAATCATAGTTATTCCTTACACGAAAGAAGGAGAAGATATTAGAACTATTTTGGAGCAAGACATCAACCGTAGAATTGCTATCACCAAAATTAAAGAAGGTTTTGATAACAGAGGCTTTACGACAGTTGATTTTACGGCAAAGCTAAAAGCTGCTAAAGATAATAATATCTTCACTTCCGACAACCAAACGGACATTAAGGCGCAAATAATACAGATGTCTGGGGCGGATATTTACGTACAAGCGGAAGTAAATATACTCAAAAGCAAAACAGGAAATGCCGTTACGCTTGTTCTAACGGCTTTTGAGGCATCAACGGGAAATTCTTTGTCAAATAAAATTGGAGAAAGTGGCAAATTTTATACAGAAGATTTTGGCAAACTTGCTGCAAAAGCAGTAGAAAGTTGCGTAACAGACTTTCTGAACGTGATGCAAACAAAATTTACGGATATTTTTAATAATGGGAAAGCCGTTATTATAGATATTAGTTTTGAGCCTAATTCATCTTACAAAATGTCGTCAGAAGTTGGCACAGACAGATTGCCACTTTCAGACCAAATAGAGATGTGGATGGAGAAAAACGCTTTTAAAAATAACTATCATATTCAAGGGACGACTGAATTAAAAATGATATTTGATGACGTAAAAATCCCTTTGAAAGATGCTGTAACCAATAATAATTACAATCCTAATAAATTTGCACTTGAAATTTTTAAATTTTTTAAGAGTTTAGGCTTAGAACCTGCAAAAGATGTGAAAGGTAACACAATTTATATCACTATTAAATAATTATGAATTGTGAATTGTGAATGAATAGAGTTTATGAATAATTCTATTTTTAACCACTCCTAACCCCTCCTTAGGAAGTAGGGGGACTTTTCAAAGACATTTTTGAGTTATTTATAAACTCTAATACAAAGTTTTGATAATCAAAACATAAACTAATAATAATCTACCATAAAATAAATCTCTGATGAAAAAAAATTTTTTAATATTTATGATTTGTATTCAGTTTCAAATTGTAAAGTCACAAGTATCAACAGAAATTGGTGCAGAAATTGGTAAAATTTCTTTGTCTGTCGTTATGCCCGAAAACAGTGATGAATTAGATGCCTCACAATTAGCAAAATTAGCTACTAAAATCTCTCAAATAGTTACAAATTATGGCATTGATGCAAGCAGTCCCAATAATAATTTTGTGATTTATCCGAAATTTACTATTTATGAAACAAATATTGTGGAGGGCGGAATGCAAAATATTATAGTCGTAAAAAGTGAATTAAGTTTATTTATCAAGCAAGTGGATAACAATATTCTTTTTGCGTCAGTCAGCAAAATAATCAATGGAAGTGGCAATAACGCACTCACAGCAACAACAAATGCGCTATCAAAAATCAATGTAAATGACAAAGAATTTAAAATATTTTTAGAAAAAAGTAAGGCTAAAATCATTCAATATTATGAAAGCAAATGCTTAGATATTATTGAAAAAGCAGAAATATTTGCAAAAAAACAAGATTTCCAGCAAGCGTTGGGCTTGCTTATGAGCGTTCCTGCAGAGGCTGAATGTTATAAAAAAGCGCAAGAAAAATCTTTGGTATTCTATAAAAATTATCAAGACCAAGAATGTAAAAAAATCATTCACGAAATCAACCTAAATGTAGCCAACAACGACTACACAGGCGCAACAGAAAATCTGAAACTAATAATGCCATCTTCTTCTTGTTTTGAAGAAGCAAAAGTAATCATAACCAGAATTGAAAATAAAATAGATGTAGCACAAAAACGACAACTTGCCCTACAAGTGAAAGTTTATGAGGATAAAGTCGCCCTGCAAAAACAACGCCTTGATGCGCTCAAAGAAATAGCCATTG
>JAYVGJ010000178.1:0-10533 GCA_043772375.1 Raineyaceae bacterium | reverse complement strand
TCTTTGCGTACTTTGCGCCTTTCCTTTGCGCCTTTGCGGTTAAAAATAGCTATTAGAATGCTGAAACTAGGATATTATTAACAACTTATTCCTAACAATAAATTTATTTTAAGTTTATGGTACAAAAATGCCTTCATTTAGTTTGAAGGCATCTTTCTGTTTGTAAGAGTAACTATAATGACAAGTAAGTAATACATTGTAAATAAGTTTCTAACTTTGTATTTCTTAGTGCCTACTTAGTGTGTATTTCTTAATGCTCTTAGTGGTAAGAAAAAAACAAATTAGGATGTTATTTACAACCTATTACTAAGCACAAAGGAATAATAAAAAGCAATCCTAAATCACCAAACTTGCCCTACATTTGTATTTCTAAAAACTTGTGTTTTCCCACTTGCGCTAGTGCATTTGTAGCTTGAAAATGTATCTTGTTGCTCTAAAATATATGTACCCCCGTTATTAGGAAATTCAAGATAAATAGTCATTCTGTCTGATTGTGTGGTTTTGAGTGTTATCCATTGCTTATTTTTAGAAGAACGGTAATAAAAAGTTTCTATGTTATTATCATCTATTCTTGCTATCTCTTCTATGCTGCCATTGGCATTATAGCACCTATATTGTGTACCTTTGGTAGGATTATCTTGCGACAGTACATATTCTTGCGTTGTATTATCTGGATTGATGCAAGTCAAAGTATTTCCTTGAAAACCTGTAAAACTCATTGGAAAGCCTAATTTATAGATTTTTGCATCATTGGAAAACTTATGCATAGTATAAGACGTTCCTTCAATTTCCACTTTTTTATTACCAAAAGCCTGTTTCAGTTCCTTTTTAGTTTTATTAGCAGAAGTGTAGTAAAAATAATTTGTTTTTTGTGTTGATTCTTTATAAATAGTTTCTATGTATTCTTTTGTACCATTTCCATAGAAATTGTAACACTCAAACAGTGTTTGTGCTTTTCCTATTGTTGCCATACCAATAAGAATAATAAATAATATTGCTTTCATATTTAATATTATTTGATATTATTTGATATTATTTGATATTATATTTATTGCCTAGTTTTTCCAAATCTTTGAGATTTGGAAAAACTAAACACTTTTTAAAGCTACTTTCTAATATGCAAACAGCGGATATTTTCCCATCATTTGGTTGATTTTTTCTTTGATTACTTCCAATTTGGTGCTTGTGTCGTGGTTCATTAGCACTTCATCAATAAATTCTACAATTTGCCCCATTTCATTTTCTTTCATTCCACGCGTGGTGACGGCAGCCGTTCCAATTCTCATTCCAGAAGTTACAAACGGTGATTTGTCATCAAAAGGCACAGCATTTTTATTGATGGTAATGTCAGCTTTGATAAGTGTTTCTTGCGCCAGTTTGCCTGTAAGTCCTTTTGAACGCAAATCAATAAGCATCAAATGGTTGTCAGTTCCTCCAGAAATAATATCATATCCACGAGAAATAAAGGCTTTAGCCATTGCTTGGGCATTTTTTTGTACTTGAATACCATAATTTTTAAAGTCGTCAGTCAAAGCCTCGCCAAACGCAATAGCTTTTGAAGCAATTACATGTTCCAAAGGTCCGCCTTGCGTGCCAGGAAACACGCCAGAATCCAAAAGTTCAGACAACATACGCAAATTTCCTTTTGGATTTTTGTGTCCAAACGGATTTTCAAAATCTTTTCCCATCAAAATAAGCCCTCCACGAGGTCCTCTAAGCGTTTTGTGGGTAGTAGTGGTTACAATATGACAATGCAGCAACGGATTATTAAGTAAACCTTTAGCAATCAACCCAGAAGGGTGCGAAATATCAGCCAAAAGCAACGCTCCAACGGCATCAGCAATTTTTCTCAAACGAGCATAATCCCAATCACGAGAGTAGGCTGACGCACCACAAATCAACATTTTAGGCTTTTCTCTGTGTGCAATTTCTTCTACTTTATCCCAGTTGATAAGCCCTGATTCACGTTCTACACCATAAAAACTAGGAGAATATAATTTTCCTGAAAAATTAACGGGTGAGCCGTGTGTAAGGTGTCCGCCGTGAGAGAGGTCAAAACCCAATATTTTGTCGCCTGCCTGCAAACAAGCAAGCATTACTGCTGCGTTGGCTTGTGCGCCTGAATGTGGCTGTACGTTTGCCCAAACTGCACCAAAAAGCTCTTTGGCTCTGTCTATGGCAAGTTGTTCTACTATATCAACTATCTCACAACCACCATAATAGCGTTTTCCTGGTAATCCTTCTGCGTATTTGTTGGTAAGAACGCTTCCCATTGCAGCAATAACTTGAGGAGAGGCGAAATTTTCAGAGGCAATCAGTTCAATACCAGCAAGTTGGCGGTGTTCTTCTTGTTTGATAAGGTCAAAAATAATGGTATCTTTGTATTGATTTTGAGCTATGCTAGACATTTTTGTAGAAATTTTAAGGTAACCTTAGTAATATAACTAATTTTAGCCGTGAATTTACGAAAAATATTTAATTATTTGGAGTTTTTTAGGGAATTTAATTGAAACAAAATACTTTTTATATGATTTTTGCGTTTTTACGAACTATACATAAAAACACATAGAAGGTTACTTTTATTTGCAATACGTCAGTAAATTTACAAAAATTGTTGCTGTAAAAGTTCCGTTGCAGATTTATAGTTAGATAACGACATTGTTAGTTTATGAGTTTTTACGTAGGCGTTTGATTTATCAAAACGTTGTTTTGGGACAAAACAAATGGTAGAGAACAAACTGCGCTAAAAATTTTTTTTTGAAAAATAAATTCCACGCAATTTGCTTTACGTAACTGTTCTATGTAATTTGTTTTGTGCCAAAACTTGATAAATCAAGCGGCTACGAAATTCAGAATACAATTTATTAATGTCGTTATCTAGGTAACTATTTTGGATAATATAATGACTTGATTATCAATAATATAAATTATAAAATAAATTTTATGTGTATTTTTTGTAGGGTGCGCCCCTACACTTTTTTGCAACGGAACTTTTACAGTAACTAAAAATTAGTTTATCTTAATTTTTTAGTTTAATTTTGTGTGAATCAAAAAATAGTTTACACAATTGGAAGCAAACATATTCATTCAATACAATGAGCAAAAATATACACAAAAATTTTTCTTTTCTTTTCTTTTTTATTCTGTTAAATGGCGTTTTTACCCATAGTTTTGCCCAAAAAATCACTATCAAAGGCAAAATAACAGACGTGACGACCAAAGAAGTTTTACCTTTCGTAAACGTCTATATAAAAAATGCTGATGGAACGCTCAAAGGTGTCGTTTCTGATGATAATGGCAAATATACACTAGAAGTTGAGAACAAAAAAGATACGCTTTTTGCGGTTTTTATGGGCTACCAAACGGGCAAAAAAGTAATCAGTTTGGGACTTTTGCAAACCATTGATTTTAAACTTATTCCAGATGATGAGTCTGTGGGTGAGGTAGTGGTGAGTGGGCGTAAGAAAGATAACCCTGCATGGGCAATCATCAGAAATGCCGTAAAAAACAAAGCAAAAAACTCTCCTGCCAACCTTGATACCTATCAATATGATATGTATAACCGCCTAGAAGGCTATATCCGCCCCAACGGAAAAGGAATTAGTAAGATGAAACTTCTGAAAGAAATGCAAAAAGTTTCATCAAAATATCCCCAACTGAAAGATGAAAAAGGGCTTCCGCTTGTACCTATTATTGTGAGTGAAGGCGTAGGAACGAAATATGTCAGCAAAAAACCAAAAAGAGATAGAGAAATCATCACCAATTCTAACATAAATGGCATTGGTATAGAAAATACAGAAGGTTTAGGAGATATTTTGACAAAAAGTAGTGTCGCAAATTTTAATTTTTATAATAACGAAGTAGTTATTTTTCAGAAATATTTCCTCTCACCTGTCGCTGATGGCTGGCGTGTAATGTATGATTATGACCTTCTAGATAGTGTAATGGTGGATAAAGATTTTTGCTATAAACTTAATATCGTACCAAAAAATTCTTCTGATTTGGCATTTGTAGGCACACTTTGGATAACTAAAAAAGATTTTGCTATCAAAAAAATTGAGGCACGAGCCAGCGACAATGCTAATATCAATTTTGTGAGTGGCATCAAAATCAACCAAACTTTCACGCAGGTAGAAACGGGCGTTTGGTTGCCACAAAGCATTGATTTTGAGATGCAAGTCAAAGATATTTCTGATTTGATACCAGAAATGTATATGAAAACACATATTGATAATAAAAACTATATTATCAATAAGCCAAAAGAAAAAGATTTTTATGACGAAAAAGAGTCAGATACCAAAACTATTGCCACAAAAGATACTACTTTTTGGAAAGAATTTCGCAAAGATAGTAGTCTTGTAAACCAACTAAATGTTACTTCTTTGATTGATAGTATGAAAGCAATTCCTGCGGTACGTTCTTATACACGTACACTTACGGTGCTTGCCTCTGGCTATTTTGAAGGCTCAAAAATAGAAATTGGGCATTGGGCGAGGTTTTACGCCTGGAATACCATTGAAGGTCACCGTTTGGGTTTTGGATTTCGTACTAGCTCACTTTGGAGCAGGAAAATCCGTTTTGATACACGCATTGCTTATGGTACAAAGGACCAAAAAATAAAGTATAATGCACATTTGCGGTATATTTTTGCTTATGGCAAAAAATATGCAGCCATTGGAATACGCCGTTTGGAAGATATTGAGCCCCTTATTCAGCTAAATCTTTATGAAAGTTTGCCACAGCTTTTTCTTGCTGCCAACCGTTTTGGAGATATATCAAAAATACGCCCTTTTTTCAAGCAAGAAACAACTATTTATGCAGAAAAACGTATCAATTTTGATTTTTTGCAAAAAATTACGTTTTCGCACCGTGTTCTAAAACCGCTCTATAATTTTGGTTATTATGCACAAGAAGGCATTACAGAAATTTCTACAGACCTCACAACATCAGAAATTACTTTGCAAAGCGTTTATCAAAAAGGCTCAAGCAGAACGCAGCTTGACCCAGATACAGAAATCAATTTGTCGGGCATTTCTAGACCAAAATTCAGTCTGACAGGTGTTATTGGTGTAAAAGACGTTTTTGGAAGTCAGTTTGAATATCAAAAACTATTTTTGGATATTTCTCAAAGAAATATGCGTACTGGCTCATTGGGGTCTGCTGATTATAATTTTAGCGTGGGGCATATATTTTCACCTGTGCCTTATCCGTTACTAAAAACACATTTGGGAAACAATACACCATTTTTTGTGAATAGAGCGTTTAATATGATGCAAGGCTTTGAGTTTGTGAGTAGTTCTTATGCTTCATTTAGTTATACGCAGTTTTTTGGAGGATTTATTTTAGACCGTATTCCTTTGATGAAAACAATCAACAAAAAACTCAAATGGCGTTTGCTGACAAGTTTTAATATGTTGTATGGTACAATGAACGAGAAAAGTTTGCGTCTTTTGCCTACACAAACCGCTACTGGCGACCCTATTACGCCTTTTTATATTCTCACACCCAACAAACCTTATATGGAAATTAGTTATGGAATAGACAATATTTTTAAGTTTTTTAGAGTAGATTTTATTCACCGTTTGAATTATTTGGAAAATAATGGCGCAAAATCTTTTGGAATAAAGTTTTTAGCACAAATAAAATTATAAAAAGAAACACAAAGCTAACAAAAAAGCCTTTCCAAATTTGGAAAGGCTTTTTTACAAAACAATTTTTTCTATTTTTCTATTCTATGATTATCTGATGTCTTTCTATGTGTTCTCCTTCACTGATTTGTACCAAATATAAACCAGTTTTTAGCTCGTTAAGTGGAATAACAAATTCTTTGGCTTTATTAGTTTGTTTGGATAATACCAACATACCAAAACTATTATAAATATTCACCTCGCTAAACGTAATGCCTTCTTTAGAATTAAGTATTGCTTGTATTTTGGGGTTGACGGGACATACAACTTCCATAGGTCTTTCTACAGTACCTATTTTTATTTGACCAAAAGTAGCAGGATTTGGCGAAATATTGTACAGTCTTGGTTGAATATTACAAGGGTCAGTAGGATTAGGGTCGCCAGGATAACTGGGCGTGCCACAATTAGTAATTTGAAAAGCCATCTCTTGAGTTTCAGCACCACAACCATTAGAGGAAGATACTCGTACACGACCTACTGACACACCAGGCAAAAGGGTAAAATAAGCACTTCTACCATCTCTATAAGCAATAGTTAGCCCACTAATTGCCGTAAAAGTTACAGTTCCAGAACTAATGGTAGCAATCAAATAACCTCTGCTAGTGTAGCCAAGACATAAATTATTTGTACTGGAGAGGCTCAAAGATATACTTAAACCACTTGTGTAGGTGTAATTAACGCCTAATCCAGGTGAAACATTTACAAAAATGCTATACGCAGGTATTGGGTAGGAAGCACCACAATTTGTTATGGTAGCTTGTATGCTAGCAGGACCATATCCTGATGCTGAAACATTAGCAGTAGGCGTACCTTGCCCACTTGTCAAGATAATGTTACCTGTTACTTGCCAAGTGATAGTTGCGCCAGCAGGTACTGAAGAAAGATTATAAGTACCACCACTACCAGTACAAAAACCACTTGTACCAGATATGTAAATATTATTAGCACCAAATAATACCCTTCTAACTGCTTTTTCTGCATCTACCAAACCATAACCAGTATCATTATCAAAACCTACAACACCCACATCCCTAGCGGTTTGTTGTAAAATTGTTCTTACTTCCACTTCTGTAAGGTTGGGATTTGCCTGCAACATAAGTGCCGCTACACCCGCCACTTGTGGAGCAGCAGCTGATGTACCACCAAAACGAGATGTATAATCTCCTGTTTCAAAACCATTTGTCCCCATTCTATCCATGGTGACAACATCTCCACCACCTCTTGCAAAAAGCTCTCCGCTTGGAGCAACTAAACTCATTTCTGGACCACGGTTACTATAATCCCAGATTGCACCATTTTTATTAACAGCCCCCACAGTAATTACGCCATTTATAGTACCAGGAAACAGTACGCCTGGCATATCTAACTGTCTATTACCTGAACTAAATATCACCACACAGCCTTTACCATTTCTGCCTAATGTTCTTGCTCGTTGAATAGCATCAATAATTTCCGTATTTGGAAAGCCACCACTCCAAGAATTACTTAAAATATCAGCATTCCCACCTTGTGGTTTCCAAGCCCAGTCTATGGTTCGTGCAATCTGAGGGGCTGAATATGCATAGGCTGCATTTCCACCTTGATCTACAAAAATTCTAGCAGGTATGATTTCCACGTTAGTGGCTACTCCTCTAGTGCCAAGACCATTATTATCTGCTCCAATAATACCTGCACACGCTTGTCCATGACCTTCAAGAGTATAAACAGGGCGTCCAGGGTTAGACATATTGTCAATATCAAAACCATTTGGTGAAAGGTTAGTTAAGTCTTGGTGTGTTTCCACACCATCATCTATAACCGCCACACGAACACGGGGATTTCCTGTACAATTTTGCAGTAAAGCCCACGCCTCTGGTGCATTGATATCAATATTGACTGTACCACTATTTTGCCCTGTATTATTGAGATAATACTGCTGTGGATATAAGGGATTATTCAAATAAGCAGAAATAAAACTTGGTTCTGCCCACTCTACTAAACTACTTTGGTAGATACTTTCTGTAAGTGAAAATAAATCTTTCACATCTTTCAAAGTAAGTGTATAACAGCTATTGTACTTATTTGTGGTAGCTGATACATACTGATTTCCAAATAAAGCATTGACTTGAGTAATGCTAGTATTTGGCTTTAAAGAGAGTGAAATTTGGTTGGTTGGATAGCCTCTTTTACCTTGATAAGTGTAAGCACTACTAAACTGGAGCGTACTATTTGTGGCTTTCAAGTTTTGTTTAGCACTTTCAATAGATGTATTAGAAGTATTGGGATTTACTTCAATAAGCAAGCTATTGGCAGATAAAACTTGAACAGATTTGATAGAAGGATTACTTGATAGTTGATTACTAACTACAGTTTTACCCCCCCCCCCATTATAGTATTACTATTAACTATAACAAAAGCAGACATATCAGATTGCAAAGTGATAACTTGACCTTGATAACGATAGAACGGATTTTGCGACAATGCCATCTGGCATAAGCAAAATAAAAGAAAGAAAACAGATAGTTTTTTCATATTTACTTAGCTTCGCATTTAGTGGAAATATTTGTTGCAATGATGCAGCTTTGAATACCATCAGAGCAGATAGATAGCCAAGGTCCACATTGTGGTGCTTCTGTAAAAGCTTCAAAGTAAACTTTCTGGTTGGTTTTTTGCAGACTTACATCAAGGTTCTTAATAATCACACAGTTGTTGTATTTGCCAAACTGTACTCCCATAGTTCTGTTTTTGATTTGTACTATGGTTTCGCAAGCATATATTATTGAAGGATCATAGGTATTTCTTGAATTGTCATATTCTGCAACCACTACGCCCTCAATACATTTATCTTGAGGGTTTGGGTCTGGTATTGCTGTTGTTTTTTCACAGCTTGTGCCTACCATCAGCCCTGCAAGAGCTAAGAAGCACAGTTTTTGTATCTTTTTCATAAAAAAGAGAGTTTATTATTTATCCAAATTAACGAAGTTGAGGGCTTTGGATTTTGCCTAACACAAAGGTAAGAAAAATTGGAAATAAAAAAAGAAATACTTAAGTATTTCTGTGGTTAGTAAGGGTTTAAATAAGTGTGGCACAAGTATTTTATGAATATTTGACATAATTTGTTGTGTTTATTATGTGTTTGTTTTTTCATAAAAGCTAATTTAGGTTATTCTTAAGAAAAAAAATAGGATATCCCTTTTTGATTTGTATTTTTGCAAAATAGTTTATATTTGATTATCTTTACGGATAAAATAAAACACCTTTCCTTTATGCGACCACTAGCACTGATTTTTATATTTGTTTTTTGTTTTTTTTCTTCTAACGACTTAAAAGCCACACACTTACGAGCTGGGCAGATTTCTGCTAGTCGTACAGACCCAATAGCACTCACCTACCGCATCACACTCACGCTTTACCGTGATAAATGCGTCCAATGTGTAGAACTAGCTTCTACGGCACGTATTTTTATTAGAGAACTAAATGTAGAACTTACTGCAAGCCTTGTTTTGCCTCTTAATGAAGTTGGAAACAATACACAAGAGGGAAGATATGAATTTAATTATACGTTTTCGGGAGCTGGCACTTTTACTATTATTTACTCCGACCCTTATAGAAATGATGTTGTAAATATGTCTAATTCACTAGGAACAGAGTTTTATGTAGAATCTCAAATAATTATTAATCCTTTTTTGGGTAGAAATAGTACGCCTATTTTGCAGGCTTTACCCATAGACTTTGCGGGTCTTGGAAGGAAATTTTTGCATAATCCTGGTGCTTACGACCCAGATGGTGATAGCCTTTCATATAGTTTCGTTACGCCAAGACAAGGATTTAATATCAATGTAACTGGTTATCAGCCTCTTAGTGCTTATATGACAACGGCAGAAGGTGGCGGTGCACCTAGTTTTATTATCAATCCTTCCACAGGAACAGTTACTTGGGATAGTCCTAATACTGTTGGAAATTTTAATTTTGCTATAAAAGTGCAAGAATGGCGTAAAAATGTACAAGGAAACTATATTTCTTTGGGTTACGTGGTGCGTGATATGCAGGTACGTGTAAGCAATTCTACTAATAAACGCCCTATTTTGCAGCTTCCTCCTAATTTGTGTGTGGTGGTTGGTGATGTCATTGGAGAAAATATAACCGCCACAGACCCCGACAACAACCAAGTAATAATTACTACTACAAGCCAATTATATGATGCGTCTTTTCCTAATCCAAAAGCATCTTATTTGCCTAATCCGCCTGTATTGCAACCTACAACGCCATTTCCTGCACGCTTGTTTTTTAGGTGGTTGCCTTCCTGCGACCACATACGAGAACGCCCTTATCAAGTACTTTTCAAGGCAGAAGATAGCCCCACAGGCATCAATACGCCACTTGTGGATATTCAGATTTGGGAAATAAAAGTTTTAGGACCAAAAATACTCAATGTAACTGCTACACCCAATAATCTTCCAAATGAAGACAATATTACCCTTAATTGGACTGCTTATTCTTGTGCAACTCGTGCAGACCGTCTGATTATTTGGAGAAAAGAAAACTGCAGCCCTGATGCGCTAGCAAGCTGTGAAACTGGTGTACCAAAAAACGCTGGATATACCGCTATTGGACGTATTTTGCCTAATCTCACCACTTACACAGACCGTACTGTACGTGCAGGAGTGCGCTACACTTACCGTATTTCTGCTACTTTTGCGCCTCCTTCTGGTGGTGAAAGTGTGCCTTCTGACCCTATTTGTGCAGGTCTTGATATTGATACACCACTTTTTACCAAAGTGGATATTATAGAAACATCTACTACAACAGGTAAAATAAATGTTGCTTTTGTGCAGCCTTGGCAATTTGGAACGCCTAACAATCCACC
>JAYVGJ010000177.1:0-11262 GCA_043772375.1 Raineyaceae bacterium | reverse complement strand
GGAGGATTTAGGTGGGGTTTCTTTTATTATGATAGATTAAACATAATTAAGATTAAACCCCTATCCCTAAATCCCTTTCCCCTGCTGGGAAAGGGACTTCAATACAAAAACTGAAAATTATTAGCCTGACGGCTATGGGGGCAAGCCCAGCCCCTACATTTTAATACACTTTGTTTTCTAATCTTATCCAAAAACTATGCCTAATTTTTCGTCAAGCAATACTTCATACCTCACACCTCACACCTCACACATCATACTTGCTATTGAGTCTTCTTGTGATGACACCTCTGCTTCTGTGATACAAGATAACAAAATTTTGTCTAATATTGTTGCATCTCAAGAAATTCACGCCAAATATGGCGGAATTGTACCAGAACTTGCATCTAGAGCGCACCAACAGAACGTAGTTGCGGTGGTAGAAGTTGCACTTAGAGAGGCAAATATACAAAAAAATCAGTTAAATGCTATTGCTTTTACTCGTGGACCTGGTCTTTTGGGGTCGCTTTTGGTAGGTGTTTCTTTTGCAAAAGCTATGGCACTTGGTCTAAATATTCCTTTGATAGAGGTAAATCATATGCAGGCGCATATTTTGGCACATTTTATTGATGAACCAAAACCGAAATTTCCGTTTTTGTGTCTTACTGTGAGCGGCGGACATACACAAATTGTGCTTGTGGAGGATTTTTTAGTTATGAAAGTGCTAGGAGAAACGCAAGATGACGCAGTAGGGGAGGCGTTTGACAAAGCCGCAAAAATGTTGGGTTTGCCCTATCCTGGAGGTGCTTTGATAGATAAATATGCCAAAACAGGTAATCCTAATGCTTTTTTGTTTCCGCTTGTGGATATGCCTGAGCTAAATTTTTCGTTTAGTGGCATCAAAACGTCTTTTTTGAATTTCATCAATAAAGAAACTATGAAAAATGCAAATTTTGTACAGCAAAATATAAATGATATTTGTGCTAGTTTTCAGTTTACACTAATAAAAAACCTTCTCCATAAACTAAAAAAAGCTATTCAGCAAACGGGAATAAAAGAAATTGCTATTGCAGGTGGTGTTTCTGCTAACTCTGGACTTAGAGAAACTTTAATTTCGTTAGGGGAAAAACATTCTTGGAATATTTATATTCCACAATTCCAATATTGTACCGACAATGCTGCTATGATTGCAATGGCGGCACATTATAAATTTTTGCAAAATGATTTTTCTTCCCAAAATATTAGCCCAATGCCACGCTGGGAGATTTGAGGTTATATAACTTCCCGAAAGTTGGAAACTTTCGGGAAGTTGAGTAGAAATTTATTTTTTTATTTTATGCCAAATATTAGTACATTTGTAGCACTAAGTAACAAAATATATTTTTAAAAGAGTAACTAAATGAGGTATTATGTTTGGTGTGATGAATCCATAGAAAAAGGGAAATATTTTTCTGATTTTTATGGTGGCGTGATTATAAATAAAGAAGATTTTGAAGAAATCAATAACGAATTAACGAGCTTGGTTTTATCATTCAATTTGGGTTCAGAGTTGAAATGGACAAAAATAAATCATTATCAAGAGAAAGGATATATGGGAATGATGGATTTGTTTTTTAAATACATCAAAGAAGGGAAGTTGAAAATACGCATTATGTTTACAGAAACGAAACATAATGCAACACCACAAGGAAAATCTGATGAGAAATTTCTTTTGTTATATTATCAATTTATCAAGCACGCTTTTGGATTTCAGTTTATGGATAATACAGAAACTAATCATATTGAATTTTTCTTTGATGATATTCCACAACAATACGAAAAAAGAAAGAACTTTAAAGAATTTATATGTAATTTGCAAGACTTACCAGAATTTCAAAAAGTTAAAGTAGCCATAAAAATAGACGAAATCTTAGAAGTACAATCTCACAAACATATCTTACTACAATGTTTAGATGTAGTTTTGGGAGCTATGGCAACAAAATTAAACAAATTACACCTTATCAAACCAGAAGGACAACGCAAAAGAGGAAAAAGAACTATTGCAAAAGAAAAAGTCTTTAAGCATATCTTGGCACGCTGGAGATACTAAAAATGTTTGGTTGATGCCTTATAGGCATTGGCTTTTTAAGCCAAAAAATAAAATACAAACAATACAAGTAACAGAGGAAGAGATGAATTGGATAAGTGCTATAAAGGGCTTTGCATTTGATTTTATAAAAAACTTTGACAAAAGGAAATAAAAAAAGAGCCCCTAACTATCCTACATAAACCGCTCACGTACAACGTAAGAATTCGGATAACTAAAAACTCTACTACAAATGTAAGTAAATATATTTACATTCCCAAATTTTATAGCAAAATTTTACTAACAAAAAAATATTATCAGCCCTCAGCATAGAATTTCCCGAAAGTTGGAAACTTTCGGGAAATTTAGCAGTAGAGTTTTTATATCCTGATAATGAATAAGTTATGTTATAAATGCTTCAAAACCACCCCTAACCCCTCCTTGAAAAGGAGGGGGACAAAGCTCCCCTCCTTCCTAAGGAGGGGCTGGGGGTGGTTTTTAGTGATTATTTATTGCTAAATACTTGATAATCAAACTATAAAAACTCTAGTAAAAAAACGACTTATTTCCCTTCAAAAATAATCTTTTTATAGATTTCAAAGGCGTTGGTTTTGCTACGGCTAGTTTTCAAAACTGCTTGTATTTGCTCAAAATTCTTATCAAAATCAAACTTCAAAACTGCCCTGACATCTATACAAGCCTTCTTATCTGTCGGCAAAACAATAGCCGTATCTCGTACTTTGAGTTTGTCGTAAAAGAAATAAAATAAATTAAACTGCTCTTTGTGGTCAAAAGCCATTTTTATGTTGCCTTCCCAAATAACGCTGAAATCTTCAAACAGTTGCACGTCTGGGGCGAGCAAGTGTCTAGGGATTTTTACCCGCCTGTCTGGAATAATAATGTCTTTGGTTTCTTTGCCCAAAATCAAATCTTCATACGTTCTTATATCATCAAAACGCCTTTCTATCAAATCTAAACTTGCCTCGTCTGTGAGTTTGTTTTTGGTTTTACTGGTCGTGACTGACTTTGACTTTTCTTCTCTGTCTTTCACGTACTTACACGCCTCAAAAAACAATTCTTCTCTGTCTTTCTCCTCTAAACCTAAGACTTCAAAGATAATATTCTCTAATTCAATTTTATCTTTTTGCAGACACTCTTCATAAATAGTGCCTTGCTCACGTCCTTTGATAGATTTTAGGATTTTTGCCAATGATTTTTGATGATTTTTGAATAAATCAGGATTAGGAATAAGCGTTCTTGCGGCTACACTTACATCTACATCACTCAAAGTTTGATTTCCTGTTAATTGCCTTGAAAACAAATCAATTAAAAATCTAAAAATCATACTATTAAGCAGTAAAAAAATAACATCAGCGTTTTTTTTCTGGTCATCTTTCACAGTAATATTATAATTTACCTTATCACACAAAATCTGTGTTTTTTGGTTATCAATAAGCCTATATCTTTCTCCAATTTTAGAAGGAAACACAAAATCTCCCACAAAAATTTCTTTCCCTAAGCCGTACCAATAGGGGCGTGCCTTTACAGAGGCAACCGTATGCAGGTTCAACGCTTCCGCATCTTGTATGTAGCGCAATGCCTTTGTGCCTATAAGTGCATCTTTGCTTTTGTTGCAAATAAAAACACAATATTTGAGTTTTGCGGGGTTTATTTCTAGGTTTTCTGCTTCTCTTTGCGTCTTAAAAAGCGGCTTCATAAACTCACGCTCAATGAGATACGAATGATGCGGTTTGCGCTTTGTGTTCTCTTGTTCTCTGTCTTTTTCTACTATTTCGCCCATCAGAGAAAGATAATGACCATATTTTTCAAAATCAATTTTATCTTTCGTTACACCAAAAATCATCAAAAACATATCATCTGGCAAAGCTAACGCCTTAGCAGTTTCATCTTGCACATAAAAAAAATCATTTGCGCCTGATTTTATGCCATATTTTACTGTCGCAATATCATTTAAAGGCACAAGTTTTGCGCCTGCTGTGTTTAAGATTTTAGTAAATATTTTGGGAGAACGGAGGTATTTTGCACCCCAGTTGCCGTTGGTATATTTTCCTTTTATGGTGCTTTCTGCTTCCAAAATGCTCTGTTTGCGCATTGTAAGCATAAAAACACTATTTTCTGTATCTTTTTTGGGTTTGCTTAAACTATCCACAAAATTTTGCACTTTTAGGAGGCGGTCGTGGTCGCCAATTTTGCCTAAAAGTTTTTCATAATCCTCAAAAACCCTAATAAAACGGACTTCATTTTTTTCTCTTTGTGTTCTATTTTCAGCACCAGTGCATTTTTCAATAATCAAAATAACGCTATTGACAGAAGCGGTTTCAAAACTACGCTTTTTTTGGTGGTCAATAATGGCAATTATTTTGAAATTATCTAGCAAAAATTTCTGTAAATCTCCACCAAAATTAGCATCTAACCAACTACTAGAAACGACATAGCCAAGTCTTCCGCCTTCTTTCAAAAAAGCGGTTGTATGAATCAGAAAGTAGGCGTATAAGTCAGATTGGGCATTTATTTTCTTTGTTGCAGGATAATTTTTTTCTACAAGATGTTGCCAACGAGGTTTTTTAGCCATAATTTCCTGACGAATATAGGGCGGATTTCCTACGCAGGCATCAAATTGTGGTATTTTTACGTTTTTCTTTTTTTCTTGTCCTTTGATGCTCGTAACTTGCAATAATTTGCTTTTATTGGGCATAATCATTGTAAGATTTGCGTTAGATTTTGCATCTAACTCACAAAAATCCGACTGAATAATGACAGGATAATTATTTATTTGTTTTACGTCCAGTAAAGCGAGGTTCATATTAGCCAAAAAGCAGGGGAAAGCCGCAATTTCCACGCCCCAAAGTTGTTCTAAAACGCTTTGATGAGCGTTTTCTGTGTCTTTATTTTGTTGATTATTTTGGTAATAATTCAAAAATTTGTAGGCTCTTACCAAAAATGTGCCTGCACCGCAGGAGCTATCCATCACAAATTGTGTTTTTTCGTTGATGCAGAAGGCATTTACCAAATCCACTTCATTGGTGTTGGTAAAATGTTGTCCTAAGTCGTGTTGTTCGTTGTTATCAAGGAGTTCGTTATAGATAGCTCCAATAATATCAGCATCTAAATCATTGAAATCAAGGTTTTTAATTTCCTCTACGTTTTTGCGCAAAGTAGGCGTGTAGGCTTGCGGAAACGCCAAATCATCAAGCTCAGAAGCCATAAAAATGGTTTCGTAGTCGTGTTTGAGTACGTCTGCAAAGCGTTCTTTAAGTGCTTTATTGAGTTTTTCTGTATCTTCTGGTATTTCTAAATCTTTGAGTTTATATTTTTCATTTGTCTTAGCATCAACAAGATACGGTACATTTCTCTGCAAACACGAGTAAAAAAGTATTTTGAGATAAAGCAAATAATTTTTGACTAGACAGATATTCATCACATCATCATTATCAAAATTGCCTGTAACACTAAAAAAATCTTGTGATTTTAGGAATGTTTGTAATTTTTTCTGAAATTTTTTATCACTATGAATTTGTTTGTAGGCACTCTCAAACATATTCACGGAGGCATCTAGTATGTAGGAGGAAAGTTTATTGACAAAAACCCTATCAATACTATCCCAAACTATTATTTTGGTGCCGTGTATGAGTCCGTCAAGGTCTTTAAGAAAATCAATAATTTTATTTTTGATTTGACCTACATACACATCACTCGTGGTGTCGTTGTCTGATTTGACGTTAGAAATATTGTAAATCTTGAGTCTTCTGTCTTGTATGGAAGTTCCTTCTTTGAAAGTTTGGTAAATAGCTAATTGTTTTGGCGTTCCTGTAACGAAATAGGAGATACCAAATCTCATAGCTTTCATACAAGCGGGAGTTACAAGTTCATCTGATGTTGCGTCCCAATCATTATTTTTTAGTTCAAAAAGGACAGATTTTGCGGTATCTATTTTTGAGTACAGCATACCATCAGCAAAACGGCTTTCACCCACGCCTATATTTTGTTCCTGTAAGATTTTTTTAAACTGAATTTCTGGTTTTTCTTTAAGAATTGTATTGATAAGGTCATTAAAAACACCTTGAAAAGTGCGTTCATTTGCTTTGGGTTGTTTGAGCATAGTTTTTTGAGAGGATTTTTTAGAGGAGAAGATTAAGACAAATATAATAAAAAAATGCTTAATTTCAAATAGATTTTTATGTTTTGCACCCTTAGGGTGGAAAATACTAAAAATCAAAAAACGCCTACATAATTAAATGTAAGCGTTTTTCTCGTAAAAAAGAATAAATTTGATGCGGAAACCACTCCCCACCAAAAAATAAAATTCAATAGTAAATATAAATATTTTTTTTGATTATTGGTATTTTTTTGATATTTTATTTTTTATCCAAAAAATGCTTTTAATTCATCAAAAGAGATAAAAACAATAGCCAAAACTGCCATAAGTAAACCAATAATATTGAATTTATTTAGTTTTTCTCTGAAAATAATAATAGATGCCACAGATGAAACAATTATCACGCTGATATTAAATAAAGGAAAGAAAATTGCGCCATTTCCACCAAAATTATCCAAAGCACGAAACATAAAATAAATAGAAAAAAAGTTTGGAACACCCAAAACAACGCCTCCAAGCAGGCTTTTTAGTTCAAATTTTTCTTTTTTGATAAGAAGAACAACAATACCAATGAATGCCGCCACAGAAAAAATAACTATTGTAAAGAGTGCTTTTTCAGTATTATCTGTGATAAATTTCGTATTTACAAGGTTCATCATTAAATCAATAAAACCACTCAAAATAAATACCAAAAAAGAAAGCAAAAAAGCCTCTTTAGGACTAATAGAAGCATTTACTTGTTGCTGATTGTTGCTTTGATTATTGCTTTGATTATTGCTTTGATTATCATTTTGATTATCATTTTTTATAACTTTTTTCTTAATAGAAGTTAGTATAATAGCACCAAAAACCAATATCAAACCAACATACCTAAACACGCCAAAATCTTGCGTGGTATTGAGATAAAGCAAACTAAAAAGCACAGGAATAATCAGAGAGATTTTTGAAGACAAAGAAGATGCCGTAACACTTACTTTTTGGGCAGTATAGCCCATCAAATAGAAAGTAGAAATAAACACAAAACCCATTCCCATAGCTATTTGCACCCAAGTTTTATCCAAAGAAATTTTATTTACTACACCAAAATCACCAATAAAAATAAAACCTGTAATGATACAAACAAAATAATTGCTTACTATAGCCTGTAACATATTGACTTTGAACTGATTAAAGCCACGAAAAATCACAAACAAACTAACTGAAAGGCAAACGCCAATAATAAAATAAACCATTTGAAAAAGATTTTTTAGAAAAATATAATTATTTATATTAAAAACCCTGAAAGGGTTTAACAATAATAGCCGTAAGTCGTACTTACGGAATGTGGTAACAATGTATTAAAACCCTGAAAGGGTTTAACAATCATAACCCCACGTGGAACGTGGGGAACGACAAACAATAACAAACAAAAAAGCACACCTCTGTAAGGAGATGTGCTTTTTTATTTATATTAACCAAGAAAAACTATACTTTTTCTGGCAAAATTTCTGTGATTTGACCTGCACCAACTGTACGACCACCTTCACGGATAGCAAAACGAAGACCTACGTCCATTGCTACTTTCGCAAGTAATGTTACATCAATTGTCAAGTTGTCGCCTGGCATAACCATATCAGTTCCTTCTGGCAACATAATTTCACCTGTTACGTCTGTTGTACGTAAGTAAAACTGTGGACGGTATTTGTTAAAGAATGGTGTATGACGACCGCCTTCTTCTTTTGACAAAACGTAAACCTCAGCTTTAAAGTGAGAGTGAGGTTTAACAGAACCTGGCTTGCAAATAACCATTCCTCTACGGATTTGTTCTTTGTCAATACCACGCAACAATAGACCTACGTTATCACCTGCTTCACCTCTGTCTAGGATTTTGCGGAACATCTCAACACCTGTAACCACAGATTTAAGACCTTCTGCACCCATACCTAAGATTTCAACTGGCTCACCAGAGTTGATAATTCCGCTTTCAATACGACCTGTAGCAACTGTACCACGACCCGTAATTGAGAACACATCTTCAACTGGCATCAAGAAATCTTTGTCTGTGATACGTGGAGGAATTGGAATATAGCTATCTACTGCTTCCATCAATTGGTTAATAGTTTCTACCCATTTTGGCTCACCGTTCAAGCCACCAAGTGCCGAACCACGAATAACTGGAATATTATCACCATCAAATTTGTAGAAAGTTAGTAGTTCACGGATTTCCATTTCAACTAATTCCAAAAGTTCTTCATCTTCAACCATATCAACTTTGTTCATAAAAACAACAAGTTGAGGAACGCCTACCTGACGAGCAAGCAAGATGTGTTCACGTGTTTGTGGCATAGGACCATCAGTCGCAGCAACCACTATAATAGCTCCGTCCATTTGAGCAGCACCTGTTACCATGTTTTTCACGTAATCTGCGTGACCTGGGCAATCCACGTGTGCGTAGTGGCGGTTTTTTGTTTCGTATTCAACGTGAGCAGTATTGATAGTAATACCACGCAATTTTTCTTCTGGTGCGTTATCAATAGCAGAGAAGTCTGTTTTTTTAGTAGAACCTTGTGTAGAAAGTACAGAAGTAATAGCTGCAGTCAAGGTAGTTTTACCGTGATCCACGTGACCAATAGTACCAATGTTTACGTGTGGTTTTGAGCGGTCAAAAATTTCTTTTGCCATATTTGATTTGAGAAACCTCGTTTAAAATGTTTGTAACAATTATTCTGATTATTTTAGCAATTATCCACAGCCTAGAGCCAACAGTGGGAATTGAACCCACGACCCCTTCCTTACCATGGAAGTACTCTACCCCTGAGCTACGTCGGCTGATATGGCAAAAATGCCTGCGCAATGCAATACCATAAACACTTACTAAAAAGAGCGAAAGACGAGGCTCGAACCCGCGACCTACAGCTTGGAAGGCTGTCGCTCTACCAACTGAGCTACTTTCGCTTATTGAACTGATTTTGACTTTAGTTTTTATTTTTTAACCTCAAAATATATGTTATCTCAAACTAAAAATATAAAAACTAATCTCACCAGTTTTAAATCTGAAAAGTTGGTGCTTTAAAGATTTTTGTGGGGACGGGTGGATTCGAACCACCGTATGCTTGCGCAAACAGATTTACAGTCTGTCCCATTTGGCCGCTCTGGTACATCCCCTTACTTAAGTCTGTGATTTATTTATTCTTAATGAATTAAATAAACTATTTATTTGACTTTTTGATAACCACTATTTGATTTCAGTTGCAAAGGTATAAAAATATTTATTATCTGCAAAATATTTTAACACTTTTTTTAAAATATTTTAGAAATATTTTTGATTTAGCTTCATAAAAATGTGTAAACTGTTAATTATCAATAAGATAATTCTGTAAGAATTCTATGAAAAATAGTTGTGGTAGTGCATTTATTCGCAATTCATAATTAAAAATTCACAATTATTGTTGCTGTAAAAGTTTCGTTGCAAAATAGTGTCTTGTTGTTTGGTGGGGACACCAAACAATGTTATAACCCACGTTTGGTGCCCCCACCAAACGTTTTCCCCAAAAACTGCAACGAATAATTTACAGTAACCAATTATTTAGCCCAAATAAGCTCCGCCATCTACTGTGATTGTCTGTCCTGTGATAAAACTCGCTTCTTCTGACACCAAAAAAAAGCAAGTATTAGCAATATCTTCTGGTTGCCCAATGCGCCCAACAGCTATTTTAGCCACAAATTGCGCTTTTATTTCTGTGGGAACAGTTGCCAAAATAGGCGTTTCTATTGCACCAGGTGCAATAGCATTGACATTGATGCCATTTTTGCCGAGTTCTCTCGCCCACGTTTTGGTAAGTCCAATAATAGCGGATTTGCTAGCAACATAATTACTTTGCCCAAAATTGCCATAAATGCCCACCACAGACGAAATATTCACTATTTTTCCGTTATTTTGTGCTATCATTGCAGGCAAAACGGCTTTCGTGCAACAAAAAACAGCATTCAAATTGACATCAATCACGCTTTGCCATTGTTCTAAGGTCATTTTTTTCATAGACGCATCACGAATGATGCCTGCATTATTCACTAAAATATCTATTGTTTTGTGTTTTTTGATGATGGTTTTTGCGGCATTTTCTACAGAATCAAGAGAAATAATATCAATATTTTCCATTACCTCAACAGAAAAACCTTTATTATTAAGATTTTGTGCAAGGTTTTGCGCTTTTTCAGTTTGTAAATCCCAGATAATCACGTGTGCGCCCTCGTGAGCAAGGCGTATGACAATAGCCTCGCCAAGCCCTTGTGCGCCACCAGTTACAATGGCAATTTTATTTTTTAATTTCATAACTAATTCAAAAAAGCAAGAAATATATGTATTTTTATGTATGTATTTTTTTGTTAATCCAAATAAAAAGTATCTGATTTTATTTGGACAATATTTAATTTTTTTGCAAACTTCTCCGTTAATAATGGTCTAAAATCATTAGCAAAAACATATTTTTTTCTTAAAAAGATAGTATCTTGTAATGTATTTTCGTTATTATTTTGATGTTCCTTTTGATGACTAAGCGGATAAATAATGGTTTCTTTCCACATATACTGTGTATGTAATTGTTCGTGTAAAATGCGCCAGCCAGTGCCAGAAACAGTTACTTCAATATTTTTATGATTATCAAGGAAATTTATATTTTTGTGTGTATGTAATTTATGTTCAAAATCAACAGCATAAAGCAGTATTGCGCTATGCTGATGCCCTAATTCGTTAAAAAACCAAAAAATAATAGCAAACAACAAACACGCCAAACTAGCCCTCAAATTGGTGCGGTTGGTGAGGCGGAAAGGCTCTAAAAGCCACGCAAAGATATTTCTAAAAAATTCCAATTTTTGATGTGTGAAGTGTTATATATGATGTGTAATGTGTGTTTTGACGAGTTTCTAGTTCTTAATTTTGCCCAATTAAGAAATTTTATAGCATATTTCAAAATTTTTTAGTTATTTTTGTATTTGTTTTTCCACGCTCCGTAAGTACGACTTACGGCTATTAAGGAATAAGTTGTTAATAATATCCTAGTTTCAGCATTCTAATAGCTATTTTTAACCGCAAAGGCGCAAAGGAAAGGCGCAAAGTACGCAAAGA
>JAYVGJ010000176.1:0-2542 GCA_043772375.1 Raineyaceae bacterium | reverse complement strand
AAATGGCTCAATAAAGTTATTTTTGGGCTTACTATTTATTCCGTTTTGGCAGCTTTGCTTAGTTTTGTGGTGAGCTATGGTATTATCATACGTTTTTCTACGTTTGGGGGCTTGCTGATGTCTGTTGTAGTCGTGATGTCTTCTGTATTTGCTTTGCGCAAGGGTTTTCGTCCTGCGAGGTTCTTTTTAGTGGCGTGGAGTATGTTTTTGTTGGGAGTTTTCGTAACTGTTTTGCGTGGATTTGGCATTTTGCCGTATGGTTTTATCACTAATTATTCTATTCCTATTGGTGCGGCAATAGAAGTTATTTTGCTTTCTTTGGGACTTGCCGACAGAATAGCCGTGATTAGACGTGAACTTACGCAAAAAACCCTCCAACAGGCACGCCTAGAAAGTGAAAAAGAACGTGAAAGGAATGAGTTTGTAGAAGACCAAAACAAACGCTTAGAGGAGCTTGTAGCCACCCGTACCATTGACTTAGCAGACCAAAACAAAAAAATGACTGCAAGTATTCGTTATGCAGAAAGAATACAAAAAGCTATTCTACCTCAAAAAAGCCTTATAGCACAAACTTTGCCTGATTCTTTTATCTATTTCAAACCTCGTGATATTGTTAGTGGAGATTTTTATTGGTTTGCTGAAAAAGGCGACAAAATAGTCATTGCCGTTGTTGATTGCACAGGACACGGCGTTCCAGGTGCTTTTATGAGTATGATAGGAAATACGTTGCTTAATCAGATTGTTCACGAAAGAGGCATCACACGCCCTGCAGAAGTACTTAACCAACTTCACGAAGAAATAAAAAATGCGCTCAAACAGACAGAAGACCGCAACAAAGATGGTATGGATATTGGGCTTTGTGTGGTGCATAGAGATGTCAATATGATAGAGTTTGCAGGCGCAGAAATTCCTTTACTTTTGATGAGAAACGGTAATTTAGAAGAGATAAAAGCTGATAAACGCTCTATTGGAGGCTCATCACGCAGTAATTCTGCTCCGTTTACCAATCATTTTATTAAGGTAAAAGAAGGGGAAGAAATTACTATTTATCTTTCTTCTGATGGCTATGCAGACCAATTTGGTGGAGATGACAACACTAAGTTTATGACCAAAAAGTTTAGAGATTTGTTGGTTAATCTTAATCATAACAAAACACTCAAAAGCCAACATATCCAACTCAATAAGGTAATGGAAGAGTGGAAAGGCGCACACCGCCAAATAGATGATATTTTGGTCGTAGGATTTAAGATAAAAGGCATTGCACGCAAAGTAGAGGCTGTGCCAGCGCAAGAAATGACTAATATTAGAAAAGAATTGAGAGATTAGCAATTCAATTACGAATTTTCAATTACGAATTACGTTTTTTGTAGTTGTATTTAGAAACCCTGAAAGAGTTTAACAATAGTAGCCGTAAGTCGTACTTACGGAACGTGGTAATAATGTATTAAAACCTTATTTAAAAATATGTACAATCAACCAATGCTAAAAGAAGGCGCACTTGCAGGGCGCACAATAGTCGTGACTGGTGGCGGAACAGGCTTAGGCTACGCTATGGGCAAGTATTTCTTAGAACTAGGCGCAAATCTTGTCATCACAAGCCGCAAAATGCCTGTTTTGGAAGAAGCCGCAAAAAAACTATCAGAAGAAACTAAAACGGAAGGCAAAGTTTTGCCACTTACTTGTGATGTACGCATCTATGAAGAGGTAGAAGCTATGCTCAAAGCAGCTGTGGCAAAGTTTGGTAAAGTTGATGGCTTGCTCAATAATGCCGCAGGAAACTTTATCAGCCCAACAGAACGCCTATCTAGTCGTGCTTTTGATACTGTCGTGGATATTGTTTTGAAAGGTAGTTATAATTGTACGCTTGCGTTTGGCAAATACTGGATAGAAAACAAGCTACCCGCAACCGTTCTTAGCATTGTAACCACTTACGCTTGGACTGGAACAGGTTTTACTGTGCCTTCTGCTTGTGCAAAGGCAGGAGTTTTAGCACTTACTCGCTCTTTGGCAGTAGAATGGGCAAAATATAAAATTAGGTTTAACGCTATTGCGCCAGGTCCTTTCCCTACAGAGGGAGCGTGGTCTAGGTTGTTCCCTGATAGCCTTGCTGAAACAGATTTAGGAAAGAAACTTGACCCAATTCAGCGCATTCCCTTGCGCAGAGTAGGAGAATTGCAGGAAATAGCTAACCTTGCCGCTTATTTGATGTCTGATTATTCTGCTTATGTCAATGGTGATGTGATTACTATTGACGGCGGAGAGTGGCTACAAGGTGCAGGTGAGTTTAATCACCTTGACGCTGTGCCAAGCAATATGTGGGATATGATGGAAGGAATGAGAAAGAAATAAGTTTCTCTCAATTATAAATTAGCACAAATAAAAATCTCCTAAAATTATATTTTTAGGAGATTTTTTATAAGTTTTGTATCTTTGTGTAACCAAACTATTAAGGAATAAGTTGTTAATAATATCCTAGTTTCAGCATTCTAATAGCTATTTTTAACCGCAAAGGCGCAAAGGAAAGGCGCAAAGTACGCAAAGA
>JAYVGJ010000175.1:0-21947 GCA_043772375.1 Raineyaceae bacterium | reverse complement strand
CAGACGGCAAAATATAATAAAAAACAGGACAAAAAGGCGTTTCTGTTCACTTTTCTTTCTTTGCCGTCTGCTTTAGCTGACGGTGCAAAGATATTTAAGAGCTTGATTATTGACTTTTATATTATCCAAAAACTGGGGGAAGTCTATTATAGTCTTCTGAACAGCCCACCCTTAGGGTGTAAACTAAATCCCAAGACTTTTGCAGTAAGTCTAATTATTAAAAACATAACAGCAAAACTGTATTTGAATTTGTGGTTAGGAAACAAATATAAAAAATAATAAAACCCCATTAAATACTAATTTAATGGGGTTTTTCTATGATAATTCGTAATTTAAAATTCGTAATTCGTAATTGAATATATTATTTTACCTGAAAATCAGTTACATTTGTTCCTGCAATGGTCATTTTGGTTAGTTGCAAAATTGCCCATTCCGCATCTTTTTTGGAGGTACTTCTAGCCATTTCCATCAAAATAGAAGGATTTATCAAAAGTGTTTTATCAATTCTTGCTTTGATATTGTTTTTTGCTTTGCGGTTGCGGTATTTAGTACGCAAAATTTCTTTATCAAAACGCTCTACAAACGGCTTATCCACGTTATTATGCGTGATTTCTTCTGCCACAACACGCAAAATCTGTGCATCAGAATGTTCTGATAAAAATTCTAAATGTTGGTCTTTTTCCAAAACCAAATTTGCCTTTCTTTTTTTGAGATAATCTAACCCAAATTTACGTACATTGGCATTAGGACTGTCGCAAAGGGCTAAAACGCTATCAAATTCTTTAATAGAACTTTCTGGCAAACTTTCAAAAAAATCTTTAGCAACTTCAAGAGTTGGCGGAATATCAGATTCTATCAAACTCAACGCAAAAGGCACAGAAATTTCTTTGGTAGCAGCCATTTTTTTGACTGTTTCTAGTCCATAATTACGGATTTTTGGAAGTGTGTGCGTAGCAATTTTATACAAAACCATAGAATTAGGTGTTACTAAGGCAACATTTTTAGAAACCCATTCAGACAATAACGTGTCCCATTGATGCAATTTAATGTCCAATATTTCTGGATTTTTGCAAGCAAAAAACAACGCTAAAACATCTTTATCACTAAAAGTACGTTTTTGGAGGTTTTCATTATCTGTATTTGCAGAAATATTTTCCATAATACTCTTCCAAAGTGCCACATTATCACTATTTTGAGCAAGTTTAGCAATTATCTGTGTGCGTGCAGAAGCCCAAGTAGCATCATCAAGATTAGTGATGAAATGCACCAAATTATCCACAGAAAGCCTATCTAACATCATTTTGACAAGGTTTGCAGGCAAAATTGTCAAAATTTGAGGGTCATTTCCCACAGAGGTAGTAAGGCATTTCAAAAATAATTCTCTTTTCTCATCTTCTGTAAACCTCAAAATCCAGTTTAAAACCACATTATGTTGTTTTTTATAATGATTTGATGCTTCATCTTCAACAATCAAAATCATAGAAAAAAGATAATTGATATTATCTTCTGTGAGGATACAAGTATCAGCCAAAATAAACAATTTTTCTAGCAACCACGCATTAGGAGCAATGTATTGTGTGGTTTTATAGTCATATTCTCCTGCAATCAGCGTAGGAATAGTATAAATTTCATTTCCAAAAACATTGCGCTTTGCCAAACTTTTCAAAGTTTCATTAAAAACCTTTTCTCTATAAGCATCAGAGCATTTAGAAAGCAATGCTAAATAGCTCAAAGGCGTTTGTTGATAGGCAATTTTAATGGATTTTTCTATCAAATCAACCATAGCAGGCAAGCCATTTTGCATCATAAACACCAGCATTTGATGATTTAGATAGGTCATTGCGGTTTTATTTTTGTCGTAATGCGCCACAAAAAGCTCCACACAAATATTATTCGTAATGCTGTTGATAAGTGCGTGTGGTTCTGCCTGAAAACGGTAGCCTATTGTGTGAAAAATAGAGGTGATATCATAATATTTTTGCATATTATTTTTAGCCAAAAACCAGCCAAAGCCACAAACAGTAGTAGAAGGATATAAAATAAATTTTTCCATTTCGTGTGGATAAATCTTTTTGTTTCCATATTTCAACTTCAAAATCTCTGTTATACGAGTGATTTGGGCATTATTTTTAGCATTGATAGCATTTAACCACGTAAGGGCATCTTTAATGTCCAAATCTTTTGCCGCAGAGAACGCCAATTCTTCCAAATCCGCATTGTTTGAATGAAAAAGAGATTTTGCAATAGGCAAAATGTCGGCTGGAGATAATTTGAGGTAGTTTTTGTAGTTTTTTACCACAAAGGCAACTGCTCTCACAACTCTAGGGGAGATTTTACCACTTTTAAGGACAGGCAAAGCTAATTTCATTAGTTCTGCTACAAATTCCTCCTTATGTAGGTCAATTTGTAGATTTTCTAAGGCAATTTGCAGAAGATTTTTTTGGTCTTGTGCGCTTGCATATACTACAGCACCTGCAATGGCTTGTGGCGTAACAGAACTACGACGAGAAAGCTCTGCCACAACAAAATCCTTAGCCAATCTTTGTAATAGAATATTATTAGAATGAAAAAAAGCAGGCAATATTTCTGGGCGCAGAAGTACCTGATGCTTATTTCTGATGAGAATTTTTGCACAAAATTCGTAAATTTGTGTGGGCATATTCTTATAAAAAAGTTCTTTTACGAAATCCAAATGGTCGTCCCAAATTTCTGGGCGGCGTTCTTCTGGCTCGTTTAGGTGATATTTTGCTGTATTGATAGTGCAAGCACCAAAACTTTTTATGGTTTTTCTTTTAGATTTTCCATACAAAATATCTTGTATAATCCATTGATTATCAAGATTTAATGTTTTGTTTTTTTCTAAACGAGAAAGAAGTTGCGAGGCAACTTGATAGTAAAGTGTTGGTTCTTCTAATTTTTTCAAAAAACGCCTAGCCCTGCGCTTCATATAACGCACAGTTTCTTTTTTAGGATAACCAGAATTTGCTTTTGAAATATCAATTATATCAATTTTTTCAATAACGGCAGGCGTAATATTGACTTCAAACTCTTGTTCGTAAGTTTTATAGAGTTTTTTGATGATTTTCCAATGGTCTGGCGCAATAGGCGCAGTTTCCAAATAATCAAGAATCTGGGCTTTTTGCTTGATTTCAGCCGTTGGAAGCCAATCTAGTATTTCAAAAGGAACAGTCATTTTGAGGTATGAAGTATGAAGTGTGAAGTAAAATACAGTTTTACATATTATTTTGGAAAGTTAAAAATTTTTGTGGAATTGACAAAATTTTATTTTAATTTCTCTGAAAATATAGTTCCTATTTCTTACATAATACCAATTGTAATTCACATTCACCATTCATAATTATTAAAAATCTTATTTTTATCATTTTTTTGATTATTTTTGAGAAATTTAGGATAAAATATGCGTTTAATTTTACTTTTAATCATTTTATTGGGATTTTTAACTAACGCCTTTGCACAAGACACGCTCACAAGTGAACCGCAAACGGCTGATTTTGGGCGTGAACGCATATTTTTGGCAGCAGAGCAAATGCCAGAACCCAAAAAAGGTTATAAATTATTCTATAAATACGTGTCGGAACAGATAAAAACACCACAAAAAGCCATAGACAAAAAAATTAGTGGATATGTTTTTGTATCTTTTGTGGTAAGTGAAACAGGCAAAATCTACAACGTGAAAATAATAAGAGGCATAGGAGAAGGCTGTGATGAAGAGGTTTTAAGGGTTTTTGAAACCCTCCCAGAATGGAAACCAGCACGAAACAAAGGCAAAAGAGTAAAAGTAAGAATGACTTTTACGGTGATTTTTAGGCAATAACTTTTCCTTTTGGTTGATATTTTGTTACATTTGTAATAAATTCATTTAACCAAATTTTTAATAATGAAAAACGAGTTAATCCTTAGACACAAATTTTTCCAATATTTATATAAAAATGAAAGTAAATTAATATATTTAGGTGGTTTTGGAGCATATAGGCTTTTAACAGAAGACTCTGATATTGGTGACAGGATTTCAGAAATTAAAAATACCTTAAATCACGAATATGAGTTTTTAACTGATTTTGACCTACCATTTGCACAAGAATTTAGTTTTAGTGATAACTTCAATGTTCTAATGCTGACTAATGATAACAAAGTTGCTCTTATTGATTTGGATAAAGAAAATAGCTTTAAAATCATTGCTAATTCAGTTGATGAATTATTTGGTGTTCATTCTGAACTTGATTATATTATTTCACAAGGGTATGATTTTCAGCTTATTACTAAAGTTTTAAAAATCAGAAATATCATAGCTGAAGACCGTATTTTGGAGTTAAACGAGTGTGAATATTATTCAATTAGTGACTATATAAAATTAGTAGAAGATATTTTTGAATTAAATAAAAATTTAAAAAATAAATACTCTATACAAACACAACAAATAAGTTTAGAACAAGATACACGTTATCAATTTGACATTATTATAAATGAAATTACATTCCAATTTGATTTTTTGAGATCTGATGAGCCAAATACAATAGATAGTGATGATGGTTATTTGAATAGTATTTTTTTAACAAAAGTCAATAATATTCTTAATGAAATTAAAACAGATTATTTTTTGGTAGTGCTATACTTGTAATGTTTTCAAATGGTGGCAGAAACTGCTGTTGTTTGTGAAGACACGAACAACGCCACTTTTATATAAATATTTATAAATATCAAATCATTACAAGTATAGCACTACCGAAAACCGCATTGAAAACATGTTAAAAGCAGCATTACTTAATATTCTTCCTACATCTTTCAAAAATAAGTTACGAAATATTAATAATGCTATTTTTCATAAGAGGAAAGAAAGTATTTTTATTAAAAATTATTTTAAAACTGATTTTTCCAAAAAAGCTTTAATTTCTTACATTACAGAGCCTTTTGTCACTGGTATTGCACAAAAACATACCAATCACTTAGAATGTTATAAAATTGCTATGTGTTTGCATCAACTAGGGTTTTCTGTTGATGTAGTAGATTTTGATAATAAAAATATAATCCTTGATTATCAAAAATATCAGTTGATTTTTGGTTTTGGAGATGTTTTAGAAAACGCTTTTTACCATATTGACCCCAAGAAAACGACAACTATTTATTATGGAACAGGTAATCATTATTTTTTTATAAATCCTGCTAGTATTAACCGTTTACAAGAAGTTTATGAAAAAACGGGTGTTTTGATGCTAAAATCTATTAGATTTGCAGAAAGTATGTGGACTTTACAAACGACTTTGTCAACGGGACTTATTGTATTAGGCAATCATTTTACAGCAAATACATTTCAAAAATATTACTTAAAAGGGCAAGTAAAGCCTATTCCTGCAAGTTTTCATCAGTTACATACACCTGTTTTTGAAAGCAAAGATTTTGAAAATGCAAAAAAACATTTTTTGTGGTTTGGTAGTAATGGTGCTTTGCACAAAGGGTTGGATATTTTGTTGTTTTTATTCGCCAAGCGTAAAGATATTGTTTTACATGTATGTGGTGCAAATCCGTATGAAGATGCCTTTTTTAGTTATTTTAATGATTATCTTTACAAAACTTCTAATATTATTAACCACCATTTTGTGGATATAAAGTCAGAAGAATTTAAAAATATACTAAATATTTGCGCTTTTGTGGTTTTTCCTTCCGCAAGTGAGGGAGGTTGTGCATCTGTGGTTACAGTTATGGGAAATGGGGGACTTATTCCCATTGTGTCTAGTGCAGCGTGCCTTGATGTGGCGCATTTGGGAGGTGTCTTTGAGGAAATATCAGAAATATCAGTAGAACAAAGTATTGATAAAATGATGAAAATTCCAAATGAACAACTAAAAATAATGAGCCAAAAAGTATTTCAGGAAATCAATGAAATACATCATATAGACAAATACGAAAAAACTATGTTATTGTATATCAATGAAATAATAGATAGAAATTAGGAATAAGTAGAGAATAATCAAACAAGATAATGTAAAATAATGAAGGAAAAAATAAAAACCATTATCAAAAAAATATTTTTCAAACCCCAACCAACAAGCATAGAAAAATATAAAAACAATGTTATTATTGGTCAAAATACTCGTACGGAAGGGCTAAATATTCAGCTTAGAAATCCGCAAGAAAATAAAAAATATTTGTCTATTGGTGAAAATTCGTCCATTCAAGGTGATTTTATTTTTGAAATAGCAGCGGGTTTTATCAAAATAGGTAATAATACTTTTATTGGCGGTAGCACTTTTATTTGTGTTGATGGTATTGAAATTGGTGATGATGTGCTTTTTTCGTGGGGTTGCACTGTCGTAGACAACAACTCACATTCTACACGTTGGTCTGAAAGAAAAGATGACGTAAAAAATTGGAAAAGAGGACTTGATGAAAATAAAATTGGGTTCTATAAAGATTGGCAGAATGTAAAAAATGCTAAAATAATCATCAAAAATAAGGCTTGGATAGGTTTTAATAGTATTATTTTGAAAGGTGTTACTATTGGTGAGGGTGCAATAATAGCTGCAGGAAGTGTAGTAACCAAAGACGTACCAGATTGGACAATAGCCGCAGGGAATCCTGCAAAAGTTATTAAAAATATTCCAGAAAATGAAAGGTAAGTGAAAACAAAATGCAATAAAATAAAGTCAAAAATATTTTTTAATGAAAATACTAATCATTGGTAGTCAGGGCTTTATAGGAAAACATTGTGCTAATTATTTTAGCCAATATCACCAAATAACAGCGCAAGGTGTTACACAAGATTTTGATAGTTTGTTTGTGACGCAAAAATATGATGTTTGTATCAATGCATCTGGGTCTGCAAATGTTGGTTTTTCGTTTGAAAATCCAGCCATAGACTTTGAGCTGAATGTGCTGAATGTCAATAAATTACTTGTGGCTATTAGGCAACATAACCCAACGTGTAAGTTTATCAATTTTTCTAGTGCTGCTGTTTACGGTAATCCTATGAAACTACCAATAGCTGAAAATACGCCTACAAAGCCACTTTCTCCCTATGGTTTTCATAAGTTGCAGAGTGAGTATTTGCTTACAGAATACCACAAATTTTTTGGTTTGCATACTTGTAGTTTGCGTGTGTTTTCTGCGTATGGAAACGGACTGAAAAAGCAACTTTTTTGGGATTTGCATCAAAAAACGCTTCATAATGATAATATAGAACTTTTTGGAACTGGTGAGGAGAGTAGAGATTTTATTTTTATTGATGATTTGATACAAACAGTTGCTCTCATTATTGAAAAAGCCCCTTTTGAAGGAGATATTTTTAATATTGCAAGCGGTGATGAAACCAAAATAAAAGAAGTTGTAAAAGTTTTTTTTGATGAATTTTGTCCTCAAAAAAACTATTATTTTTCTGGAAAACAGAAAATTGGCGACCCTAATAATTGGTGTGCCGACATTGCAAAACTCAAAGAATTAGGTTTTAAACCACAGATAAACATACAATTAGGCTTAGAAAAATACGCAAAATGGCTGAAAGAGAGCAAATAATAGCGCAAATAGTAAATAAAATACCACACCAAGCAAGAAAACGAATAGGAATTATTTTCTCTAATAATGAAAATTGGATTGGTGGCACTTATTACATTACAAATCTCATACAGGCGTTAGACACGTTAGAAGACACAAAAAAGCCCGAAATTGTTATTTTTTCTGATAATCCAAAAGATGCTGAAATTATCCAAAACACAAAATATCCTTACCTTGATTTCTTGAAATTATCCCTTGAATACAATATTTTTGAACGTATTATCAACAAATTAAGCAGGATTTTACTAAAAAAGAATATTATCAACAAAAAATATGCTAAAAATTGTGTAGAAGCGGTTTTTCCTTATGATTTGCAGGTTTCATTAGAAAATATAAATCATAAAATTGCTTGGATACCAGATTTTCAAGAATATTTTTTGAAAGATTTTTTTTCAGAAGAGGTGTTGGAAATACGCAAAAAACATCATTTGAAAATCATTGCACAAGATATTCCTGTTATACTTAGTAGCAAGGAAGCAGAAAATAATTTTAGGCAAATATACCCGCAAGCCAAAAATAAAACTTCAGTACTCAATTTTGCCGTAACACATCCAGCATATAAAGACCTAAATATCAATGATTTAAGGGAAAAATTTAAGATAACAAAACCTTATTTTATTTCTCCTAACCAGTTTTGGGTACATAAAAACCATCAGGTTATTTTAGATGCTATTAAATTGTTGAAAGAAAATAATTTAAGTATAGATTTTCAAATTATTTTCACAGGAAAAGAATTTGACTTTCGTTACCCAGAATATGCTAATAATTTGAAGAAATTTGTACTAGAAAACAACCTTTCTGACCACATTTCTTTTTTTGGTTTTATTGATAGAAAAGAGCAACTACAACTAATGAATAATGCTTTAGCAGTAATTCAGCCGTCACTTTTTGAAGGTTGGAGTACTGTAGTAGAAGATGCAAAAGCAATGAATAAGTTTTTGATATTGTCGGATATAACGGTACACAAAGAGCAAATGCAGCAACAAATTCAAGAAAATAAACAAGAAAATGTTTGTTTCTTTGACCCGAAATCTGCTATAGAGCTTAAAAAAGCAATTATTCAAACCCTAAACAATGTGTTAAATCACACTTCAAAAAAAGAAAATAATACAGAGTATAATGTTGATTATAAAAAAGATATAACTACTTTTGCTAATAAATTTATTGAATATATATAAAATTTTAAATGTTAATATAAAATGAATACTTCTAAATGTCTGTTCTGTAATTCTGAAAAAATAAAGCATTCTAGCTATTTGGATACAGTTTTTAACAAAAAAACATTCACTTATAAAGAATGCAAAACTTGTGAATTGATTTTTGTGCAACCTTTGCCAACTATTGATGATTATGTGGCTATGTATCCTGTTACTTATCAAGGAGAAATAGAAACCATCAATAAAAACAGGTATGAAAAGAATCTTAATATTGTTCAAAAGTATAGCAAAGGCAAAAAAATGCTGGATTATGGTTGTGGGCAAGGTGGATTTTTGTTAGAGGCAAATGATTTGGGTTTTGAATGTGTAGGAACAGAATTCAGTGCTGATTTGGTGGCTTCTATGAATCAAAAACTACCTTTTGCAAAATTTCAAACTATTGATAGTTTTTTGACTAATGAAAATAATATAGAAAAATTTGATATAATTTTGCTTAATAATGTGTTGGAACATCTTACTAATCCTCACGAAATAATGGCAAAATTACACCAAAAACTTGCTCCAAATGGCATTTTTATGTTGATAGGTCCTATTGAAAATAACTTTTCATTTTCTTTATTATTTAGAAAATTTTATTTTTATATTCAGAAAAATATTTTTAAAAAATATGCCCAAGATGCGCCAACACATATTTTTTATGCAACCGCAAAAAACCAACAACATTTTTTAGATTTGGTGGGACTAAAAGAAGTATATTTTGAAATAGGAGAAACTGCTTGGCCTTTTCCAGATAGACTTTCAGATGCAAAAACCCAACTACAAAAAATAATGTATTTTGTGGCTAAAATCTCACTAAAATTACAAAAAAAATTCCCTAAATGGGGAAATCATTTTATTTATGTTGGAGAAAATAAAACTAAAAATCATTAAAATAATGCTTCATAATGCGCCCAAAAATCTCTATCATTACACCCTCATACAATCAAGCACAATATTTGGAGCAGACCATTGACTCTGTTTTGAGCCAAAATTATCCAAATCTTGAGTATATGATTTTTGATGGTGGAAGTACGGATAATTCTGTGGAAATTATCAAAAAATATGAAAAATATTTGACTTTTTGGACGAGTGAAAAAGACAAAGGACAAAGTGATGCCATCAATAAAGGACTACAAAAAGTTACGGGTGAAGTCGTTAATTGGCTAAATTCTGATGATTATTACGAAAAAAATATCCTACAAATTGTTGCTAATGCTTTTTCAGAAGATAACTCTGACCAAAATACCAATCAAAAAATAAATGTTTTGTGTGCAAAAAGTAGAATTTTTAATGATTTGGATAATTCTACGGTACATTTTTCACAAGGAACTGATATTTATCCAAATAACCTTGCCAAAACCATTGGGCAGGCACGCATAGACCAACCTGAAACATTTTTTAGAGCTTCTGCCCTCAAAAAAATGGGAAATCTTAATCCTAAATTTCACTATGTGATGGATAAAGAATGGTGGATAAGATATTTGTTGCTTTTTGGGCTGGAAAACATCAAACAGATTGATGATATTTTGGTGAATTTCCGTTTGCACGAAAACTCCAAAACCGTTTCTCAAAAAAATGGCTTTCAAACTGAAACTAATGCTATTTTTTATGATTTGACAACTATTTTTAATTTCCAAAATGAACAAAAAAATATCATTCAGATTACGCAAAATCAAGAAATTAGCGAAAATATTGGAAATTATTTAGATAAAAATTTTTATGAAAATGTAACGAATAATCTTGACAAAAATATTATTCAGAAAAGTATTCATCATTATTTTTTGCGCAAAGCAGACGAATTTTATTACGCCCACGACCGCCCAAAAGCTATTTTGTGTTTGGAAAGTATTGATATTTCATTTTTGGAAATAGCAGAACAAAACTTATATCATTCCCTGAAAAAGAAAATAAATATTCCTGTTTGGATTACGAAATTTGTTAGAAAAATAAAATTTTAAAATAAAATTCCTAAAAAACTTATTTTTGCAAGGTTTTTGTTATATTTGAAGAAATCATTTTTTAATCTTACCCAAATGAAAAATCCAACAAAAAATCAGATGAAAACCAAAATAAAAGCCCTCACTTTGCTTCCGTTTTTGGCTATTTTGCTTGCTGTTCTTACGGTGAGTTTTATCTCTAAATCAGATGAAAATCTTTTTAAAGATTTTCTGAAAAACTTTAAAGTTGCTAAAATGCCACTAAAAGTACAAGTTACAGATTACTTTAATGAAAAAAATCAGATTAATGCCAAATTTAGTACGTTTTTTTCAAGAGAAATGCAAACTGCTAAATACTCTCGTATGCCTACAACTGTAAGCAACGAATACCTGCAAATAGTGGCGCAAAATGAAAATATGGTGGCGGTCATTGTCGGAATTTCAAGGGAAAGAGGTTTTGCAGCTAAAAAAGCTCAAGAAGGTATGAAAAACAACGGAAATTATAGCAAAATACTTGTGATTTATGACAAAAAAGGAATGGTTTTGGATAGCAAACTCCTTGCCCAACAATACTCAAATATTTACATTTCTACGGATATCAAGACTGACCTTAGTTTTGCAGTACAAAAATTTGTAAGTAAAACTGATGGTAGTGAGAAAGATAACAAAAAATACACGCTGGAGAAAACACAAAATTTCTTGATAACGGCATCAGGGAAAATAGTCAGCACAGACGAAAAAGAGCAAAAAGAAGAACAACAAACAAATAGAAAACCAAAATCTTAGTAATAGTTATGAATTATGAGTTATGAATTATGAATTATTGATGAAGACAAAAATTTGATAATCAAGTTAATATATTATTTTTATGTTTTGTATTCATAACTCACAACTCATAATTCACAACTCATAATTACTTCAAACGTATGCTAACGGCATTTTTATGTGCCTGCAAGCCTTCATTTTCTGCCATAATTTCTATAGTTTTGCCTATATTTTTAAGTCCTTCTTTGCTAATTTGCTGGAAAGTGATTTTTTTCACAAAACTATCCACAGAAACGCCACTATAAGCACGTGCAAAACCGTTGGTAGGCAAAGTGTGGTTAGTACCTGACGCATAATCTCCTGCACTTTCTGGCGTAAAATTCCCCATAAAAATAGACCCAGCATTGATGATTTTTTCTGCCCATTCTTCCGTTTTGTCAAGCGCAATAATCAAATGCTCTGGGGCATATTCGTTGATGAGTTCCAGCGCAATTTCGTTGTTTTCTACCAAAATAAGTTTACTATTTTTGAGTGCTTTTTCTGCAATTTCTTTGCGTGGAAGCTCCAAAACTTGCTTATTTAACTCTTTTTGGACATTTTCTAAAAGTTTTTCAGAGGTAGAAACTAGCACTACTTGGCTATCTGCGCCGTGTTCTGCCTGCGAAAGTAAATCAGCTGCCACATAACTAGGCACAGCCGTATCATCAGCCCAAACTGCAAGTTCTGACGGACCTGCGGGCATATCAATAGCGAAACCTTCTTTGGCAATGAGTTGTTTGGCTGTGGTTACATATTGGTTACCTGGTCCAAAAATTTTATAAACCTTTGGTACTGATGCAGTTCCGTAAGCCATTGCACCTATTGCTTGCGCTCCTCCAATCTTAAAAATCTTACTAATTCCGACAAGATTTGCCGCAAAAAGGATAGCAGGGTGGATTTTGCTCTCAAAAGCAGGCGTACACATAATAACTTGCTCACAACCAGCAATTTGTGCAGGAACACCCAACATCAAAACCGTAGAAAAAAGTGGCGCAGTACCACCAGGAATATATAAACCAACTTTCTGAATAGCCACACTTTTGCGCCAACAAACCACGCCAGACATTGTTTCCACTTTTTGAATTTCGTTTTTTTGAATTTCGTGAAATTTCTGAATGTTATTTTTTGCCATTAAAATAGCATCTTTGAGTTCTTTGGAAAGCAAAGTTGGTGCTTGTGCTATTTCTTGTGCAGAAACAAGAAAATTCTTATCAAAATTCTTATCATATTGTGCATTAAAGCGGTAGGCAGCCTCATCTCCTTGCTGTTGAATGTCTGTAAGAATCACTTTGATACGGCTTTCTATCTGCAAAAAATCAATAGTAGGACGTTCTAAGAGGGTTTTCCAAGTATTTTTTTGTGGGAATTTAATAATATTCATTTGTTGTTATTAAAAGGTGTAAAATTGTTTTTGTAATCTCTCATAATTAAATACAAATATACAAATTGATTTTAATTTGCTAAAAAATTCTTACTATATTTCTGAATAGATGACAAAATTAAAGGCAAAATGTTTGATAATATTCCTAAATTATGCCTAATCAAAAATCCTGTTTTTTTTTATCCAAAAAAAACACTATCTTTGCACACCAAATTTTTATGAAAATGTAGCAAATTATCTTTTTTCACTAAATAAACCCCAAACTTAGACGTATGAAACTACTCAAATACGCCCTAATAGTAGGAGCTTTAATAAGTCCTTTTTTTACTGGCTTTACCAATAATAATGCCTTAGCAATACCATTAAAGCCTTTTAACGCTTTATTTGACACTATCCCAGAACTTCCAAAAGGGTATGTTCCTGATGTGTATGACCATTTGATAGAAGACCGTTTGCAGTGTCTTCAACAAACAATTCCTTTTCCGTATCACCCAAGCGTAAAAAAGTTTGTAAACCGCTATTTGGTGAAAGATAGGGAACAAACAAGGATATTTTTGTCACGAAAATCTCGTTATTTTCCTATTTTTGAGGCAGCTCTCAAAAGGCACAATATGCCAGATGAAATAAAATACCTTTCTATTGTAGAATCTGCGCTGCAAACTCGTGTTCAGTCGTGGGCTGCCGCTATGGGTTTATGGCAGTTTGTGCCTGCAACAGGCAAAGAATATGGTTTGTACCAAGATTTTTATATAGATGAAAGAATGGACCCGTATGAGGCAACAGAAGCTGCTTGTAGGTACCTCAAAATGCTTCACGGAATGTTTGGAGATTGGCATTTGGCACTCGCAGCATATAATTGTGGGCAAGGGCGTGTGATGCAAGCCGTAAGGCGTGCAGGCGGAGGCACTAAATCTTTTTGGGAAGTTTATAATTTTTTGCCAGGAGAAACTCGTGCTTACGTACCAATGTTTATTGCTATGAACTATGTAATGAATTATTATGATGACCATTTTTTGCCAGAACCAGAAAAGTTTTTAGCACATATTCCTTCTGATACTGTTACCATTAGTGGTAATTTGGTGAGTTTAGACGAGTTTGCAAAGCAAATTAGTGTTTCTTTGGAAACTATGCAAGAGCTTAATCCGCATTTGAAGAAAAATATGGTGCCTCAATATATGAAAAACTATCAAATTCGTGTACCTGCGGAGAAGAAAAGTTACGTTTTGGAGAATAAACCAGCTATTTTGCTTGCATCTCTGAAAAAAGGCTACCGTCCCTTGCCGTTTATTGCTGCAATACCTCAAATGACACTTGCACAAAAAATCAAAGGAAAGAAAAAAATCACGCATAATGTTGTTTATAATGAATCTTTGGGCGGAATAGCCCTAAAATACAAAACAAATATTGCGGACATTCAACTTTGGAACAAGATGCCTAAAGCAATGGTTTATCCAAACCAAAAACTTACCGTTTACGTAACGCCAACAAAGGAGGAAATAGAAGCAGAAAAAGTAGCTAAACTTGCTCAAAATACGAAAAGTACCGCTAAAACAGGGGCAATGGTGCTTACCAGCGCAATGCCACAATCAATAAAATTCCATATTGTACAAAAAGGAGATACCCTTTGGGACATTTCTAGGAAATATCAAGGGCTTTCTGTGGATAAAATCAAACAATTAAACCCAGATTTGAAGGGTGATAACCTTGTAATGGGGCAAAAAATTAGGGTAGATTAGCTTTTGAGTTGTGAATTATGAGTTATGAATTGTGAGTTAAAATACATTATACTTTGTATTTCAACTCATAATTCATAATTAATTATTTTCATTTCTAACAATTATTTTTGAAGTATCAGTCGTATCTGGTGCAACTTTATCAACAGGCAAATTTATCATACAACGCTCATTGATGAGGGTTTTTAGGTCTTCATTGATATGGATATTCGTTTTCACATCACTAAAAATATCTTTAAACTGGTTTTTTAGGTCTTTGCGCTTTTTTGCTTCCATAAAACGCCTAATTTCTTCCTCTGATTCCAAAATAAGTTCAGGCACAATGACGGGTAAGCCGTTTTCATCTTTTGCCACCATTGTAAAATAAGAGGTATTTGTATGCCTTATCACGCCAGTTTTGATGTTTTCAGCTTCTACACGTATGCCCACGACAAGCGAGGTTTTGCCCACGTAATTAACGGCAGCCCTAAAAGACACCAAATCACCCACTTCCACAGGACTTACAAACTCCACGCCATCAACGGTAACCGTTACGCAGTAGTTTCCTGCGTGTTTAGACGAGCAAGCGTAAGCCACTTTATCCATCAAAGAAAGCAGTTGCCCGCCGTGAATTTTCCCTCCAAAATTAGCATAAGAAGGTATCATAAGTTCTACAAGGGTCGTTTTTGAGTGCGAAACACTACGAGCTGGTTTTTCCATAGACTATTTGTCAATATTTTATTTTCGTGAGGTATGAAAACCCACGTTATTGATTTTATTTGATAATATGCGTTTAACATCAGTAGTGCAGGGTTTTATACCCTGCATCTTAGTTTATTTTTCCTAAACAGAAAATCATTGATTAGCACATTTGTATCAACAAAAACCCTGTTTATAAAGTTATTCTGCATTGTAAAACAAATGTTTAAATGCGTCTAGTTCTTTTTGTGTAAGCAAATCTGTGTTATCACTTATCCAATACCTCGTAAATCTCCCAATAATAAGATCAACATCTACTTTAGCTTTTTTTAGCCATTAGACTCAATAATTTGCTAGTGTCTTCCTCTAGCTCAATAGTAATTTTTACTTTTTTTGCGGTTGCCATAATTTTAGTTATTTTAGGTTGCTCTTACAAAAATACAAAATATTATTCTGCAAAATAAATATTTCTATAAAAACGTGGTTTCATACACTTTTTTGATGCCATCTTTCAATGAAATACTTGCTTTCCAGCCTAAATTGTTGATTTTTGAAGTATCCATTAGCTTGCGTGGCGTGCCATCAGGTTTTGAGGTATCAAAACGAAGTTCACCTGCAAAACCCACAATTTCTTTCACGAGCATAGCTAACTCCTTGATACTCAAATCTTCCCCAACGCCAATATTGATGATTTCTGGCTCGTTGTAGTTTTTCATCAAAAAAACACAAGCATCAGCCAAATCTTCTACATTCATAAACTCACGCAAGGGTGCACCAGTCCCCCAAACCTCTACAAAAGGGCTATTTTGGAGTTTTGCTTCGTGAAACTTGCGTATGAGCGCAGGCAAAACGTGTGATTTTTGCAAATCATAGTTATCACCTTCACCATATAAATTGGTAGGCATTACGGATATGAAATTACAACCATATTGCAAACGGTAACTTTCGCACATTTTTATGCCTGCAATTTTAGCAATGGCATAAGGCTCATTGGTGCTTTCTAGTGCGCCTGTGAGTAGATAATCTTCTTTTAGAGGTTGTGGAGCTAGTTTTGGATAAATACAAGACGAGCCTAAAAACATCAATTTCTTAACTTTATGTACAAAAGATTGATGAATAATGTTATTTTGTATCATTAAATTTTCATATAAAAAATCAGCACGATAGGTATTATTAGCCAAAATTCCGCCAACTTTTGCGGCTGCCAAAAACACATATTCTGGTTTTTCTTGCTCAAAAAATGCTTCTACGGCACTTTGGTTGCGTAAATCTAGTTCTTTTGAAGTCTTTAGAATAAAATTTTGGCAGCCTTCTTTGGTGAGTTTTCTCAAAATAGCAGAGCCAGCCATTCCACGATGCCCCGCAATATAAATTTTAGCGTTTTTTTCCACTTTTTATGGGATTTGTTTGTGTTTTAATTGTGTTTGGGATTATTTTATTTTTTGACAAAAATCAATAAAATATTTGAAAGATGCTAAATGATTTGTGTCTTTATTTCTTTTGATTAGGGCATCTAAAAAGGGCTTTTCAATTACGCCCTGCGGGTTTGCTTTGCTATACCTGATATTTTTCTCTGCTAAAAGTTCTCGTAAATAATGTGTGTGAAAAATAGATATACTGCTTTCATAATCAAGCAATTTACCCATTAGTTCTGGGTTATCTTCTTTGACGTTGTAAAAAGTTACACATTTTTTTAGAAAGTCATTATTAGGATTTTTCTTAAAAATCTTAGGATTACCCAAAAGCCACGTTTCTATGCACTTATTTTGCACAATAATCTCCAATTTTGTTTTATCTCTTAAAATGATGCTATTATCATTCATAAAATCAAAAACCTCTTTTCTAGCATCTGTGGTGCTTTTGTTGTCTGCATCAAGGCATAACACAAGGTAATCATATTTTTGATGTTTGTTAATGTCTTCCACAGCGTTGTGCAAATGCGTATTTATGAGCGCAGGCATACCATTTGAACTAAAAACAAAGTAATTATCTGCGACAACCTTATCAAAATAATCTACTTTATTTAGCTTAGGAGCAAGAAAAGATAACCATTTTGGATAAATTTTGCTTTCAGTTTTGCCTTCTACCAAAAAATAAATATTCATATTTTATTATTATTTTTGTTAGAATTTTATAGTTGTTCTTGCCCTGTTTGGTACTCTTCTAGCTGCACAAGCTGCATAAAAGCACTATGTCTAGACTTTTCTATATCAACCAAACCATTCATTTTGTGTTCTTTGACTACGCCTCCGTTGCGTGTGATAAGTTTCCAATTATTGATATTTATTTTATTGATAATGTAAGGGTGATGGCTCGTCAAAATAAACTGTAATTGCCTGTTTGATTGCAAAATATCTGCTGTTATTTCATCAATACAGTTGCTCCCAAGACTGTTTTCAAACTCATCAATCAAAAATATTGTACCTTCTGCGCACAGATATAACTCGCTCAATTGCATAAAAGTGCTGTACATTCCTGACGAAATTTTGTTTTGCCCAATCCAATTCTTTACATTTTTTTCTTTGATTTGCATCATTGGAAAACTGCCCAATCCAAATGGAAATTCATTATTTTTATCAAAAGCAAATTTTATATCTTCCACATTAGGAAAAATATCAATAAATCTATTTTTTATATGCTCAAAAGTCTTTTTGTCTTTTTCTGATAAGAAAAAAAGTTTAATATTGATATGTACATCACTATTTTGAATAGCTGAAAGTGTGTTTAACATTTTGTCTAATTGGTGCATAGACTCCAAAAAAGAGGGCAATATTTCCGTTATTTGATAAAAAAGTACCTTTGAATCCAAATTAGAGCCATTATAGCTTAGATATTTTATTTTTTTTAGATTTTCAAGAATGATAGAAATTGCATCTTCATTTCTTAGCAAAGATATAATACTTTCATTGGGAAGCAATTTAGGTGTTTCTTTACCATCATAAATTATTTTTTTACTATTTCTATCAACTATTTTTTTATCATTGATAGTTAATTTTTCTCTGATAATAGTATGATTTTGTGTATTTTTATTGGAGAAAAAAGTAACACTTGTGCTTTTTTCAAATTCACCTTCCCAAATATAATTTTTTGTATTATGTTGATTATCAATGATTTCAAATTCCACAAACCAAGCAATGCCGTTAAATGATTGTCCTTCTGCAATTTCTTTCAAATTCATTAAAGCCCGCAAAATTTGCGTTTTGCCTACGCCAGATGCACCTACCAAAAGCGTAAGTTTATTGAATGAAAGCTCTTCTAAACGCCATTCAGAGGCTTTATCCTCAAAACTAAACTTGGTTATTTTCATAAAAATAATATTTTTTCTATTTCTATTTTAATTCTTTTCTAAAAATCTCTATAATATGCTGAAAAACTGCTAATATTTCTTCTATTTCGTTAAAATAATAAGTTCTTTTATCTATAATAATTTGATTATCAATAAGTTGTAAAAATTTCCAGTCATTGCCTGTCGTTACGCACCCATATATAACGCTTACAGGCGTATTTTTTTGCTCATTGAAAAGTTTTGCGCCCAACATTTGTGCTGCGCATTGTGGCACGCCAGCCGCAATATCACTATTTTTAGCCTCCACAAGTGCCAAGATAGGATAATTGATATTAAAAGTATGCATATCTTTTGCCAAAATAAAATCACATTCTTCATTTAAGCCTTCTTTCTCATTTACATTAAGGTTATCACCAGAATAAATAGTAAAAAACTTGTTATTATTATTGCGTAATTCCATTAAAAGCGGAAAAATAATACTTTCAGATTTTGCTTTTTCTGTATGTGTAGGTAAATCTGCAGCATTTTCAAAAGTTATTTTGAGCCATTCACTCAAGGTTATGGGTGTCATAGGCGCAAAAAGACTTCTTATTTGATTTCTGATACCAAATTTTTGCTGTAAATCATCTAACGAGAAGTTTCTATATGCCATTTTTTGGTTTAAAAAAGTGTAGGATTTAACACTTATCTTCCATTTCAATTCCTACAAAATTATATTCCTATTAGCCGTTCTGTTTATTTCTTTTTATTATTTGCAAATTGGCTTAAGTCTATTTTTCCTAAGATTGTTAATCCGCTTAGGACAGGTGTTTTCGCTCCTACAAGGTCATTTTCTGATGTTGGATTGGTTGTTTTAACTTCTTCCAAATCTTCTCGTAAGGGAATCTCTATAGCAGTGTCGTTTTTAGTTTCCTCCAAATCTTTTCGTAATTGAATGTCTATGGCAGTGTCATTGGCTTTGATAAAATACTTCATTTCAGAAAGTCCAAACACATTTACGCTGTCGTGTCCTGAAAAATAACTATTATTCTCTATATGTTTTTTATCACCAAACAAGATTTCTTCAATGTATTCAGAGCTTATCTTTTCTGCTTTACCAACATTCTTTTCATAATAACCCACAATGTTTTTGATAAATGGATTGTGCTTAATTGTTGAGTATGGGTGTAAAATCACCAAATAATCTCTTGCTCTGCTGATGGCAACATTATAAATATATTCTTTTGAAAGGAGTGCTTTTGCGTGTTCTGAATAGAAATAATTATTTGGATTGCAGACAAAAAACACAATATCACACTCATCACCTTGAAAACCGTGTACTGTGTCAGAATACACTGTTATATTTTTAGAAATTCCGTATGATGTTATCAACTTATTAAGCAAAATTGCTTGTGCTTTATAAGGTGCAATTAGCCCTATAGACCAACCTTCTGCGCTATTTTCTTTATCAAAACATTTGATGATTTCTGAAACCAAAATGGCACAATAGGTGTGATACGAACTATAAAACAATTTATTCACTTTGTAAATTGAATTATCTTTATCAAGCGGAATATCAATAAATGTTACATCTGATGAAATCAAACTTTTGATTTTATCAGGCAAAGATTTAGGTTTGTTTTTTGTTTCATCTTTTTCTCTCTCGTGTTTTAATAAACCTGAATAGGAAAGCTCACTAAACAACTTTCCAATGTTTGGAACGCTTCTGTATTGAGTGTCCAGATTTTTAATGGTGTCACATTCTCTAATTTGTTGCTCTACAGATTTAAAACTTTCAAGTCCCATCATTTTGTAAATGTTTTCGTCTTGAAAATCAACACTTTCCAATTCTTTATCATCAATTCCAATAACAGGTGGAATTTGTTTGGGGTCACCCGCAACAATGAATTCTGTTTCAGGATTAGTTTTGAACAACGCCATTATTGCAAAAGTGATATAGTGCAATCCTGTCATTGATGATTCATCAAAAATTACATAATCCCATTTATATTGGAACAATAAACCTGCTTCTTTAATTTCAAAGTAGGGCAATCTGTGAATAGTTGAAGCAACAACATTGATACTTCCCATATCCTCTGTATTAATTGTATCTCGGTAAATTCCTTGTTCTAATTCAGGGTCTGTAGCACGACTTAAACGCACGGAAGAGATACTAGAATTGATTTCTAATAATTTTTTACACACAACGTCTGCTGCTTTATTCGTGGGTGTTAGAACCAAAATTTTTGCATTCGGATTTTCTTTTATGATAGAATTAATCTTATTACAAAGAGTTGTTGTTTTTCCTGTTCCTGGAGGTCCATAAATATAATTTAAAGGAGGCATTGCAACTTTAATGTCGTCCCACGAGTTAATATTATTATTGTTCTTAAATGCGTTGGATAATCTGTCTAGCAAATCAATCACAGGTGTAAAATTAATTTCAACTTTAAAGATTTTTGAAAGAAGAGAAAGAACACCACTTGGTAAACCTGCAGGACAAAAAATCAATAAATCTTGTCCTTTTTTTGAAACACTATCAATCTTATCTATCTTTTGTTTTTTACCATCTCCAAAAATAACTGAAATTTTAAAATCACTAGCATTCTCAATTTCAGACGAGATATAACCACTTGCCCCACAAAGCAAAAAGTAGTTATTGTTTCCCTGTTTGTAGGGTTTTATTTTCTCAAATGAAATAGACTTTTGCTTTGTGGGTGCTTGTTTTTCTCCATAAGTAGTTAGTAATTCTAAGTATGCCTCAAACCAAGCATAAGAATGTTTTACACTATCATTGATTTTTTTAACTAAATCAACTCTGTTTTTTTTGATTTTAAGTTGCTCTTTTAGCTCTTCAATTCCTTTTTTTAATTCTTCGTCTTCATCAAAGCTTGTTACAGGATTATCTTGGGGAAATACATTCTTTTGTAAATCTTCTACATCTCCAATACCTCTTTTAATTCCTTCAGATTTATTTAGTTTTGCATTATTTTTTGCATCTAATAATTTTTTTGCCTCTTCTGCCTCAGCGACACTCTTAAATTTTCCAGCAATTTGTTGAGCTTCTGTTAGAATAACACTTGGCTTAAAACCAAGTAGGCTCTCCAAGTTTCCATTACGTGGATAATTAGGAGCTAGTTCATTTATAGTAAGTTCTTCTGGTGCAACAAATTCATCACTAGCAGATAATAGCCATTGCCCCCTTTTTAATAGCTTCAGTGTTGTAGAATCAAAGGATTGATATTTAGTACCATACCAAGAATATGTGTGTTCTCCTTTTAGTTCTCCTATTTGTCAATATGGGTGACATTTATAGTCTGTTTATGGTTTGGTCAGGTACGTATTGGTCAATATTTTTGGAATAAGAATTATTATTGTCAGTTATTT
>JAYVGJ010000174.1:0-3674 GCA_043772375.1 Raineyaceae bacterium | reverse complement strand
AGTGAGTTTGAGAACACAAAGTTACTATATTATTGCGCTGTTTCATAGAATATTTAGTTTTTTACCACAAACTCAAAAACTGTGTACGGTAGCAAAAATTAGGAATGAATATATTTTGCTAAAATATTTAATTATAGCAAAATGTTAAATATTACTGCAAATTAGCATATTTTTTCTTATATTTAAAATCAATTCAATAAATTATGGTTGCAATATTTTTATAAAATTTTGCAAGTAGGGATCAATACATTATTACGAAAACGACAAATGTATTTAACGTCTTTCTTGGAATTTAGAGGCAAAAATGCATGATCCCTAAATAAAAGAAATCTGATAAAATTACCAGATTTCTTTTATTTGAAAGTGATAGTAATTAGTTATAATCCTAATACATCTTTTTTTGTACTTAAGGCAATTTCTGTAACTTCTTCCACTAAGTCGTTAGCCACACCTAATTCTTGCAATGTAACAACTAAGTGGTTTGCAACAATATTAAAGTGTTCTTCTGTAATAGCAAGATGTGCATGGGCATCTCTCATTTTCTTTCCCGTGTACACTGCAATATGTGTGGGCGCACCAAAGGCATATGCCAAAAAAGATTTCATTTTACCCAACTGCATAGGCATATTAGTGCTAGCAAAAAAATGCTTTATTTTTTCATCAGAGAGTACCTTTGTGTAAAAAATATCTACTGCGGCAGTTACGGCTTCCATACCTCCAATTCTTTCAAATAAACTTAAATTCTGTTCCATTTACTATATAATTTATTGAGATGCTTACTTCTGTTTTAAGTCTTTTTTCAGCATATTCCGACTAAAATTAAATATTTTTTTCAAAATACATTTTAAATTCTTCCTTATAGTTTTCAGCCAAAACAACTCCCAAATCCCTATTTTCTTGGAGAGGATTTTCCAAAAGTGAAAGAAGATTTTGGAGTTCTTTGGTCATTTGAGTAGTTTTTTTTGTTTCAACTGCTTTTATTTACAAGTTTTTTTAATTCATCAGGAATAACCATTGTTTTAGGATTACCTTTAATCATAATTGCTTTTGGCAATAATGTTTTTATATTTGCTAATTCCTTTGGCAAACTTTGAAGTTTATTGTTGTACAAAATTAAGAAGTCTAAATTAGTCAATTTTCCTATTTCAACTGGCAAACTTTGAAGTTGATTATAAGACAAATCTAAGTTCTCTAAATTTGTCAAATTCCCTATTTCAACTGGCAAGCTTTGAAGTTTATTCTTAGACAAAATTAAATATTCTAAATTTATCAATTCTCCTATTTCAATTGGCAAATTTTGAAGTTTGTTAGAACCTAAATCTAACTCTTTTAGGTTTATCAAATCCCAGATTTCAACTGGCAAACTTTGAAGTTTGTTATCAGAAAAATTTGAGTACTTTAAATTAGTCAATTCTCCTATTTCAATTGGCAAACTTTGAAGTTGATTACCAGACAAATCTAAGCTTTCTAAATTAGTCAAATTTCCTATTTCAACTGGCAAACTTTGAAGTTGATTACCAGACAAACCTAAGTGCTTTAAATTAGTCAATTCTCCTATTTGAATTGGCAAGCTTTGAAGTTGATTACTATACAACATTAATTTCTCTAGATTTATCAATTTTCCTATTTCAACTGGTAAACTTTGAAGTTGATTATAAATAAACGCTAATATTTTTAGGTTTTTTAATTCTCCTATTTCAACTGGAAAACGTTGAAAGATATTTACACTTAGATGCAAAGTTTCTAATTGTTGCATTCTACTAATTCCTTGTAAATCCTCTAATCTATTATAAGACAAATCTATGTATTTTAAATTTTTAAGATTAGTTATTTCAGGTGGCAAAGTTTGTAATTTATTAGAAGATAAAATTAGTGTTTCTAAACTTTCCATTTGCCCTATTTCAGGTAGTAAAGTTTGAAGGTTATTATTTGACAAATCTAATGTTACTAATTTTTGTAATTGTACTATTTCTAGTGGGACTTCTATTTCCATTGGCATTCCCCAACTCAAATCAGTCAAATTCCCCAGTCTAAAAACAGATTGCGGAACTTTTTTTATGCGGACATTTCGCAAGACCAATTCAGTTTTTTTCATTATTGGTATTTTAAATTCCCATTTTTCATACTTTACCAAAAACATAATAAGTTCCTGATATTCAGATATTTCATATCCAAAATGCGTTTTAAATTCCTCGTTGAGGCTTTGAGCCAAAACGAATCCCTTTTCCCTATTTTTTTTAAGAGGACTTTCCAAAAGTGAAAAAAGATTTTGGAGTTCTTTGGTCATTTGAATAGTTTTTTGATTTTTGATTTTGTTTTGTACAAAAGCCTTTCCAAATTTCGGAAAGGCTTTGTATTTTTGTTGTTTTCCTAAACACTATTTTTAGACATCTTTTATTGTGTTACGACTGTTCCCATTTGTGTTACAATAAAATCACCTGCTTTTATATTTCCTAGTTGTTGCAGTTCATCATTATTCCAACGCTCATCAGGTGCGCCAGTGATGTACATATCACTTCCAATATCTGCGAGTATTATACCATATTTTTTCATAGCAACAAGGATAACTTGTATGTTTTTTGGATAAGTGCTAACATCAAAATCTGCACGCAAACGCAGACGAGTTCCCATTGGTAGAGAATTACTTAAGCCACCAGTACCATTTACTAAATGCCTTGCAGGGTGAATGTAACCTTTAAATGTTTTTGATTTTGAGATAGTAAAACGGATAGCGTGGTCAATTGTGCCAGATGCAACTTCATCATATCTCACCAAACAAGGAAAAATAGGCAAGCCTGCAGCATCTGCAGAAGTCCAACTAGCAGGACGAAAAGTATTCGTTTGGAGGTCAAACACAGCACCACTAGAGGCTTCCCAACTATTAGCATTCACGCTGGCGTTATACAATTCATAGAGTTTTTTATTATCAATATCCACAGCAATCACGTGACTGTCACCACTTTGTGGTGCTCCACTGCCTTCAATAGGTGCATTAAGAGGAATAGGAAAAGAACCTGCATCACTTTCACTTCCATAATTGCCATCATAGGCGTTGCTACGGTAGATAATGGGCATTTTTGCCTGATTAGCGCAAACAACGACAAAAGGAACACCAATTCTTGCACCATCATACAAACCACTTCCAAAATCTGCTTTCAAACCACGTGTAAGCCCAATATTGGCAATAATAGCATCTGATTTGCTATCTTTAGCTAAACCAGAAATATCTGTATTAAGTGGGTGGTCTGCAGGGAAAATTTGTATATTTTCTACACTTGCTAGTGTTGTGGTACTTGTACAAGCACCGCCAATAGTTGAAACGGGCATTGTATCATCTGTTTTCTTTTTACAAGAAGTGATGCCATTGAAAAGGAGGATATTACATAATCCTACTACTAAAAAATACTTGGTGATTTTCATATATTAAGAGATAAAAGGTTAAAAAAATTAAAAAGTGAAATTTTGCAGGAGTTTGATGGGCATTTTTAGATTTGGGTTCTTTGAGCTTGCAAAACGTGCCTTTCTATGTGAAAAACCAAAAAACGAAATGTATCTCCCAACCTAAATTTAATTAGTTTGTTACTGTAAAAGTTCCGTTGCAGATTTATAGAAATTATTTTGGATAGTATAATCACTTGATTATCAATAATATAAATTAAAAAATAAATTTTATA
>JAYVGJ010000173.1:0-6275 GCA_043772375.1 Raineyaceae bacterium | reverse complement strand
TTTTATTATAGGAACTATTCTTTGTGCCTTTGCGCCCAATTATGAAACTTTGGTCTTAATGCGTTCTATTACAGGGCTTTTTGGTGGCTGTGTAAATGCCATTCTTTTATCTATTATTGCTGATTTGGTGCCATTTGAGCGTAGGGGCGTGGCTATGGGAATTGTGATGTCGGCTTTTCCGTTGGCATCTGCGCTGGGTGTGCCTTTTGGAATGTTTATTGCTGATTTATATAGTTGGCACGCTCCTTTTCTCTTTTTGGGTGTTGGTGGAGCTGGCGTTATTTTTCTCCTAAATGCTTATATCCCGCAAATGAAGGAACATTTGCTCTCCAAAAGTGAAAGGCAAACACCACGTGAAGCCCTGAAAATGATGTATGAAAATCCTAACCGTTTGCGTGCTACTTTGCTTGTGATGCTACTTATTACGGGTCATTTTCTGATTATTCCTAGCCTAAATCCGTATCTTGTTAATAATGTTGGTTTTACGCAAAAAGAAACTATCTATGTTTATATGGTAGGTGGCGGGCTGATGTTTTTTGTTTCTCGTTTTATAGGAAAACTCACCGACCGTTTTGGGGGCGTAACGGTGCTTACATGCCTGCTTACAGTGGCGTGTGTGCCTATATTTGCGCTTACGAATATGCCCAGAATACATATAGGAGTGGTTTTGGTGTTTTCTGCTTTGTTTTTTATTTTTTCTGGTGGCAGAATGATACCTGCACAAACAATGATTTCGGGGCTGGTAGAGCCGAAATTTAGAGGAACTTTTATGAGTTTGCAGTCCTCTATCAACCAATTAGGAACAGCCACAGCCTCTGTTATTGGAGGAATGATGATAACACAAAATCCGCAAACCAAAGAAATTTTAGGATTTGTTTCGTTGGGTTATTTGTCTGTTTTTATGACTATTGCCGCTATTTTCTTGGCTCGTAGCGTAAAAAAGGCAACAATTTAAGTATGATTTTAATAGGTTTTCTTGGAAAAATATTTGCTACCATACACAATTTTAAAAGAGATTATGGTCTGTACCGCTCCTTTTAGAGCAAGCGGGTACAGACCAATAATAAAGAACAGTGTACTGTAGCAAATGAAAAATATAAAAAATCAGCATAATCAAACGAAATATTTTTATAAAATATTCGTTTTTATTTTGTTGATTTTTACTACTTTTGTGCAAATAATTAACAAATAATACCTCACACATTACATCTATCACACCTCAAAAAATGTATTTCTTCAAAACGCCTATTTTTCTGCAAAAAATATTTACGAGTGTTACTTGGCAGAAAGACATTTTTGAGAAGAAAATTTACCTTACTTTTGATGATGGACCTATTCCAGTCGTTACAGAGTGGGTTTTAGAAGAACTTGCAAAGTACAACGCAAAGGCTACTTTTTTTTGTGTGGGTGAAAATATCATTAAAAATCCTAGTGTTTTTGAGAAAATTTTGGCGGCTAATCATACTGTTGCTAATCACACGCATAACCATCTCAATGGTTGGAAATACGCTGAAAACACTTATTCTGATAATATTATTACGTGTACTGAAGTCCTTCAAAAGTACGATATTTCTAATAATTTATTTCGTCCTCCTTATGGTCGTCTTACGCCAAAACAATACGAAATTTTGCACAAAAACTATGATATTATCCTTTGGAGCGTGCTTTCTCACGACTATGATGCCCGTTTGAAGTCTGAAAAATGCCTGAAAAAATCAATAGAAAGTACAGAAAATGGTTCTATTATTGTGTTTCACGACAGCGAGAAAGCTAAGAAAAATCTTTATTTTGTCTTACCAAAATATTTGGCACATTTCCACGAATTAGGTTTTACTTTTGAAAAACTATAAATAATTATGAATTAGAACTTGTAAATAAAATACAATAATTCACAATTCACACCTCACATCTCACACCTCAAAATGTTATTTTTCTCATTAGAAAACTTTGCTAAGTGGCTCTACGAGCAGTTAAAGGCACATACATACACACAAACAGTTATTTTAGTTGATGAAAATACTAAAAAACATTGTTTGCCTATTTTGCTAAAATATTTGTCAGAACATTCATCAAAAGATACTCAAACCCCTTCGTTTCCCATTATTGAGATTAAAAGCGGTGAGAAAAATAAAACGCTCAAAACTTGTGAGAAAATTTGGCGACAATTTACTGACCTTAATTTGGATAGAAAAGCTCTTCTAATCAACTTAGGAGGTGGTGTTTTGGGTGATATGGGCGGTTTTTGTGCTGCTACCTACAAACGTGGTATTGATTTTATCCAAATCCCTACAACGCTTTTGGCGCAGGTAGATGCAAGTGTAGGCGGGAAATTAGGCATTGATTTTGGTAATTTCAAAAATCAAATTGGTGTTTTTTGCGAGCCAAAAGCAGTTTTTATTGAAGTGGATTTTTTAAAAACACTTCCACAAAAACAAATTCATTCAGGTTTTGCAGAGATAATTAAGCACTGTTTGATTGCGGATAAAATGATGTTTGAAGAGATTTCTAAGCAAAATATCAACGAGATTTCTCCAAAAAGTCAAGCAGAATATTTCCAAAAAATTATCTCTCATTCTGTCAATATCAAGAAAAATATTGTTTTAGAAGATTTTAAAGAACAAGGAATAAGACAAATACTAAATTTTGGTCATACTATTGGACACGCCATAGAAAGTTATTTTTTTATGACAAAACCAGAGAAAAAGTGGCTACTTCACGGAGAAGCCGTAGCAGCAGGAATGTTTATGGAAAGCTATATTTCTTGGAAATTAGGCAAAATCAGCAAAGAAAATTTTGAGAAAATAGCCATTTTTCTCAAAAAAAATTATGCAAAAATAGAACTTAATGCTGATGCTTATCCAATCATTTTGGAAAATATGGCACAAGACAAAAAAAATACCTCCAAAAATATTAATTGTGTACTTTTAGAGGATATTGGTAAGGCAAGTTTTGGCAATATTATTACTGAAAATATGATTATTGAAGCTCTGGATTATTACAATAGCACTTACGCAAAATCTATTAAAAATCACCCCTAACCCTCCTTGAAAAGAGGGGGACAAACTCCCCTACTTCCTAAGGAGGGCTGGGGGTGGTTTTAGGACTTTTTCAAATGCAAATTTTTATATTTATTGCTGGAAGCCACATTTTTTAGCTCAAAATTAGATAAAGCTTTTTCCTTATGTTCGTGAGTAATTTGGACAATTTCATTGCTTACTTTTTCTGGAAAAGTATAAGGAAATTTCTCATAACCATCTACTTTGCCCGTTGTTTGTTGAATAAAATACTTCAACCAACTTGCTATTGTCGTTGTGCTTTTAGATGCTTTGGTGATAATATGCAAATCATAAACGGCACGAGTGAAAGCCACATAAAGTTGGTTTACAATCTCTAATGTGACCTCACTTTTTTCTGTTTCAAGTTGTAATTTTGTCAAATCACCATTTTTTTCTTTGGTGGTTGGATATAAAATGTTGCGAATACTCTGATTATTCTCATCACTTGGAAGTGTATCTTTTGGTAATTTCACCCAAAAAGTAGAGCCACCTTTTATGCCAAATTGCCAATTAGCAAAAGGCACAATCACGACAGGAAACTCCAAACCCTTAGATTTATGAATAGTAATCAGCGTTACGGCATCAATATCTTTGGGCGTTTGTATGCTAATTTTCTTGCGTTTGGTGTCCCAATCTTCCAAAAATTCTGACAAATCATTGCTTTTTTGACTAAATTCAAGCACATAATCCAAAAAACGAAAAACATACTCTTGCCCTTTGGAAATATTTTTATAAACCTTCAACGCAACTAACAACTCTTCTACTATTTCGTACAAACTAAGCGACAAAATAACTTCATATTTAACATTAAAACCATTCTTCTTGACATAATCAAAAAAGTGTTTAAGGCTATTTTTGTGGTCGTAAATCACGTTTCTAATTTCCTCATTGATTTTTGTATCAGGGATTTCGTGTTTAATTTCCTTATGAAAAAGATACAACGCCTCTGCCTTTGCAATACTGAAATCAGGTTTTGCAAGCACTTTCATAAATGATATAAGCATACAAACCACCTCATTAGACGCAATCAGTAAAGATTCTTTTGATACAATAGGAATATTTTTGCTTTTGAGATGCGTAGCAATCAAACAAGCATTAGGGTTTGTTCTGCAAATAATAGCAATATCTTTGTAAGAAAAGCCTTTTTTAAGCGAGTTGATTATGATTTCGTCAATTTCTGTAAAAACTCCATTATTAAAAAAATCAGTATCTTTTGTATCTGTAGTTTCTTCATCACTTTTAGCATTTTTAAAAACAATACGCACTTCTCCTTTTGCCTTGATGTTTGGCGAGGCTTCTTGTTGAAAATTCTCATCATAAATAGCATTGATGAGGTATTGGTCTGGTGAATTCTCCGCTTTTGTCAAATTTTCTCTTAATTTAGCAAAGAAATCATTATTAAAATCTACTATTTCCTTTGTGCTACGAAAGTTAGTAATCAAATTTTTATCCTGAATATGCCCTTTGATATTGTTGTATCTATCTTCCAAAAATGAATTTTCTTCAGAATTTTGTTCATCTTCCTCTTTTTTTGGCAATAATTTATCCAAATCTTTTTTATAAAGATAGAGCATTTGTTGCATTTTTCCGCCTCTCCAACGGTAAATAGACTGTTTTACATCTCCCACAAGCATATTAAAATTTTCTTGTGCAAGACTATTTTCTATGAGTGGCAGCAAGTTTTCCCATTGTAAAACAGAAGTATCTTGGAACTCATCAACAAGCAAATGATGGTATTTTTCTCCAATTCTCTCATAAATAAACGGCACTGGCTCATTTTGGACAATAGTGGCAATACGTTTGTTGTTGTTGCTGATAAGGTTGATGTTAGCGTCATCTTGGTATTGGGTCAGCCCTTCTTGTAACTCATTGATTAGCGAGGTATTAAAAAATTGCTGTTCAATATTTTTAAATAAAATGTAATTTCCCCCTTTATCTATTTTTACACTTTGTACTATATCAAAATTTTCCTCAATAATAGGTTTAATATTTTCCATTTTAGGGATTAGTTCCTTACGTTTTTTTAGGCTATCACCTGAAAGATAAATACCTGTTCCACGTTGTTTTAGAGGGTCTGAGTGTTTATCTTGAAAAAACTTTGGATAATCTGGTTTCTTTGGATTATTTTTATTGATTTTTTCAAAATAGCCATAAATACTGCTTCCTTTCTCTGAAAAATCACCAACAGTTAGCTTTTCATTTTCTACGGCAGTTTTTACAATGCTTGCGCAAGTATGTAACTGATTTTCAATGTCTTTCGTTATTTTTTTGATTTGTTCTTTGATAAAAATAAAATCTTTGAGCGTGAAACCAGAAAGTTTTTTTACAGCTTCTGTGGCATTTTCAGACAAAATTGCATTTCCAAATTCAGCCAAATTATTAGAAATTCTTTTAAAACTTTTGCCTTCTTTTGCTAAAAAAAGTGCATATTCTACCATAAAACCCGTTAAATCTGTATTATGATTTTCTGTTTCACCTACTTTGCTCAAAATATTATCTGCCACTACGTGAAGCACTTCATCAGTAGAAACCTCTGTAGCATAGTTAAAAGGCATATTTAACTCCTGCGTAAAGGCAGCCACGACTTTATTAGCAAATGTATCAATGGTACTCACAGAAAAATCAGAATAATCATAGATAATTTTCATAAAAACGTCTTTGGCACGTCTTCTAATCTCTATTTGGTCTATTTCTTTTGGTAAATTTTCTTTATTATTTTCTGCTTTTGTTTTATTTCTTATATTTATATTTTCTTGTATTTGTTTGAGCATAAAATCACCGCTAGGATTTTGCTCATAAAAGTAGCGCAACATTGTCGTAATGCGGCTTTTCATTTCATTTGCGGCATCATTGGTGAACGTAATTGCCAAAATACTTTTAAAATAATTGCTATCAAATGCGCCCGTTTGGGGAGAATTATTGAGGGCAAGTTGTAGGTATTCACGAGTGAGCGTGTAGGTTTTGCCCGACCCCGCAGACGAGCTATAAATGTCTAACATAATGTTTTAAAATGGGTTTATGGATTGTTTTTGTTAGTTTTTGATGGAGTTTTTAAAAATATATGGTTCTACTAAGATTTATACGGAAACCTGATTTTCTTAAATTGTTGTTTTGTATTTAGCCCCAGCGGGGCGAGATATTTATAGCGAATAATAAATATGCCGCCCCGCTGGGCTGAATACATTTTTCGTGTTTTGTTTTTCTATAAATATGCCGTCC
>JAYVGJ010000172.1:0-2123 GCA_043772375.1 Raineyaceae bacterium | reverse complement strand
CTGTGTGCCTCTTGGAAAATGCCATCAGCCCTGTCTGCATAGCGCACTTTAAAACCGCTTAACTCTTGCAAATGACTACTTGGAAAGTCCCAAACAAGGTCTGCAATGGTGTTTTCTCTTACTTTGATGCTAGAAATAATGGTCATTCCAAATAAATCATCTTGCCCTTTGCCCGACACGCTAAGGGAAGGAAGGCTTTTTTCTCCAAAAGCATTGATACCAATAATTCTGTAATGGTATTTTTTTCTGTTTTCGGGCAAAGAATCCGTGTAGATGGCGTGTGTAGAGGCTTCTTCCCCACTTGACATCTGCGTAAAAGGAAGTTTGGAAAGGGCTTTAAAGATTTTGCCATCTTCAGAACGCTCCACAATGTATGAGCCAAAAACACCCTTATAAGTGGCTATTTCCCACTTTAAAATGGCTTTTTGGTCTGCAAAAGCTGCCGTAGGTGCAGCAGGAGGAAGCATAGGTGTTTCTGCCAAAAAATCAACAATAGCAATGCCATCTTCAATAGCAGGCATACCTGTAGGCAAATTAGCAGGCAAAAGTGCCGTTTCAGAGAGTTTAATGCGGTAAACGTAGGTTTTGCCTAACACCAAACCCTTATTATCAATCAGCATAAGACCAGAGGCTAAGGCTATGTTTTGAGATAAATCACTCATATACAATGCCATACCAAAACGGTTATTTTTTTCGTGTTCTTTTGCCACCAGCATTTCAGGGTTAAAACCCTTGCTAGTGTACTTAGAAGTGCCATAAATAGCCTCTGCCACAGGATTTGCAAGTGGCTCAGTACTTGCCAAACGCTCTAATTCTAATTTAGGCAATGGTTTTAGGGGCAGATTAGTCAAAATAGTGCCTTTGGGAAGCGTATTGGGTGGGACGACAAGCTCTGCACCTGTGCGTTCATCTTCTAATTTGCCATCTTTGCGCAAAATAAAACGCTCCACAATATAGCCACCCGCATTAGCCGCAGCCCATATTTCTGGGCGAGTGGGTGCCCAACGCACCCAAATTTTATCTCCTTTGGATTTTCCAATGGCTTTGATGGCATAAGGTATTTTATATTGACCAAAAGACAAAAAAGGCACTTTTAATAAGAAAAAAAGAACAAAAAAACAATGTAAAAAATATTTCATAGAAAATTGTGAATTGTAAATGTTGAATTGTGAATAAATACAAAATATTGATAATCAATTTATTATGTATTCTCCTTGTGAAGTCAGGTGTTTCCACCTGACTTCAAGAAATAGCTTTTATGACTTTGATAGGGAAAAAATTGTGCTTATTTTCTGAAAATCAATACTTAACACCATTTTTGAAGTCAGGTGGAAACACCTGACTTCACCAAATATTGATAAACATTACTTTGTATTTCACTCCTAACTACACACTACTTCACTACACACTACTAACGTGTGAGCGTAAAACGGATTTCTCTGGCATCATTGTCGGTAATCACACGCAAAATATACAAGCCACTTAGCAAATCAGCAGGCAAATTGATGCTTTCACTAAAACCTAGCGTTCTATCTGTATTTTTGTTCTGTTCATAACGAATATTGCCCATAGCATCTAAAATCACTATTTTTGTGTATTGTTTTTTGGTTAAAACAACATTCAACACAAAACTACCCATTGTAGGGTTAGGCACAATATCCGCACTCGTGATAGGGCGCAAACCAACAATGATTCCTGGGTCGTTGGGGTCAAATGCTGAAATTACTAAGTTCTTAGTAATCACGTAACTACAACCATTAAACGTGCTGGTCATAGCCACACTATAATTGCCTGCTGCTGGGAATTTTACCCTTGCCTCTTCTGTTGTCTGACTGATGACCGTGGCACGTGGGTCTAATGTCCAAACGGTGCTGGTAGGCGTTGGATAAGACGTATTGATAAGCACTAACTCATCTTGTGCATTTTGGCGTGTCGCCACCAAAAATCTTGGTTGTGGATTGTCGCCACGCTCACGGATAACAATGTCTGCAAGGCTCACCAAACAGTTTTTAGCATCTTTTACCTTTGGCTTATACACGCCAGGAGAAAGATTATCAAAGATTTTACTCACTGTACTTGCCGTAGTAGTGCCTCCCAGCACCCAAGTAGCACCATCATTGATA
>JAYVGJ010000171.1:0-4665 GCA_043772375.1 Raineyaceae bacterium | reverse complement strand
GGTGGCGAGAGATGGTTTTTTGGATATTTTTGGTAAAATTGGTGGTGTGGTTTTGGCAAATGCTTGTGGTCCTTGTATTGGGCAATGGGCTAGACATGGTGCAGAAAAACAAGAGAAAAACTCTATTATTACTTCTTTTAATAGAAATTTCTCTAAACGTGCAGATGGAAACCCAAATACACATTCGTTTGTGGCTTCTCCTGAAATTGTAACAGCTTTGGCTATTGCAGGGAAAATGACGTTTAATCCTTTGACTGATTTTCTTACTAACGAAAACGGTGAACAAGTAAAATTAGACGAGCCAACAGGAATGGAACTTCCGCCAAAAGGTTTTGATGTAGAAGATGCTGGTTATCAGAAACCTGCGGAAGATGGTAGCAAAGTGCAAGTTGTTGTAAGTGCAACATCTGACCGTTTGCAGTTGCTTGCGCCATTTTTAGCGTGGGAAGGAACAGATTTGAAAGGCTTAAAACTGCTGATTAAGGCAAAAGGAAAATGTACAACTGACCATATTTCTATGGCTGGACCTTGGTTAAAATATCGTGGTCATTTGGATAATATCTCTAATAATATGCTTATTGGAGCTATCAATTTCGCAAATGATAAGGCAAATACGGTAAAAAACCAGCTTACAGGCGAGTATGGAGAAGTTCCAACAGTGCAACGTGCCTACAAAGCACAAAGCGTGGGTACTATTGTGGTGGGTGATAATAATTATGGTGAAGGCTCTTCACGAGAACACGCTGCTATGGAACCTCGTCATTTGGGCGTTCGTGCGGTGCTTGTAAAGTCTTTTGCTCGTATTCACGAAACAAACCTGAAAAAACAAGGAATGTTAGCCATTACCTTTTCTAATAATGCTGATTATGATAAAATCCAAGAAGATGATAGCATTGATATTATTGGGCTTACATCTTTTGAGGCAGGCAAAAACCTTGTGGTTGTGCTAAATCATAAAGATGGTACTTCTGAAGCATTTGAGGTAAAACACAGCTATAACACACAACAAATAGAGTGGTTTAAAGCTGGTGGCGCACTTAATTTGATTGCTGCAGGCAAAAACGCTTAATATTTAGCTTTGCTTTTTAATAAAAACTCCCTTCTTAAAATTCAATTTTTGAGAAGGGCGTTTTTTTATTGTATTACTAACCATTAGACTTTCTGAATTTCTCGTCACGTTCTCGCTCTGCATATTGCAATTCTTCGCTAATTACCGCTTTAATATACGTTTTGATAGGTATTAAATCAAGTTGTTTTTTTGATTTTTCTACTATTTCTAAAATATTTTGCCATTGTTTTGCCCAAATTTCTCCAAAATAAACTTCTCCTACATAAGATTTTACACTATTACCTTTCCAATGAATTTTTTTAAAATCTTCTACATCTGTATTTAAAGTTATATAACGCAATAAAACATCTTCAAAAAGCATAGGCATCTTGTGTAATACTATATTTATAACTAAATTTATTTTATCTTTATCTTTGATGTTTTGTTCAACATATTTCAAAATAAACTTTTCAGCTTTTAGTGCTTGTGGTTCACTAAGATTATTGAAGAAAATAACCAAAACGGGTTCTCCAATTAAATAAAAACTATTTTCAATAACGAGTTTAAATGAATCCTCAATGAGTATTTCAGCATTAGCGAAGTCCCAAATAAAGCCTAATTTTTTATCTTTATCTGTATTGGTATTAAGAGGGTTGTCTTCATTTGCATAGAATTCTTGTAGAAAATCTCTTAAAAATAATTTATTTTTTTGAATAAGAAATTTTAACCCATTTTGCTCATAATCAAAATGATTATTATTTTTCTCTTGTTGTAGATATGCTTTTTCAACTAATTTCGCATCATTGGGGCATATTTCTGTATATTTCCCAAAAATATAATCATCTAATTTTATATATAAATTCTCTTTCTCAATTTTATTTACAACTATTTGCAAAATATCTGAAATGATATTTCTATCCAAAATAATAAATTTTTCAAAATTTCTCAACAATAAATAATAATTTGAATTAATAGAATTGATAGTTTTTAACAATTCTATTTTATAAAATTCATTTATTTGTGTTAAACCATAAAAAAAGAATATTTTAGCATTTAAGTTATGCGGATTTTGCCAATTACTAAGTTTATTCCATAATTTTAAAGTCCAATCTTCTGAATGATTAGAAACTGTATTTATAGTATCTTGTAAGATGTATGAATCTAATTTATAATCTTCTAGAATGCTTTCCAAAAGAGAAAACCCTAGTTCGTTGTTTCTTAAGAAATTTTCCTTTACAATAAAATTGAGTGCTAAATCCAAACTCCAAGCATAATTATTTGTAGTCAAAAGCACGTTTTTTATAGCTCTATGAAGTTTAGTAAACTCTTCTTTTTTATGAAATATAAAGTGTTTTTTTACTTCTTTTCTTTTTATATCATAAAAATCTTCAATGTTATCAAAATCTTTATTTTTATAAGCAGTCCAATCAAGTAATTTAAAATATTTATCATCTTCACTCTCAAATTTCTTTTTCAGATTTCTGTAGCCTCTACTTGCAAGTTCTTGCTTATCAAGTCTTTTAACAAATTCATTGACAAAATAAACGTGTTCAAAATTATCTTTACTAAAATTATTCTCAATGAAAGGTAACAACAAAGATAAATCTGACTCAAGTATTTCTGATACAAAATCCGTTTTAATTCTATAATCTTTTATGACCTCAAAAACATCTATTGGATATTTTTCAAAAGCTTCAAATAAAAAATTCCAAATATTTATTCTAAGTCTTTTAGGTGTTTCACTCATTGGAAAAGTATAATAGACAATACGTATTGTGCCATTTCTTCCACTTTCATTTGAATTGTAAGTATGCAAAAGAAAAAGCTTTGCTAATGGAAAAAATGCTTGAATATAATGCGGTTGTTGTTCTCTAAATTTATGAAATATAATATCAAAAAATTCTGTTTGCCTTGTAAAATTATTAGTTTGGTCATATTCATTAATTAATAATCTTTCTTTTATTAGATTGATAAATTCTGGCAATGACTTTGGATTTTTCCTGCAATATTCAAATGATAATTCCACTATATTATTAAAATCCCCACTAAAAAAATGCAACAAACTTGCTAGTAACCGTAACGTATTATCTTTTTTGAAAACAGAGGCATTAGTTTCATAATGTGTATTATAAATAGGATTATTAGGTTCTGGATACTTTGTAATACTTTGATAAACATAATTAACCATTTCACTCCTTTTATAAGGCGCAAAAAGTGAAAAAAAATCAAAAGCTTTGTCTTCATCTGAATAAATAGATTTGAGATAATCATCTAATGTGGAACTAATTGCAGTTTGTACATTTAGATAATTAAATGTGTTGCTTGCAGGAGTAAGTGTGTCCTCAAATCGCTTTTTATAATCAGGGAAAAAATTAAACAATAAACTTTTAAAAGATAAAATTTTATCTTTAATAAAAACTTTATAAAAAAAATATGTCGCCATTATCTGTTCTGAAACCTTTATATAGCTATTTCTAACCTCCAAAAGTTCTCTTGCTTCTAGCCTATCAATGATTTCATAAAAAGTATAATAATCTATTTCAAATATTTCCAGTAAATTCTCAATGAATTCTTTATTATTTTTATCAATGGTATAGAAAAACGAAATTATACCAAGAACTTTTAACGAGTCTTTGGTATTTAGTGTATCAAAATCTTTTATGAAAGTTCTAAAGTAAGCATCATAAAGTTCAAATATATGCTTGTCATCTTGTTGTGGATATAAAAAATATCCTTGTTGTTCAAGTGCTAATTTAGCTGACATAATAGCAAGCCTAGCATTTCCATCTGCCAGTTCAATAATTTTCTTTTGAAATTGTGGATTAACAATATTAAATGCATCACAACTTATAAGTGCTGTTATTTCTGCATCTGTAAATTTTTCTAAAATTATTTTGTTGAAATTGTAAGTTAAGCATTCATTTTCTATATCTTTGAGGGCATAATCTCGTACAGTAAGCACTAATTTTATGTTTCCCTTGCGTTTTTCTTTGAATATACCTAAAATTTGGTTTAGATTTATTAGTTGTCTATTTGCGTCATCAACCATCAAAATATAATCTTTGTCAGACAATAAATAAATCCTTAAATCTTCATAAATATCCTTGCTTTTTTCAGCAATTACATAACCAGAATAACTAGGATTGCTAATAATAAATTCCTTTACTCCTTCTAAAGCAATTCTCGTTTTTCCTACTCCTGCCAAACCTGTAATTATCAATAAATCTTTTTCAGCTAAATTCCCTGCTATTGTAATTAATTCTGTTTTTCTATGCAAAAAAACATTACTTAATGGCGTGGAAAGTTGCCCTCCTTTATTATCATATTCGCCAATAAAAGTATCAAGAGGTAAGATTTGTGCTGTGTCAATGGGCAAACCCAATGGGTCTTTTTGAAGAATAGGATACTTTAAGTAAATATCCAGAGCCAAAATATCAATTCCAATTAGTTCTATTTGAACATTGTTAATTTGGGCGTGTGCTATTATTTCTGTTTCTTGTTTTGTATCAATTTTAGAATTCAATACTATGGACAGTTTTGAGGGGTAAGAGATGGATATATGATGGTTAGCTTTAATTTTAAAATATTATAAATCAACAAGTTACATAATATATTAT
>JAYVGJ010000170.1:0-3511 GCA_043772375.1 Raineyaceae bacterium | reverse complement strand
TATAATATATTATGTAACTTGTTGATTTATAATATTTTAAAATTAAAGCTAACCATCATATATCCATCTCTTACCCCTCAAAACTGTCCATAGTATTGAGGTAATCAGTCTTGACAAGAGAAGCAAGTTTGTCAACAGATGCGAAATATAGCATAAAAGCGTTATTTTCTTTTATTCCCAGTAACTCTCTGCTATCATCACTCGCTTTTGAATTTTCGTAAGTTGCTATTGCTCTATTTGTAATATTTTTTCTAACCTCATTTTCAAGTGTTATCAAATTCATATGCGCTTGTAATGATTGTGTCCTGCTTACTCCTTTCAAGTTTGTATTTGCAGTATTTAAGTTTTGATTTGATGTATTCAGACTTTTGAGCGCAGTACGTAACGCAAAAAATGCAATGCCTAATGTAATCAGTTGAATAATAATTTGAGCAATAGGAATCAAAAAAGAAGGGTTTGCTACTTCAAGAGTATAATTTCCATAAAATTCAAACATATTATATTTCTCCCTCCACTTCGTGGACTAATTGTGTTATTATTTGTCGTGCAGTAATAGAATCTTTTTTAGCGTTTCCTCCTAATTCATTTAACCTATTAATCATTACATTAAGAAATAAACTACTCATAAAGTTGTATATTGTTCGTTTGTCTTCAACATCAACATCAACTATAGCATCTTTTAATGTTGTTTTGATAGCTTCTTTTACGACATCTTCTGACTTAATTTCTGTACGAAATTTGTCTTGCACAATTTTTTCAATGGCTTTTTTTGCTTGTTCTAAATGTTCTGATTTGAGCATATTGGTATTATTTCAATTTTATAAATTTATCTTCCTTTGTTATATCTATCTTGTGCTTGTCTGCGCTGCAAAAGCATCAATTCATCTGCGTTGGCTATTTTGGTTACCCAAACCATATCAGGAATGATACTTGCAGTAGGGAAACGGCGTTTTACCTTCAACCAAACCTGTCTAGCTGATTCTCTGTACTCAAAATCACCCAAACGAACTCTGTATGTTGGTCTGCTAAACTCCAAATAAGGATGATATTCTGCAAAACTACCAAAACATTTTTGGCGTGCTTGTGTTGCCTCTTGCCTGTCTGTACCGAGATAAACTTGTATTCTAAAACCTGATTTTTGAATACGAATAACGGTGCCTCCAACGTCATAGCTGGCTCGTCCCATACTTAATTTGTCTGTAATGTCAAAATTATAGGCATAATCATTGTCTGCCACTTCTATTTTTTTTGGCGGACTGATAACCGTAACTTCCCCCACATACACTTCCCTGCGGTAGTCGTATTTTGGGCGGTATTTGCTCAATGTATCATCAACAGAGATAGCAGTATCATTTTTTTTGTTTTTTTGGGCGAAAGTTTTCAAAGAAACCAACGCAAACATTAGTATTAAAAAGTAAGTTTTCATTTTGATTTTTGATTTTTTTATTGTTTTTTGATTTTTGTAGAGATTAAGACAATGCATTATCTAACAACAAACATATCTGACGACAAACAATTATGGTTATAAGAAATTTTCAAGAATTTTTTTAGGAATTTTTTTGTAACGAAATCACGTACAAAGATACAAAGTTTTATAGAGAAAAATAAATATTTTGATTTTTTATCTAAAAAATGTATATTTGCTTTATTGAAAAGTAAAACACCAATGTTACGTAAAAAGTACATCATACATCAAATATAAACATCAAACATCAAACATTAAACATTAAACATTAAAAACTATGTTAGTTCAGGAAGAAGTTTATACTGAAAATGCTGAAAAAAATCCTATTTTAGCACTTATCAACAAGCAAAAAGCATTTTTTGCCAAAAACAACACAAAAGATGTGGAAACACGCCTCAAAATGCTGGCAAAATTACGTAAATCAATAGAAAATAACGAACAGGAAATTTACGAAGCCCTGCATCAGGATTTCAGAAAGCCTGCTTTTGAGGCTTATGCCACAGAAATTGCCATTACTTTGGACGAAATTGATTTTATTTCAAAAGAGCTAAAATCTTGGGCGAGAACTCGTAGCGTTTCTAGTTCGTTGCTCAATTTTCCCTCTCAAAACTACATCATTCCAGAGCCTTTGGGTGTTTGTCTGATTATTGGAGCGTGGAATTACCCACTGCAACTTACACTTGCACCACTTATTGGTGCTATTGCGGCAGGAAATTGCGCCATTGTGAAACCTTCAGAACTTGCCAGCGCAAGTGCTGACGTATTGGAGAAAATTATTACAGAAACTTTTGAAAAAGAATATGAGAACGCATACGTAGCCGTAGTAAAAGGCGGTGTGGACGTAAATCAGGCACTTTTGAAAGAGAAATTTGATAAAATTTTCTTTACGGGAAGCACCGCAGTCGGCAAAATTGTGATGCGTGCTGCAGCAGAACATCTCACACCAGTAACGCTAGAACTTGGCGGAAAAAGTCCTTGTATTGTGGCAGAAGATGCAGATTTAGACCTTGCAGCCAAGCGTATTGTTTGGGGAAAATTCTTAAATGCTGGTCAGACTTGCGTAGCACCTGATTATATTGTGGCGCACAAAAATATCCGTAGCCTTTTGATTGTCAAATTAGGCAAATATATCACAGAATTTTACGGAGAAAACCCGCAAGATAGCCCTGATTATCCTCGTATTATCAACGACAGACACTTTGAAAGATTGTCTAAATATTTGACTACCGCAAATTCCAGCACTATTGTTATTGGTGGCAAAACGGATATTGTTGGAAGATATATTGCGCCTACTGTGTTAGATAAGGTTTCTTGGGAAGATGAAGTGATGCAAGATGAGATTTTTGGACCTATTTTGCCCGTTTTGGAATATGAAAATGAAGACGAAATGATTGCTATTTTGAAGTCAAAACCAAAGCCATTGGCACTTTATCTGTTTGCCGACAACGACAAACTGGAGAAAAAAGTCCTTGACAACCTTAGTTTTGGCGGTGCGTGCATCAATGATACTATTTCGCATCTCATAAACCCACATTTGCCTTTTGGTGGGGTAGGTGACAGCGGAATGGGCGCATATCACGGGAAAGGCAGTTTTGATGCTTTCACGCACTACAAAGGTGTGATGAAAAAAGCTAATTGGTTGGATATTCCCTTGCGTTATGCACCTTATTTGGGCAAATTGGCATTTATTAAGCAGGCTTTTAAGTGGAAACCTTAGTCAATTACGAATTATCAATTACGAATTACGAGATTTGCTATTATTTTAATTATTTGATAATCAAATAATTAAAATAATAGCAAATCCTCTTTTTATAAGTTCATAATTAAAATAATACATTTAAAATAGTTTGTTTTGAGCTGATGAGCATAGTTTGTATGCCTATTTTTTGCGCCCCCGCAATATTTATTTCGCTATCATCAAAAAACATAGTTTCCGCAGGATTTAAATTATTTTCATTGATAACTTGCTGATAAATAGCTAATTCTGGTTTTGCTTTACCCATTTCGTAAGACAAATAAACTTTATCACAAAGCTCTGAAAGATGT
>JAYVGJ010000169.1:0-7505 GCA_043772375.1 Raineyaceae bacterium | reverse complement strand
AAGTTATTTTGCAGACATGACAGAGTAAAGGACTTATCTTACTTTGCAATGGGCAAGAAATGCTTAAGTCATCTGATAGATATGGGTACTTCTATCAATAAATTCAATAAAACACTATTTTCCTTCTTGTTGATTATCAATGAATTAGAATAGTTTAATCTTAAATTAAAACAGTGTACGGTAGCAAAGTTTTGCGTTACTTTTCCCAGCGAAAACGTAACAAAGTTGTGTGGTAATTTATCCTCTAAACTTACGTCAATTTCTAATTTTTGTGTATTCTTGATTTCTATCAAGCACGCATACCAAGCGTTAAAAAGGCAAACTGCTTGATGAAATTCTTTTTGTCTATCTGTAAAAAGTTGTATGTATGTTGCGTATTCTGGCTGTGTTGCTGATATATTTAGCTGATGTTTCAAAATTTCCTTAAAAGTATCAACAGAAACATAAAAATTTTCTATTGAATAGCAAGGCGTTTGAAAAATAGGCGGATTTTGTGGTGTAAGTGGCACATTAAAATCTCTATCCACAAAAAACGCCTTCTTATATTTGTCATATTCTCTATGAAAACTGATAAGTTGATGCACTTTTAGTACGTATTTCATACCTTTGCACTTAACAGAATGAATTTCAAGTGCAGTATTATATTTTTTAATTCTAGGATAATAATAATCAGTATCTTGTCCTTCAAAGAAGCAAACCAAATCATTAGGAAATAAACTAACAAGGCTATTAAACTCTATATATTGAACATTTGCTGATTCTTCTCTTTCTCTTCTTAAATCATTTACATTAAAATTATCTACGTTCATAATGCTACTGGGACTTGATTAGCTGGTTTAATGTACTCATTTAAGCCAATAGCGTACTTATCTAAATCATTGTCAAAGATAAACGGAGAATGCGTTACAGCTAACAGGAAATTACACTTTTTAGACTTCATAATGTCAGGCAAAAGCTTTTTTTGCCAAAAAACAGATAATGATAATTCTGGCTCATCAAAAAGTACAATAAAGCGTTTTTCTGCTTCTGAAAGGTATATCTTGGAGAAAATAGAAATTATTTGTTTTTCACCAGACGAGAGTTTACTAAGTTCTATTTCTGCATTGGTGGCATCAGATTTCAGGTAAATTTTGATAGCACTTTCATCATAAAATACTTTTTTATTGATTAAATAGCCATTACAAACATCTCTGAAAGCTTTTATTGAGTTGTCAAGCGTTTTCTGTTTCTCGTAGATTTCTATTAGTTTTTGGAGCAAAAAACCTGCAAAAGGGTTTTTAAATTGCTTTGTTTTTACAGCTTCTTTAATGGTATCTTTCACATTTTGCTCTAATCCGTTTCCTACTCGTGCAAAGATTATGTCTAGATCTTCTTCATTTATTTTATCAAAAACAGCATCATTTGCTATTTTAGGGTTTATTTCTGCAACTATTTCTAGAATATTTTTTGTAAAATCAGACAAGCCATTTTTCAAAAGATTTTCAATATCCTCTTCTATTTTCTCAAATCTTTCTCCTACATCACGCATACCAAACTGGATAAGTATGTTTTCTTTATTTAATTCTATATCTTTCGTATCATATCCAAGATTGTGTAAATCAAATTCAATTCTTCTAAATGTTGGTAAAAAAATAATTTCTTCTGATAATTGCTGAATAAGGATACGTTTGTTTTTATCAAAATTTTGTAGAAGAATTGTGATTTTCTTGGGTAAACGTGAGAAATAAGCATTGTTCTTATATACATTATCAAAAAAATCAACTTTTTTGGTAAAAATTTCTTTTAAAAATATATTATTTGTGAGTTTTTCGCTTACATCTGCGTGTTCTAAATTCCTAAATTCAATTACTTTTTCCATTCCATACCTTTCAACCAACTCTAAAATACTTGAATATTCTAAGGACAAAGTATTTAGGTCTGATTTACTAATTTTTATAATATTTCTTAAAAAAACAATTTCTAATTTCTCAAACGCAAACTGTAAAAGGCTTCTGAAATCTCCCATAAGCGTATAATAAAACATACTAAGCACTTGCGTTTTTCCTATTCCATTTTCTCCAATAAGAATTTTTACATCTTCATCAAAAGGAATATGTACGTCATTTGTACCAAAAAGCCCATAAACAGAAAAAGATTTTATATTACTTGTCATTATTTTAGATTTTGATTTGATTTAGCAAATATAATTAGTTTTGGTGGTTTTCAAAACTTTTGCAATAATTTTGCCCCTTCCACAATTTGTATTTAAAATTATTTTTATTTGATATTCAGTTTTTACGCAAAAACTTTCGTTCCTTCCGTACAATTTTTGCACATTTCTATTTCGGAGCGAGATTTGAGCAATAAATTTCTGAAATTTTGGTATTCTGCAGACTTCCAAAGGTCAGAAAAAGTTTGTTTTTTCATATCTCCAAGCCTATAATGGGCATCTTTGTCAAAACAGCAAGGCACAACCAAGCCGTCCCACGTAATCACGCAAGAATGCCACATTTTCCAACATTCGCTAGAAAGTGTGTTTTTAATAGAATAAGTAGGTTTTTGAACCACCCCCAACCCCTCCTTAAAAAGTAGGGGAGTTTGTTCCCCTACTTTGGAGGCTAGCACCTTGCTAGGGTTAGGGGTGGTTTTAATTCTTTCTTCTTTTTTGTAGCGAGAATATTTTTCAATGGTAGGAATAAGGTCGTTTCCGTTCTCGTAGTCATATATTTGCGCAGTTTTCAAACGCACTTCATCAATGCCAAGTTCTTTTGCTAATTTGTACACGTCAGCTATTTGATGCTCATTTGGGCGCACCACCAAAAACTGAAAAATAACGTGTGGGGTGCTAGATTGAAGATTTTTCTTGGCTGCAATAATATTTTTTGTACCTTCAATAACTTTGCTTAGTTTTCCGCCAATTCTATATTGCTCGTAAGTTTCTTGTGTCGTACCATCAATAGAAATAATCAGCCTAGAAAGCCCAGAAAGAACCGTTTTATTGGCATTTTCAGGGGTTAGATAATGGGCATTTGTGGAGGTTGCCGTATAGATTTTTTTGGTGTTGGCATACTGCACCATTTCCAGAAATTTTGGGTGCAAATAAGGCTCTCCTTGAAAATAAAAAGTAAGATAAAGCAGCGTAGGAGCTAATTCGTCTATGGTTTTCTTAAAAATATCTTCTTGCAACATTCCCGTAGGGCGTGTAAAACTTCTAAGTCCGCTGGGGCATTCTGGGCAGCGCAAATTGCAAGAGGTTGTAGGCTCAAAGGCAATACTAATAGGTAAACCGCTATGAAAGGATTTCTGTTTAAATTTTGAAAAATAATAGCTTATAAGCACTTTAAAGGCATTTTTAATGCGTTTTGGAGTGAGTTTTTTTAGTAAATTAAAGGTATCTTTCCAGTAAATTGGCATAATTGGTTTAGATGCTCACAAGTAAGCGTTCTTTGCGTTCTTTACGCTTTTCAGCACGTTTTTTTCGTGCAATTTCATCTTTTAATTTGTATTGCAATTCATTCATACATCTTGCCCAATTTTCAGCACTATCAAAGGCATAAATATCTTCTTCTGTTGCTTCTTCTGGATAAAATGTGAATTCTGGGTCGTTTTGTTTTGGGATTTTTTTGTTTGCAGTTTTCATATATTTAGTGATTTTGCAAGTTGTAATTTTATGTTGCTTGTGGTCAAATATGCCGTTTTAACTACACATCTGTTATGTTTTTTAATTGTTTCAAAATAACAAACTACTTCAAACAATTTTCCGTCAAGTCTAAAAAAACCTAAAAAATGGGTTTCAAAATCTACAAAGGTAGCTTTCGGCAAATTGTCTTGTATTTCTTTAAAATCCAAACGTTTAACTTTTGATGACACAAGATTTTTATTGATATGAACAATATAATCTGTTTGCCAGAATATTTCGTATGCTTTTTTGCTACGTATGACAGGTTTATTTTGTTTGAATACAGCCACTTTTTGCGTTTTTTATTTTCACAAATATACAAATTACTTGCTTAAAACAAGAAGTTTCTTTTGAAATATTGATTTTTAATGCTACTTTTGCACGCAATTTTATTGCTTTTGTATTCATTCCTAATTCAAAATTCCTAATTCCTAATTAAAAAATGTGGTCTAAAATAGCGGATTTTATCCTGCGTTTTCGTTTGATTTTGATAATAATAGTAGGCTTACTTACTGTTATGATGTTGTTTTTTGCTGATTGGAAGCGTGCTTATGATTATGCCGCACTTGTGCCACAATCTGACCCAGAAATGCAGTTTTTGCAATCTTTCCGCAAAAAATACGGAGAAGATGGCAATATTTTAGCCATTGGTATCAAAGATGACAAAATTTATCAGTTATCTGGTTTTCAGGCTTTTAAAACTCTTTCTGATGAGATAATGACCATAAAAGGTGTAGTGCAAACCCTTTCTTTGCCTCGTCTGCAATATCTCCAAAAAGATACAACTTTGCAACAATTCAAATTTAAGCCTATTTTCTCTCAACTCCCTGAAAATCAAGAAGAATTAGATAAAAAAATAGCTTTTATCAAAACCCTAAAATTTTATGATGGACAAATAATCAACGACAAAACAGGCGCAACAGTGCTTTTAGTGTCCATTGATGGCAAAATCTTAAACACCGCTGACCGTGAACGTATGATGAGCGAAATAGTGGCAAAAGGCAAACTTTTTACAGAAAAAACAGGTATTACGCTTAGGTATGCAGGTCTTCCTTTTGTGCGTTCTACAATGGCAAACCAAGTAGCAGACGAGTTTAAACTGTTTTTGGGGCTTTCTTTGCTGATGACGGGGCTGGTGCTTTTTGTGTTTTTCCGTTCTTTTTCAAGCGTATTTTTCCCTGTGATGATTATTGGTATTATTGTTATTTGGACTTTGGGCATTTTGGGAATGTTTGGCTACAAAATAACGCTTTTGGTGGCACTTCTACCACCTATTTTGGTGGTAATAGGTATTCCTAATTGTGTTTATATGATTACCAAATATCACCAAGAATTTAGGAAAAACCCTAACAAAATGCAGGCTTTGCATACAGTAATCAAAAATATTGGCGTGGTGAGCCTAATGACCAACGCCACAACGGCAGCGGGGTTCGTTACGCTTGCATACGGGGACATTGTGATGATGCGTGAATTTGGTATTGTGGCAGGGATTTGTATTGCAATTACGTATGTTTTGTGCCTAATTCTTATTCCTGCCATATTTTCATATCTTCCTGCACCAGAGCAAAAACATCTAAAACATTTGGATTCTACACTAATGATAAATGTAGTGGAGAAAATTAAAAACATAGTAGAACATCATAGAAAGTGGGTTTATGGAGTTTCTCTGCTCATTGTGGTAGTTTCTGCGGTGGGAATGATGAAAATAAAAACTATTTCGTTTATGGTGGACGAAATCCCCAAAGAAAGCCAAATGCGCAAAGATTTAGCCTTTTTTGAGGAGAATTTTCGTGGTGTGATGCCGCTTGAAATTGTGGTGAATACAGGAAAAAATAAAGGCACTCGCAAAATGCAAAACCTTATTCAAATCAATGCTTTTCAGCAAAGCTTGGATAGTATGGGCATTTCGTCCCCTGCGCTTTCTATGGTTACGTTCCTCAAAGCGGCACGACAAGCCTACTACAATGATGACGTGGCGTTTTATGATTTGCCCGACAGCCGTGATATGCCTTTTATTTTCAAATATTTGAAAGGTGAGCAAAACAAATCTTCAATGATAAAGTCGTTTGTAGATACCACGGGGCAAGAAATGCGTATTTCTCTGAAAATTGCCGACATTGGCTCTATCAAAATGGATTCCATCATTAAGCAAGTTATTCAGCCAAAAATCAATAGAATTTTTAAAAATAACAAAGATATTTCTGTCAAAATCACAGGTACGACACCGCTTTTTGTCAAAGGAAATAAATATTTAATAGACAATCTTAAAAGTACAATAGTGCTTGCTATTGCGCTGGTGGCATTTTTGATGTCGCTTTTGTTTCGTTCTTTTCGTATGATTTTGATTACTATTATCTCAAATTGTATTCCTATGCTGATTACGGCTGGTATTATGGGCTATTTTGGTGTACCTTTGAAGCCAAGTACGGCACTTATTTTTAGCATTGTCTTTGGGATTGCCGTTGATGATGCCATTCATTATCTCGCAAAATACCGTCAGGAGCTTCCTTTGCAAGATTTTGATGTAAAAAAATCAGTTTTAGCCACTATTTTAGATATGGGGCAAGGTATGATTTATACTTCACTTGTTTTGTTTTTTGGTTTTGTGATTTTCGTTGGGTCAGATTTTGGCGGAACGGTGGCATTGGGTCTTCTCACTTCTACTACACTTATATTGGCTATGATAACTAATTTGGTGCTTTTGCCTGCACTTTTGTATGATTTTGATAAGCAAACACCCCTAAATCCCCAAAGGGAACTTTAATACAAAAAATAAATGTATTTTTGTATTCTATGTGCCTAAGTGGTTGAAAAATATCAATAAAAAATTTAACATCAATAAAAAATGAAAAAAACTATTTTAGAGTTAGAGCAAATAGCCTCACAAGTGCGTAGGGATATTGTGCGAATGGTACATAGTTGTCAGTCTGGGCATCCTGGTGGCTCACTTGGTTGCGCTGATTACTTTGTGGCGTTGTATTTTGATATTATGGAAAAAAAAGAAGGTTTTAGTATGGCGGGCGCAAATGAAGATTTATTTTTTCTTTCAAACGGTCATATTTCACCTGTTTTTTATAGCGTATTGGCACGTTCAGGCTATTTTGACGTGAAAGAACTAGCTACTTTCCGCAAACTAAATTCACGCTTGCAAGGTCACCCAACCACACACGAAGGCTTAGAAGGCATCAGAATTGCCTCTGGCTCGCTTGGGCAAGGGCTTTCTGTGGCTATTGGCGCAGCGCAAGCTAAAAAACTCAATAATGATGAGAGTTTAGTGTATGTTTTGATGGGTGATGGGGAGCAACAAGAAGGGCAAATTTGGGAAGCCGCAATGTATGCAGCCCACAATAAAGTGGATAATCTGATTGCTACAATAGATTATAATGGTCAGCAAATTGATGGACCTGTGGATAAAATTCTTTCTTTGCTTAATCTCAAAGCAAAATGGGAAGCGTTTGGCTGGAACGTCATTACGGCTAACGGCAATGATATGAATGAAATAGTAGAAACACTCAAAAAAGCACGTTATACAAGCAAAAAAGGCTATCCAACGTGTATTTTGATGAAAACAGAAATGGGCGCAGGCGTTGATTTTATGATGAATTCTCACAAATGGCACGGCACAGCTCCCAATGATGAGCAACTTGCAAAAGCACTCCAACAACTCCCAGAAACACTTGGAGATTATTAAATACATTCAATTACGAATTACGAATTATCAATTACGGTTTACTTTCGTAATTGTATTTTTCGTAATTCGTAATTGATAATTCGTAATTGATAATTCGTAATTGATAATTCGTAATTGATAATTCGTAATTGATAATTCGTAATTGATAATTCGTAA
>JAYVGJ010000168.1:0-2427 GCA_043772375.1 Raineyaceae bacterium | reverse complement strand
TTTTAATACAATAAATAAAATATTAATCATTTTTTAAAATCAGAAATTAACATTACTGGGGTTAGGGGTGGTTAAAAATAGAATTATTCATAAACTCTATTCATTCCTAATTCCTAATTTAAAATTCACAATTCCTTAGTTCATTCTTTCTTCTATGACTTCTTCCAAATATGTTTTCAGGAAAGAAACTTCTATTTTTTCTGTAATTTCTCCTGCAAATGCTTTGGTCAGAAGTGCCTTAGCTGCTTTTTCTGGTATGCCACGTGAGCGGAGGTAAAAAAGTGCTGTTTCATCTAATTGTCCTGTAGTTGCTCCGTGAGAACATTTTACGTCATCAGCCCAAATTTCTAACTGTGGTTTTGCATAAATGGCAGCATCATCAGAAAGCAAAATATTACGGCTTTGTTGGTAGGCATTGGTTTTTTGGGCAGGACGGCGTACAAAAATCTTTCCATTAAAAACACCAACAGATTTATCATCATATATTCCCTTATAAATCTCATTACTCTCACAATTTGGCTGAATATGGTCTGCAACAGTGCGGTTGTCTGCGTGAGTTTTTCCTTTTAGCAAAGAAAGCCCATACAAGTTAAGTGAAGCACCCTTTGCATTGATTTTTGCATCAAGATGATTTCTTAAAATACCCCCATTCAAACAATAAGTATGATTTGTATAAGAATTATTTACACCAAACTCGTGTGTAACGTATGCTTTATGTATGTGATGAGCATTTGGCTTATCATTTTGGATTTTGTATTGTATCAAATGTGCATTTTCCATTAAAATAACCTCTTCCAAACTATTTGTAAAAGCTATATTTTCTCCAATAGTATCATATTTTGCTATCATTTGTGCGTTTTCTGCTTCTGTACGTACAATAATGCTAGGTTGCGCAAAAATATTTTCATTGGTAGCATCAACAATAAAGTAAGCAACAATAGGTTTTCTTACGTTTTTATTGATAATAATAGTTGTTCTAGTGGTATTTAGGGCAATATTAAGGGCGCAAAAAATATTTTTCTTAGTTTCAATATCATCAGAAAAGCAAGCTAAACTATCTTCTTTTATCAATAAATCTGCGTCTTTTATATCTGATAATCTTTCAGCAAAAAAACCGTTGATAAAAACTATTCTATTTGTCTTTTCAGTATTTGGCAAGAAAAAATGAGCCACTTTGTCAAGTGTCATTTTGCTATTTGCAACAGGCAAATGGAAATTATTAGCAAGTAATTTGCTAATATTAGTGTATTTCCATTCTTCGTGGCGTGTTGTCGGGAAATTTTGCGCACTAAAATCTTCAAAAGCAATTTTGCGTTTTTTCTCAAAATTAGTATAAAACTCTGTATTTTCTACAAAATTATCTATCAAAATACTTTTAAAATCTTTTTGCATTGTCATTTCTGCTGTTTCCATCTTGTCTATTGAAAATGTTATTAAAGCCCCCAACCCCAAAGGGGAGCAATACAAATACATTGACTTTAAAATAATAATTGTATTAAAGTCCCCTTTGGGGATTTAGGGGCTTTTTTAATTCTCGCTTCTTATCCAATCATAACCTTTGTCTTCTAGTTCAAAAGCAAGTTCTTTTGTACCAGATTTCACTATACGCCCATTATAAAGCACATGTACAAAGTCAGGCACAATATAATCCAACAAACGCTGATAATGTGTCACGACAATAGTGGCATTTTCTGCATTACGCAACTTATTTACGCCTTCCGCCACAATGCGCAAAGCATCAATATCAAGTCCAGAATCCGTTTCGTCAAGGATAGCAAGTTTTGGCTCAAGCATTGCCATTTGGAAGATTTCATTGCGTTTTTTTTCTCCTCCAGAAAATCCTTCATTCAAAGAACGCTTCAAAAGCACATCACTGATTTCCACGAGTTGCATTTTTTCTTTCATCAATTTCAGAAATTTAACTGCATCTAGCGGCTCAATTCCGTGATATTTGCGTATTTCGTTGATGGCAGTTTTCATAAAATTGATGGTACTCACGCCAGGAATTTCTATAGGATATTGGAAAGCAAGGAAAATTCCTTCTGCGGCACGCTGTTCTGGTGAAAAATCTAACAGATTTTTTCCCAAAAAATCAACTATTCCGTTAGTAACTTCGTAAGTTTCACGCCCTGCAAGCACAGAAGCAAGTGTACTTTTGCCAGAACCGTTAGGACCCATTATGGCGTGTACTTCCCCTGCATTTACCTGCAAATTGATGCCTTTCAGGATTTCTTTGTCGCCTATTCGGGCTTCTAAATTATTGATTGTGAGCATTTTAAATTATTGGTAATAATTCAATTATTAGCTGTTGCTATTCAATATTTGAATTATAAATAAATCTTATAAAAATAACTGGGTATAAATTTTGGTGCAAAGATAAGAATAATTCTTTACAACTAATTATCAAACTGATAATTTATCAAACTG
>JAYVGJ010000167.1:0-4647 GCA_043772375.1 Raineyaceae bacterium | reverse complement strand
TATCAATAAATTCAATAAAACACTATTTTCCTTCTTGTTGATTATCAATGAATTAGAATAGTTTAATCTTAAATTAAAACAGTGTACGGTAGCAAATTTCACCATTACCAAAATTCCAAAAGTAAGAATGAGCATTGATAGATTTATTTTTGAAACTTATGAGGGTTGGAGCAACAGCTGTTGTGCTGTTATCCCATTCAAATAATGCGTATGGAAGTGCTGTCTGCACCACTTGGGTTTGTTTTTGACCAACATTTAGATTTTTTGAAACTTTATTTGTGCCACCATTACCAATTGCGGTAAGTGTAATAGTAAAGACACCTGCAACATCATAGTTAGCTGTTGGAGTGGCATCAGTAGAACTTTTGCCATTACCAAAGTCCCAAAAATAAGAATGTGCGTTTGTGGATAGGTTTCTGAATGTGATTGTTGCTGGTGCAGTTAAACCTGCAACAGATTTGTCTGAATCAAAACTTGCTACTGGAGCAGGGGTATTAGATTGTGCTACTGCGTACAAAGTACAAAGTACAAAGTACAAAGATACAAGATAATTCTTTTTCATTTGGAAATAGTTATTTTATTTTGCCTACTCTAAATAAGGTTTTTCAGCGTCCACCTTTTTATGACTTATCAAAAGCCTTGCCAAACATAAAAATATTTCTAAAATATTTATTTAACTGTCCTTCTGATACTCACAGGAAAGGTTCTGCCATCAGTATTGTACATTGTGCCATTCCAAGAAACGGTTTGTCCTTGAATAGATTTAGAAAGTTTGATAGTTGCTGTTTGCGTGCCGTTGGTAAATTCATTCAAAACAAGCTGTCCATTACTTGGATTTGAGCCTGTAAGTTGGTAAACATCTACACCCATTCTACTAAAAGAAGAATTTGAGGCTTGCGAGTAAACGCCAGAAACTTGGTTATCAGTCTCCCATTTTAGCGTAAAATGCGCAGGAAGTTTGCCTACATTTCCCTCATAATATTGTTCCTGTCCATCATTTTGTACGGGCGTTTCTGGAGTAGCATTATTATTTTCTTGTGACTCTTGTTTTTCTGTTTGTTTGTTATCCTCTTGTTTGTTTTTGAGAGAAGCGTTTTCTTTCTCCAAAAGGGCTTTTTCTCTTTCTAGGAGTTCTTTTTCTTTGTCGTTATTGGCTGATGAGTTGTTAGTTTCTCCACCAGATTTACAAGAAAACAAAGAAATAGAACAAAATGCTATCAATAAAATTATGTTTTTCATTATGTTTTTGTTTTATTTTTAAATTATTCAACAAAGAAAAACATTTTATTTTAATTTACAAAGAAATACAGAAAATTTATCATAATTATTTTTTTCAATTAAAACTTCCTGCTCTCACAGGTGCAGGCAGCCCCAAATCCTTATGAATATACACTTTTACTTTCTCCAAAATCTCTACTATTTCGCTTAAATCATCTTTTTGTGTGGCATCATAAGCTTTGCTGGTGCTATACTTATTATTGAGGAGAATAATAAAAAACCACAAACGCCCAATCATATAACAACCAAATAAAGGCTTTTCAGGGGTTTGATTAAGGATTTGCACATCAACCATAGCTATCAAAAGTTGCCCAAGTGGGTCGTTTCCAGAGGTTTTTTCTGGTTTGTATTCTTGTAAGAAAAAAAACGGTTTTTTAGGTGTTTGCTTTCCTGTCGCAATCAACCACTCTACCCTTCCTCCTGCCTCCACTTCTTCTGTTGCAAAAGAAAATGCTCTTTGTGTAAAAACTCTATACAAAGGCGGATTATTAAAGTCCACAGCAACCAAAAAAGGTGCAATAAACAACATTTTTAGCTCATCTTCGTTCCAATATTGCACGTTATTGGAAAGAGAAAAGCGCAATTTTTCCAATTCAAAAGATAAGATATTATCTTTTTTTACGTCAAGCCATTCAGTAAGTATTGGCAAATCACTTACAAATTCTAAATTAAAGGCAATTTCTACGTCTTCACTTAGCCATTGTTCAAAAGGTCTTATTATCATTTTGGTAGGTTTTAGACTTTTAAGAGTATTTCACAAAAATAAGCAAATTTTAGTATATTTTATCATTTCAAAGTATTTTTTGATTTTATTTTGGAAAATATATTTGATTTTATTACATTTGAAAAGAAATAAAATACTTTCTTTTGCTCTCAACAAGATACACAAATACAATGAAAATGAAAAAAGCACTCACAATTTTAATAATGACTTTGACAACCACCCTTTTTGGACAAGTGGAACAAAAAAGTAATTTTTCTGATTTCTTGCCAAAAGGATATGTGATTTTTGAGGAAATTAAAGGTGATTTAAACAAAGATGGCGTAGATGATTATGTCCTGATTATCAAGGGAACAAACAAAAGTAAAATCATAACAGACCAATCTCGTGGAAAATTAGACCGTAATAGAAGAGGTATTATTGTTTTGTTTACTAAAAAAGATGACAAAAAAACAGAGAAAAATAACTACGAATTAGGGGCAAAAAACTATAATTGCTTCTCGTCAGAAAATGAAGATGGTGGTGTTTATTTTGCACCTGAATTGTCTGTAAAAATTATGAATGGTAATTTATATATTCTCTACGGACACGGAAGATACGGTTTTTGGGAATATACTTTTAGGTATCAAAATGCTGGTTTTGAACTAATTGGTTATGATGCCACTAATGGAGGTGCTGTCGTTAATAACCAAGTAAGTATTAACTTTTCTACTAAAAAGAAACAAGAAAAAGTGAATACAAATGAAAATGCACAAGGTGGAGATGAAGTTTTTAAAGAAACGTGGAAGAATATCACCATAAATAAACTATTCAAATTACGAGAAATTAAAGATTTTGACGAAATAAATATGACTATATATTGAAATTTATCAAATAACTAGAAATTTCTGTGAGGTCAGGAAAGGTTTAAAGAAGACTTTGCTTCAAGCAAAGTCTTCTTTAGACTTCCTGCGAAAGTAAATAATTAAGTAAATTCATTGATTATCAAGATATTGTAATATTTCATTTTGATAATTAAACATCATATTAAGTGAAATTACTTAAAAAATATTTATAATTTTAAAAGTGTTTTTAAAGTCCTCCCAGCAGGGGCTACCATTAGGACACAGAATTATCAAATTTTGCTTTTTAGTATTTGATTAGTTATATTTGCAGAAATTATAAATAAATAAAAAATATGTTTAATAAAAGAATTAATAGTCGTTTTAATGAACTTTTAAAAAAATCTCGTTGAAGAAAAGTGTAGTAATTCATCAACTTTCTGATGATGATTCTGAGCAAAAAGCGTATTACCGCTTGCTTCACAACGAAAACTTTAAGAATGAGGATGTGAAATCATTTTTGTATGATGCTTGTGTTCGTCAGGTTTCTGCTGAGGGTCATTATCTTGTTATTCAAGATACAACACAACCTAATTTTGAGAAAAACAAGGCAAATATCAACAATAAAGAAGGTTTGGGTGTGATAGGGGATAATAAGAGCTTGGGTTTTTTCTTACACCCAAGTTTAGTTGTAGATGCTAATGATAAACGTAGTCTTGGCTTTATTGATATTCAACATTGGTCAAGAGTTGCAAGTGTTCGGACAAAAGCAGAGAAAACAAAACAGAACAGTAAAACAGCTATAGAAGACAAAGAGAGCTATCGTTGGTTAAAATCAGTTGAAGACGCTAAGAAAAGACTACCAGTTGGTTGTAAAATAACGTGTATCAGCGACAGAGAAGGTGATATTAGCGAGCTATTTGACCGTTTGCCAGATGAGCATACAAATCTACTCATTCGTAGTAGGGATAATAAATGTTTAAAAGATGGTGGAAAATTATACCAACATCTTGATAGTTTAGCGGTTTTGGGCAGCTATGACTTAGAAATTACAGGTGATAAACGTATTAAAAGAGTTGGAAGAACAGCAAAAATCAATATAAAATACAGTCAGGTAACACTAAAACCACATCTTTTAAAAGGAAAAGAAATAAATGTTTATGTGGTAGAAGCAAAAGAAGATGAAAGCACCGTACCAGCAGGGGAAAAACCCATTCATTGGCGTTTACTGACCACTCACGAGGTGAAAAACCTTACTCAGGCTTGTACAATGATACAATACTACAAGGAACGCTGGTTAATAGAGCAAGTTTTTAGATTATTGAAAAACAAAGGATTACAAATAGAAAAGTCTCAAATGGAAACAGGAAAGGCTTTAATTTGTCTTACTCTAATGGCTTTGTATGTCGTTAATAAAGTGATGTTGTTACACAACGCCTCTAGAGAAATAATACCAATAGCTATAAAAGAAACCTTTTCTGAGCAAGAAGTAGCTTGTTTGGTGTGTTGTAATAAAAAATATGAAGGCAAGACCATTAAACAACAAAATCCTAACGCAAAAGGCACTTTACAATGGGTTTATTGGGTGCTTGCACGTATGGGTGGCTGGAAACCACACGAAAACAAAGCGGGAGTTATTAGTATTTTTAGAGGACTACAATATTTCCACCAAGTTTTTGAAGGATGGCAGATGGCTAATTCTGTGTCCTAATGGTAGCCCAGCAGGGGAGGATTTAGGTGGGGTTTCCTTTATTATGATAAATTTATCATAATAAAAGAGCTAAACCCCTATCCCTAAATCCCTTTCCCCTGCTGGGAAAGGGACTT
>JAYVGJ010000166.1:0-3318 GCA_043772375.1 Raineyaceae bacterium | reverse complement strand
TTCAAACAAGTCCTACAAAAGGCACAAAATAAAAAACGTAAAATTATGAATATTAAAGATTTGGCACTCGTGGCACTTGTCGTAATAGTGTGTTTAGTTTCCTGTGGTGTCAGGTTTTCCTACCTGACACCAAACTACGCCAAACAATGTATTTAAGCACTTCTATAAGCAAAACCACCGTATTTGGGTGGTTTTCCGCCGTTGTTGGTGTTTTAGCGCAGCGACACCAACAACGAACTTGTAGCAAACAACGTACCAACAACCAAAAGGTTTTATTTCCTGTGGTGTCAGGTTTTTCTACCTGACACCAAACTACGCCAAACAATGTATTTAAGCACTTTTCCCGCCGTTGTGGGTGTTCTAGCGTTAGCGACACCCACAACGCACTACGTAGAGCAGTGTATTCAGGCACTTCTATAAGCACAAAACCACCTTATTTGGGTGGTTTTTGTGGTTTTATAGGGTATTAGAGTATATTTTTTTTACCGCCGTTGTTGGTGTTTTAGCGTTAGCGACACCAACAACGAACTCGTAGCAAACAGCGCACCAATAACCAAAAGGTTTTTTCCTGTGGTGTCAGTTTCATTCCGCCGTTGTTGGGTGTTCTAACGTTAGCGACACCAACAACGCACTAAAACAAAAATATTTATTTTGGAAATGAAGATAAATTTAGCCTTATTGCAAAGCATAGCAACTGAAATATGGAACAATACATTGTTTGACGTAATTCGTTGTTGGTGTCGCTAACGCTAAAACACCAACAACGGCAGGAATTTTTCTCTATGGGAATGATAAACCTTTTAATACATCATTTCTAGCTAATGAATTTGGAGATATTGACTATTTTAACAAGTATGTAAAAATCTGTGATATTGCTAGCTACAAAAAATGGAAAGCAAGTGCGAATAGTAAGTACCCAGGTTATTATGGTGATCTAACGGGAGCTGGTCAAATGTCATTCAAATACCAGCGTAACTATGAAGAATTATTTAGAAAAGTAACCAAAGATTATTCTTGGAGAAATAAAATTAACTATATGATACATAAAAAATGAAAGTGATTTATATTACTATTTGGCTACTCGTAATTTTTAAACCTATTTTTGGACAAGAACAAATAAAAAAAATAATTTACGAAGATTTATTTTTTTTAAATAATATGTATGATGGTTGTATACTTCAACCTGAATGGGGTAGTACCCCTATTGACTCTTTTAAGCGGGATATAAAATATATTAAAATAGTCAAAATTGATAGCATAAATCCATATGATAGTCCAATTCAGTATTATTTTGTTGAAGTGAAAATCAACTTAGCTGAAAATACTATTTATGGTGTGATGCATGGTGGATTGCTTGACTATACGTTTTCTTATGTATTGTATAGAAAATTCAATAAATACTATAAAATTGATGGATTTTTTGTATCAGAAGTATTAACAGCTCCCTTAGATAATAACCAATCATTGTTTGAAACTTTAAAGAAGCGTAAAAAAATACCAAAAAAATTCATCAAGTATATGAGGAAAAGAAATACAAAAAAATTACAAAAATATTTATCTGTGTCCATACTTGAAAGAATGAATTATCTAGGCTTTAACTTTAATTGCGAACCCTATGTAAAAGATGTAATTTGTTGGTTGTGAGTTTTCCCCCTCTAGTCGTAGCGTCTTAGCCCCAAAAACCTAGTAGTAGTGTCTCACTACTACTATTTTACTATTTGGTGAAACTGTTTACCATTGCATTATTACCTGTGGCACTCGTAGCATTATTTCAACACCTGTTACAGTGATTATGAATGCACCAAGTAATTGTAATATTTGCTTATGTCCAACGCCAAAAGCACCATAATACGTCAATAAAGCTTTAATCACCTGTTGCATAAACATGTGATATCCTATTTAATATTTTATTTGTTCCTGTGGTGTCAGGTTTTTCTACCTGACATCAAACTACGCCAAACAATGTATTCAGGCACTTATATAAGCAAAAAACCACCTCATTTGGGTGGTTTTGGGTGTTTTAGAGGGTTGCTATGTTTTTTAGTTTTCTGCCGTTGTTGGTGTTTTAGTGCAGCAATACCAACAAACGCACTAAAACAAAAATATTTATTTTGGAAATAAGGATAAATTTAGCCTTATTGCAAAACATAAAAACTGAAATATGGAACAATACATTGTTTGACGTAATTCGTTGTTGGTGTCGCTGCGCTAAAACACCAACAACGGCAGGAATATGGAACAATACATTGTTTGACGTAATTCGTTGTTGGTGTCGCTAACGCTAAAACACCAACAACGGCGGAAAAAAAGTATCACAAGGAACTGCTGGAGCTGCATTTTACAAAAATAATTTTGATAAAAAAGAATTTTCAATGAGTAAAAAACAAATTCAAAATCTACTCAATAATGAATCAAAAAAGTTCACAAAAATGAATAAGGAAAAAAAGAAATAATTTTAATCAAAAAATATTTACGGTTATTGCTATTATAAAATAAATTTCATATGAAACTCTTCTTGTTTTTTTTATACTTTCTAAGTATTGTTGTGTCTAATTCAATAGCGCAAGATAGTATTAACCACAAAGAAATAACTAAAAAGGATACTTTTTTAGTTATTTCTTTTACAACACGTGCATTCACTACAAAGAAAAAAGTACGTGAATATGGACATAGAGTATTTCCTGAATTGCACCCTTCAATTAACTACTGGAATATTGAAATAATTGATGATATAGCCTTAAATTCAAAGGCGAGAGTCAAATGCTACTATGAATATCCGTTTTTGAAAATATATAATAATGGATTGGAAAAAGTAAAAACTTTTTATAAACCAATAATTCTATTGGTTTATAACGATTACAAGAGTGACAAAAGCTATTTACTATCAATACCTATAATTTTTCAATTAACATACAAAAAACCAATATCTATTCAAATCACGCAACACAAACGGAATATATTTAGTGTTGCAATTTGGCAAACTGCAATTATATATAATGAAACTATAAAATCTGTTGAAAATTATTAATCCCGCAGTTGCTAGGCTCTGCCTAGTGACTGCTATCATTTTATGCCTTAGTTGGTATGCCTTTTCCTATGGTGTCAAGTTTCTGCCGTTGAATTCTATGACAAAACCATTTAGTCGTAGCGTCTTAACCCAAAAAACCTAGTAGTAGTGTCTCACTACTACTATTTTACTGTTTGGTTAAACTGTTTACCGTTGCATTATTACCTGTGGCACTCGTAGCATTATTTCAACGCCTGTTACAGTGATTATGAATGCACCAAGTAATTGTAATATTTGCTTATGTCCAACGC
>JAYVGJ010000165.1:0-42875 GCA_043772375.1 Raineyaceae bacterium | reverse complement strand
TTTCAAATCATTTTTTAGATAATCCAAAAGTTCTGTTTCTGTTTTTTGTGCCAAATAATGCTGATTAAACCATTTTGCCTTAGCAATATCAAATTTTGCGCCTGCTTTATTGATGCGCTCTAGCTTAAAACTAGCTATTAAGTCATCAATATTAAAAAACTCACGGTTGTCGCCTGCACTCCAGCCCAAAAGTGCTAAGAAATTTATCACAGCTTCTGGCAAATAACCATTTTCCTTAAAACCTTTAGTACCATTCCAATTCAAAGGAAAAACAGGAAAACCCGCCTCATCTCCATCTCTTTTGCTTAATTTTCCAGTACGCACTTCAATTACTTTTCCTTTTTCATCTTTCAAATCAGGCTTCATAATGAGTGGCAAGTGTGCAAAAATAGGTGCAGTCCAGCCAAAAGACTGATAAAGCAAAATATGCAAAGGCGCAGACGGTAACCATTCCTCGCCCCTAATGACGTGAGTAATTTCCATTAAATGGTCATCAACCACGTTGGCAAGGTGATAAGTAGGCATTCCGTCAGATTTCATCAAAACTTTGTCGTCAAGCGTAGAAGAATGTACCATTACCCAGCCACGAATGGTATCTTGAAAACGCACTTCTTCTTTATGTGGCATCTTAAAACGGATAACATATTCCTCACCAGCGTCCAGACGGCGTTTTACCTCTTCTTCCGGCAAAGTAATGGAATTTTTCATATTCATACGAGAAATAGCGTTGTAAGACATATTTTTAGCCTTTGCTGCTTCTAGTTTGGCACGCATTTCTGTAAGTTCCTCTGTTGTATCAAACGCATAATAAGCGTGTCCTTTTTCTACCAAATCCAACACATATTGTTTATACATTGGTTTGCGTTCAGATTGGCGGTAAGGGGCGTGTTTTCCGCCTTTTTCTGGGCTTTCGTCTGCCTCAATTCCGACCCAACGCAAGGCTTCATAAATATATTTTTCAGCGTCAGCCACAAAACGAGTTTGGTCTGTATCTTCTATTCTGATAATAAAAGTGCCTCCAGTTTGTTTAGCAAGTATATAATTGTAGAGCGCAGTACGTACTCCGCCAATATGCAAGCCACCCGTTGGGCTAGGCGCAAACCTTACACGCACAGGCGCAAGTGTTTTTTCTGTATTTTCCATTTTATATTGTATGATTTTTGTATTTTGATGCAAATATAAGATTTTTGTATCCATTCACACTAGCAACTGCTAGTTCACAATTTAAAATTCACAATTTAAAAAGTCATTTTATCATTCCAAAAACACGAATAAGTTTTTTTTGAATATCTGCAAATTCCATTATTTCTTTTGCAATATAGATAATACCAATATGTTGGGGAATTTTTATATTGGGTAAAAAGAGGTTTTTATTTAGTCTGTAGGCTTCTTTTATACGTCTGCGAATGATATTTCTATCAACGGCACGTTTAAAACTTTTCTTAGAAACAGAAAATAAAAGTTGTGGCAAAAGTGGTGGTACAGCTTCTGGAGAATTGTTTTCGTTTACTTTTTTTACTAAATTTTCTTCAGTAGGAAATTTATAAACAAGTTTGAAAGGATATAAATAACAAGAGGAACTACTCTTTTTGAATAGTTCCTGAATGTCTTTTTGGCTTTTAAGTCTTTCCGTTTTGGGTAAACGCTTTGAATAAATTGCCAAAATAAATTATGCTTTATGTCTTCTTTCGCTAGAAACAGTCAGTTGTTTTCTTCCTTTAGCTCTACGACGAGCAAGTACTTTACGACCGTTAGCAGTAGCCATACGTGAGCGGAAACCGTGTTTGTTTCTTCTTTTGCGGTTAGAAGGTTGGTATGTCCTTTTCATTTTATTATATCTCTTTTATGTAATCTGAATATTTTAACTCTTTTTATCTCTTTTTGAGGACGCAAATATAAGAACATTTTTTTTATAAACAAAAAAAGAAAGAAAAAATTTGATAAAAAACCTAATAAAAAATTCTTCAAAAAACATACTCTAAAACATACTTTTATGTATTATTTTTCGTTGTATCAAAAATATGAAATCTTGAGAAATTTTTTATAAAATCTAAGAAATGAAAAAAAATATCCTTACGCTTATTGCTTGCTTATCTTTTGGTGCACTTGCCGCCCAAAATCCTGTCAAATATGTAGAATATGACCTTCCAAATGGTTTGCACGTTATTTTGCATCAAGATAATTCTGTGCCAATTGTGGCGGTTTCTGTACTTTATCACGTTGGTTCTAAAAATGAAAACCCCAAAAGAACAGGTTTTGCACACTTTTTTGAGCATTTGATGTTTGAAGGCTCTGAAAATATCAAAAGAGGTGAATTTGACACTTATTTAGACAACGCTGGCGCAACAAACAACGCCAACACAAGCCAAGACCGCACTTTTTACTATGAAATTTTGCCTGCAAACCAATTAGAAATGGCTTTATGGTTAGAATCTGAAAGAATGTTGCACGCCAAAATTGATAAAAAAGGTATTGAAACGCAAAGAGAAGTAGTCAAAGAAGAAAAACGTCAAAGAGGTGATAATCAGCCTTATGGCTCTATTTTGGACGAAACAATGAAACGTGTTTATACAAAACACCCTTATCAATGGACACCAATAGGCTCAATGGAACATTTAAACGCTGCATCTGAAGCAGATTTTAAGGATTTTTATAAGACTTTCTATATTCCTAATAATGCTACACTTTCTATTGCGGGAAACCTTGATATTGAGCAAAGTAAGAAAATGATTGCTAGTTATTTTCAGGATATTCCAAAAGGAAAAGCTATTGTGCGCCCAGCTATTTCCGAGCCTAAACAAAGCAAAGAAATCAGGGATATTGTTTATGATAATATTCAACTTCCTGCGGTCATTCACGCCTTCAAAATCCCTTCAATTAAGCACCCAGACTATTATGCAGTGTCTATGTTGATGCAAATTCTTTCACAGGGTGAAAGTTCACGCCTTACAAAAGCTATCAAAAATGAACAACAAAAAGCACTTTTTGTGGGTGCGTTTCCTTTTGATTTGGAAGATGAGCCAAACGTGTCTATTGCTTTTGGTATTGCCAGCGCAGGGGTAAAAGCAGAAGATTTGGAGAAAGCAATGGAGGTAGAATATGAAAAACTTAAAAATGAACTGATTACGGAGCGTGAATTTCAAAAGCTAAAAAATCAAATTGAAAAAGAGTTTTATACAGAAAACGCCACAATGGCAGGAATTGCTGAAAATCTTGCTAATTATCATACTTATTATGGTAATGCTAACCTTATCAATGAAGAAATAAAACGCTTTATGGCAGTTTCAAGAGATGATATACAACGTGTAGCAAAAAAGTATCTCGTTAAAGGTGAGCGTGTTACGTTATTTTATTTGCCAAAAAAAGATAAATAGTCAATTACGAATTAAAAATTACGAATTCCGAGAAAATACAAGTAATTGTATTAAAAAACGTAATTCGTAATTGTTAATTCGTAATTGTTAATTCAACCGCCCTGGTTTGTGTCCCCACAAACCAGAATGAGGTAGTACAACCACCCATTTCTTATGATAGGAAATATATTTTTTGTCGTAATTATTAGTTTGTGGGGACACAAACCAAGGAGGTTTTGCTAATAAATCGTGTATGGTAGCAAAATTGTTAATTCGTAATTGTTTCAGAGGTTAAAATTTCTTCTAAAAGCAAAGGCAATTTAAAATGATTGCAGTCAAGTGTAACTATCTTAAAATCAATATTTTGCAAATTTCGTTTAATATTTTTTTCTGTGACAAAAATATCATTTTTAGCCAAAAAAACAGCTAAAAATTGCTTTTTAGTTGTTATTGTTTGCATGATTTTTGCTAATATTTTTTTTATTGAAATAGAGGGAATGTTAGCAAAAAAACACCAAGTATTATATATTTTTTGCCGTTTTTCTGTTGAATTTGTTTGATTTATTACAAAATTTAATATTGATTTATCTAATAAACCTATATTAGATAAAATCTTGCCAAACTTTATAAAAATCTTTTGATTTATCAGAAAAGCATTAAAAAGCATCTTGGAAAACCAAAAACGAGTAGCCAAACCAAACCAAAAATTATTTTTTATGCCGTCAGGCGCAAGTAAATAGATATTTTGAATGTTTTTAGGAGAAATCTCTGCACAAAAAAGTGCTAGGCGTGCGCCCAAACTAAAGCCCAACACAGAAAAATCTGTAATGTTATTTTTCTCTAAAAATGTCTTAAAAGCTACTTCTAACGTATTTTTTGACGAAATTCCAGTAGAATTCCCTGAAAAATAATCATTTGTTTCTCCGTGAAAAGGCAAATCAAAACAATAAAAAGTATATTCTTCTTTTAGTTTTTCACTGATTTTGCCCCAACAATTGCAATCCTGCCCATATCCGTGAAATAAGAATATTTTATTTTGTCCATTTCCTATTTTTTTGTACGCAAGGCGTAATCTCTCCTTTTCAAGGTAAAGATATTCATAAGAAATAACTTCATTGTTTGAAAACATAATTAAAGTAGCCAAACCTCAAAGAGAGAATAAAAACTTTTTTGTATTTGTCTTTATTCCCCTTTGGGGCTAGGGGCTTATTTTTTATAAAAATTCTGTTTCTTTTTTATTTTTTTTACCTAAAAAAGTTTCCCATTCTGGCTCTACTTTACCTGAAAATTCTCTCAAAAACATAATGAAAGAAGGTTTAAAAGGAGCTTTTAGCATTGGCATATTTGCTTCTTCTGGTGTACTGTCGCCTTTACGAGAGTTGCAAGGTTTGCAGGCAGTCAGCAGGTTTATCCAGCTAGATTTGCCTCCTCGTGAGCGTGGCTGCACGTGGTCAAGCGTAAGGTCGTTTTTTGAGCCACAATATTGACACATATTATTGTCCCTTTTAAAGATATTTTGACGACTAAGCACCACTCCTTTATACGGAATATGCACATAGCGAGCCAACCTTATAATAGAAGGCATAGCAAAAACGTGATTTACAGTGCGTAATACACGTGTAGCAGAATCAACGACAAGTTCCGCTTTGTTTAGATACATCAGTATGAACGCTTTTTCAGCGTTGCATATTGTCAGTGCTGTGTAATCTTGATTGAGAATAAGTACCTTACCATTCATCTGCGTTAAAATTTAAAAATTACATTTATTCAATTACGAATTAACAATTACGAATTACACTTATAACTACCTAATTGCCATTATTTGTGTCTTCACAAATAACTATTTTCATAATATTCTCTTTAAGAAAGCCAAATAATGCGAGTATTCGTTGGTATTTTCGTCCAAAATGCCCGTTGGAGTGAGTGTGTCAATTCTTACCCGCCCACGAGCGTGGATAATTCTATCATTTTCTAATACAATTCCTACGTGAATTATTTTGTTTTCTCTTATAAAAAAAGCCAAATCACCTTGTTTTTTTTTGTTAAAAGTAACTAATTTGCCTTCCTCTGCTTGTTGATACGCATCACGTGGCAAATAGTAACCCACAGAACGAAAAACTTGTTGGATAAGCCCAGAACAATCTATACCAAAAACTGTTCTTCCGCCCCATAAATACGGCGTGTGGAGGTAATAAAGGGCGTTTTCAACAATTTTATTTATGATAAATTTTTTTGTCTTTTTTTCTATTTCATAATAAAAACGTAACCCAGAACAGCTATAAGCGCATTTCTCTATTTTAAAAATTTCGTAAGATGCATCTTTATGAGGTTGTGTAAAAGGTATAATAGTTCCTTGCATTACTATAATTTCGGGATAATCAGATGTTTCTGGCACTTCTTCTATGCCACCTGTCCAGTCCAAAAGAACCTTATGATATGGAATAGTTTTTACATATCTTGTAAAATATCTTGCTGAAACGAAAGTGCATTGCAAAATATCTATCCAGCCGACATAATTGTCGTGGAAAATATGTATTTCAAGCCATTTTTGATTTTCTGATATTTGGAGAATGGTGAAAATCTCACCAAAAAGCAATTGCGTGGTCATTTCAGCCTTGTCCGAAGGGGTAGCTCGGACAGGAACAACGCTTAGCGTGCAAATGCCATATTTAGTAGTTATTGTTTGGAACTTGATAAAGTGTTTAAAATTTTGAACCTATTTTTGAACTTTTTAACAATGACTTCGCTATTTACGCAATTATTCTGATAAAACCTAATTTTTTATTAAAATTTTAGTTGTTTTTGAAATAATAATAAATTTAGCTTAAAAACATACTTAAATCTTATATTTGAGCGTTAGTTTTTCACTTATCCAAAAAATAAATTCTGCTAAATTCTGCTAAAAATATCTACCAATGGAACTTCACAAAAACGGACTAAAAGATGGCATTTATTGCCCAAATTGCGAGAAAGAGCAACTTCCTAAAAATCATTTTTGCCACCATTGCGGACAAAAGCATACGGACATTAAACGCCCTTTTTGGTCGTTTTTTAAGGAATTTTTGGACACTAATTTTAATTTTGATAGCAAGATTTTACGTACTATTTTGCCATTTTTATTCAGACCTGGCTACCTCACACGCCTATATGTGGAAGGCAAAAGAACTACTTATTTTCCTCCTTTACGCATTTATTTGTTTGTAATGGTATTTTTTTTTATAGGTGTTGGCTTTGTTTTGAAGCAAATCAAAGAGCAGAAATTAGATGAAAGAATGAAGAAAAAAGCTCTTTTTATCAAAATGGATTCTGTTTATAATGATGTAAACGCTAAATTTGATAAAAATCCTACGCTTTTTCAAACAAATAAGCAGAAAGATACTGCCAAAAAGATTGTTTTAGATGCCATTGATAATCATAGAGATAATAAAAAAATAAAACGAAAAAGAGGAAGAAAACTAGAAAGAGGATATACTCTAAAAAGAGAAACTAATTCAGGTGAAAATGATTTTTCTTTTGGCGGCAAAAAAATCAAGCTAACAGACATGGATATGGCAACCCTCACGCCAGAAGAAGTAATAAAAAAATATAAATACACTGATTTTTGGGATAAATTGCTTGTCACACAAGCAATGAAAATGAACCAAAATCCTGCGGAAGTAATGTCTGATTTCCTCACGAGCAAACTTTGGTGGCTCAATTTGCTGATGCTTCCTATTGTTGCATTTATTTTGAAGTTGCTTTATATTCGTAGAAAACGCTTTTATGCAGAGCATTTGATATTTTCCTTTCATTTGTCCGCTTTTTTGTTCTTGTTGGCTATTCCAATGTTGTTTTTGAAAGCCGTTGATGATGAGTATATTGGGCTTATTATCTCTGCAGTTTTCATCATAGGAACGCTTTATACGACTGTCGCAATTAAGAATGTTTATCAGCAAAACTGGGGAAAAACAATTATCAAAATGCTTTTATTTAATTTTTTGTATTTTATAGCCTATACTTTTATGGCGGTAGTGGCAATTGCAATAAGTTTCTTTACTTTTTAGGTTTTTGTTTTTAGGTTTTTCTTGTATCTTTGCTAAATTTTTAATAAGAAAGTTACAAAAATGGTACAAAAAGAAATGTTAGAAAATTTCAAGGATTTTCAGAAAGAACACGAAAAAGAGGTGGTGCAATATGTTTTTTTTGAAGAAACAGGAAGTATTATTCATAGCAATAATACTTTTATTGATATAAGCAAACATTACGGACAATCTGTTTATGCTTTTTTTCCTTTTCTAGAAAGTTTGAGTGCCATTTTTGAAAGCATAGCAACAGAAGAGCCTTTGTTTTTTCCTCGTGTAGAAATGCCTATAGGTGAGCGTAATGGCATTTTTGATTATACTATTACCAAAAAAGTCATCAATAATATTGCTGTTATTTTTGTGGCTATTTTGGATAATACACAAAACAATAAATATCTCTTTGATGTGCAACAAGAACGCAATGATGCCGTTATTGCCAAAGAAGTTGCACAACTCAAACTCCTCAACGAAACCCTGAAAGAAGAAGTGAGGCAACGTACACAAGAGATTACGAGGCAAAAAGAACAATTAGAAAAAACCAACCGCAAGATAATTGAAAGCATAGAATGTGCCAGCCGCATACAAAAAAACTTGCTTCCAACAGATAACAAACTGCAAAATACAACTTTTAAAGTGCTTACTTTCAACAGACCACGAGATATTGTAGGCGGTGATTTCTATTGGGTTTATAATAGAGATGAAATTTGTTATATTGCGCTAGCAGACTGCACAGGTCACGGTGTGGCAGCAGCTATGACTTCTATGATAGGGCATTTGTATCTCAACGAAATTATGGAAGAAAATAAATATATCAACCCTGCGCAAATTATTTTTCAGTTAGATGAAAAAGTTAAAAACCTGTTTGCAGGCAATATGGACGTGAAAGTACAAGATGGAATGGAAATAGCAGTGGTAGCTATTGATACAAAAAAACAAAACTTCACGTATGCAGGCGCAAAAAGAGAACTTTATTATATTAGTGAAGAAGATTTTTTTGAGATAAAAGCCAGCCCACACGCCATAAATGGCTATTTTGATACGGTCAAAGTGTTTGCTAATCATACTTTGCCTTATCAGTCTGGGGATATGATTTATTTGAGTTCTGACGGCTATCCAGACCAATTTGGGGGAGAATTTGACAAACGTATTACAAAAGTAGGTTTTAGAAAAGTAGTATCAGATGCCTCAAAACTGCCTTTTGACCAGCAAGAAAACTTTATTGCCAACAAATTTGATACTTGGAAAACGGGCTACGACCAAATTGATGACGTGCTTGTTTTGGGCATTCGTTTTGAGTAAAAAATGCACTTAAATTCACTCAAACCTATTAAAATCATGAAAAATTTGTTATCCATACTCTGCTTTTTTGGTTCTATAATATGCTCGCAGGCGCAACCAGGTTATGATTATACTAAGGGAAAAGAAAAAATAGCTAAAATAACGCTGGAAATAACCAAAGACCCAAAAAATCTCAAACTTTATGAGGAAAGACTGAGCCTTTATAGTGCAAATAATGATTATATTTCAGCTCTGAAGGATATTGATTTTTTATTGTCAAAAGATAAAAAAAATCCTAAATATTTATTCCAAAAAAGTTGGAATTATATGCACGCATACGGTTTGGAGAAAGCTATGCCATTCTACAAAACTTATTTTGAATTTGAAAAAGACCCTTTTCGGTTGCGACAAACGTATTATTATGTTGGAACTGGGCTAAAAAATATTAGACAATTTGACAATGCTCTGCAATATCAAAATGCTGCGCTGGCTATCAATTATAATTATCCTTCAAGTGAGGACATCAATGACGAAAAAATTGCTATTTATGATTCCCTCAAAGATTATCAGAAAGCACAAGAGATGATTGAAGCAAGAGAAAACAATGATTTTGAGGCATTTGAGCATAATTTAGAATTTATAAAAGATTATCAAAGCATAAAAAATAAAATTATCAAATATTTTGAAAGCACATTTCCAAAAGAAAATAACGCTTATCAAATCAATGAAAATAGCCAAAAAAATAACTATTGGTATAAATATGTTCTTTATTTGAGTTATGTGGAGTATAAATTGGGAAATAAGCAGAAAGCATTTCAATACTTGAATTTTGTGAGTAAATTTGGGCAAAAAGTTTATATTTTAGATTGTGATATGCGTTTTTGGTGTATGGTGAATGATTTTGGCGAAATTTATCAACAAAATACTGATTTTCAGATGCTTATAGCAAATATTTTTATTACAGATGGTAACGAATGTTATAGTCGTAATAATTGTGTGCCAACAGCATTTAAGAATAATAAAGAAGATTATTCTCCCAAACGTGTTTATAGACAAGCACTTACGCAAATTGAAACTGCTAAAAAACTTGGTGCAAAAGATTATTACTGTTTAGAAGGACAAGCATATTATAAGCTAGAAAATTATGAAAAAGCCGTTGAAGTGCTTTCAAAAGCAATTTTATTCAACTCAAATGATGAAAAAGCCTATCTATACAGACATCTTGCCAATAGCCAAATTTATAAATGGAATAATAAACAGCAATCACTTGATACAGACCATATAAAATATGGAGAACTTATGCAAACAACTAAAATAATACATTTAAAGATAGATTGATATTTAATCAAAAAGTAATAAAGCAATTAAAACATTATGCGTGTCACAAAAGAAGTATTTGAAACAATAGAAACCGCCATAGCAGAAAAAAATACCGCTTTTATTGCTCAAATTACAGAAGATTTGCACCCTGCCGACATTTGCGCCATCTTGCAAGAAATGGACGAAATGCAACAGGATTTTATCCTCAAAAGCCTTGATATAGAAGTTGTTGCACTGGTTTTGACTGAATTTGATGAAGATGCACAACAAACTTTCCTCAAAAGCAAAACCTCACAAGAAATAGCCAATTATATAGACTGTTTAGACTCTGATGATGCCGTAGATATGCTCAAACCGCTTTCTATTCAGGTGCGGGAAGAAGTGGTAGCACTTATGAAAAAGCGTGAAAAAGCCCGCAATATCATTCATTTGTTGCCTTATGATGCAGATACGGCAGGCGGACTAATGGCAAAAGAGATGATTCGTGCCAACGTAAACTGGAACGTGTTACAATGCATTGAAGAAATCCGCAGGCAAGCTGAGAAAGTAGAAAAAATTTATTCTATTTATGTTGTTGATAATAAAGGTATTCTGCTTGGAATTGTATCTCTCAAAAAAATTATTTTGTCGGCTGATAATACACTTATTGCTGATATTTTTGAGGAAGATATACGCTCTGTTGCCACGCACCAAACAGAAATAGAAGTAGCAGATTTGATGCGTAAATATGATTTGGAAACCCTTCCTGTCGTTAATGTGCAAGGAAAATTGCTTGGACGCATTGCTATTGATGATGTAGTTGATGTAATCACAGAACAAGCAGAACTAGAACGCCAACTGATGTCTGGGATAAGCGCAGATATTGAGGAAGATGATAATCTTTTTTTGCTTTCTCGTGCTAGACTTCCTTGGCTAATTATTGGTATGTTTGGGGGAATTTCTGGGGCAAATTTCATTGGCTTATTTGAAAAAGATTTGATTTTGGTGCCTGCAATGGCATTTTTTATACCACTTATTACTGCCACAGGTGGCAATGTAGGCATACAATCTTCTTCAATTATTTTGCAAAGTTTGGCTAATAAAACAATTTTTAATGATATGTACCAAAGACTTTTAAAGGTTTTTTTGGTGGCACTTATCAACGGAATAATCATTGCAGGCATTGTTTTTGCGTTTGTGATGATAATGGGCGAACCTCTAAAACTTGCTTTGGTGGTTTCTTTGGCACTTTTTTTTGTAATAATTTTGGCATCTTTTACAGGAACTATTACACCAATTATTTTGAATAGATTACGGATAAATCCTGCGCTGGCATCTGGTCCGTTTATCACAACGGCAAATGATTTGCTAGGTTTGGCAGTTTATTTTCTTACTGCAAGAATGTTGTATTTTTAATATTTTGCTTCTTATTAAACACAAAAAGCCTTTCCAAACTTTGGAAAGGCTTTTTGTTTTACAAGAAAAAATATTGTTACTGTAAAAGTTCCGTTGCAAAAAAGTGTAGGGTGCGACCCTTGTGGTCGCCAAAACTTGCGAAAGCAACACTACGAGCAAAAACAGCTTTTAAGCACAATTCAAGCAGGGCGACCACAAGGCTCGCACCCTACAAAAATACATATAAAATTTATTTTTTAATTTATATTATTGATAATCAAGTGATTATATTATCTAAAATAATTTCTATAAATCTGCAACGGAATTTTTACAGTAACAAATACTGTATTTTTATTTTCTTGGTTTTATCTAATTTTTGTGGGTATTCTCAATATCCAGAACTTATCAAAAAAGGACGTTTGGAGCTAGAAATAGGCAATTATCAAAAAGCTATAGAAGATTTTTCAGAGGCAATACGCCTTAATAATGAGCAAGAAGAAGCTCACTTTTTGCGTGGGAAAGCCTATTTTGAAACCAAAAGCTACAATAATGCACTTAATGATTTTTCCAAAAGTATTATCCTAAATGCCCAAAAAGCAGATAATTACTATCATAGAGGGCTTACACATACCAAAGTTGGCAACCAAACCAAAGCTATACAGGATTTTAGTCAAGCACTTGTTTTTCAGGCAGACGACATAGAAACTTTGCTTGCACGTGCCAACGCCTACCGTATCTTGAAAAAGTACAATGAATCTCTAACAGATTGCCAGACAATTCTTACACAATTTCCACGTAATGCCAATGCCTATCAAGCACGAGGGCGAGTGAATTTGGACACAAAAGAGGCACAAAATGCCTTAAAAGATTTCCAAACGGCTCTTACTTTTGAACAAAATAACAAAGAAAACCTTGTTTTTATTGGAATTGCTAAGTATAATTTAGGGAAAAATGAAGAATGTAAGCAAAATTTTGAACAATACCTTAAGTTAGCCCAAAAAAGTAAAGATTATCATTTTATTGCGACACAAATACAAGAATATATAAACAGTAATGAATGGCTGGAAAAAGCACAAATTTATACGCTTACCGCCATCAAACTCCTTGATAATTATGAAAATAACCATCTTTATGCTCAAATTTTGTATAAACTTCAAAAGCAACTAAATTGCTTAGAAGTGAGTGAAAAAGCCATTAGTCTTGCCAAAAAAGAAGGTTTAGACTATACTACAACACAGTTTTTTGTTGATAAAATCAATCAAACCAATACAGACGACATTCCGCCCACTATCACGCTGGTAAGCCCTACGCTTGTGAGCGTTGCACCTGCACAAACACCTGCGCAAGTGTCGGCACAGGCACTTATGCGTGGGGGAATTGTGGTAAGTAGTCAAAATGAAATAAATATCATAGGAAAAGTAACAGACGAAAGTGGTGTAAAAGAAGTTTTTGTCAATGGAAACCCTGCACAGCTTGCTGAAAATGGAGATTTTAAAGGAATTTTATTACTCAAAAAAGAACTGAAAGTTTTTGTAATAGAAGCAACAGATTTTAAGGGAAACACTCAAAAAGCTACGTTTTCTATCAATAGAGATACAAATGCAGTTGCTGCGCTGCCTCGCAGCAAGTCAATGGGAAGGTGTTATGCGCTGATTTTTGCTACAAATCAGTACGAATATTGGAATAATCTAGTAAACCCTATCAAAGATGCGGAAACAATAGCCAAAGAACTCAATGAAAACTACGAATTTCAGACAGATATGGTCTTTAATGCCACGCAAAACCAAATTCTACTTAAAATAAAAGAATACGTACAAAAAAAATATGAGCCAAACGACCAATTATTGATATTTTTTGCAGGACACGGGCAATTTGATGAGGTTTTTAAGGAAGGCTACGTTGTGCCACAAGATGCAAAACTCAATGATGAAGCAAAAACAAGTTATTTATCTCATTCAGTATTAAGGACTTATATCAATAATATTCCTTCAAAACATATATTACTAATGATGGACGTTTGCTTTGGAGGGACGTTTAATCCACTTGTCGCAAACAGCAGTATGCGTGGAGATAATAAAGATAATTTCAGTAAATCAAATCCCAAAAATGGTATTAGCAATGAATTAGAGGAGTTTATTAGAAGGAAACTACAAAATAAAACAAGAAAATATTTGACTTCTGGCGGAAAAGAATACGTCCCAGATGGCAATCCTGGTGAACATTCTCCTTTTGTACGCCATTTTCTGACTGCTTTGCGCACCTACGGAGGGCAAGATAAACTCCTCACTATCAGTGAAATAATTGGTTTTATAGAAAAAATAACGCCACAACCACAAACAGGCGACTTTGGTAGCAACGAGCCAGGAAGTGATTTTTTGTTTATGGCAAAATGAGGTACGAATTTTGAGGTACGAAGTACGAAAATATTTAATCATTTGTATTTAAACCCTGAAAGGGTTTAACAATAATAGCCGTAAGTCGTACTTACGGAACATAGAGCAATGTATTAAAAAACCAATTAGCAATGTCGTTATCTAATTGTTAAATTGACCGAAATAGAATTTTCTATGGCTAGACGCTGCAAGCAAGGTCTCTACAAATACAACTCAAAATTTAAAATTCACAATTGCCTAAAAATCCGTATATTTGCAAAAAAATGTAATTACCAAATAATTTAAGAAATATTCAGAATGGCTTTACAATGCGGTATTGTAGGCTTGCCCAACGTGGGCAAATCTACACTGTTTTCTGCGCTCACACGCATACAAGGCGTGGCTGCAAACTACGAATTTGCAACCATAGAACCTAATATTGGCATTGTTGATGTGCCAGACCCACGTTTGCAGGTACTTTCTAAACTCGTTAATCCTAACCGTATTGTGCCAACAACGGTGGAATTTGTAGATATTGCTGGGCTTGTCAAAGGGGCAAGTACAGGTGGAGGACGAGGAAACGGATTTTTGGGTAATATTCGTGAAGTAGATGCTATTTTGCACGTTATTCGTTGCTTTGAAGACCCTAATATTGTGCGCTCTTCTGGTGATGTAAATCCTGTTAGCGACAAAGAAATCATTGAAATTGAGCTACAAATCAAAGATTTAGACTCTGTCAATGCAAAATTATCAAAAACAGAACGTGCTGCCAAAGCAGGCGACACCAAAGCTAAAGAAGATTTGGAAGTCCTAAAACGCTATAAAAGTACCTTAGAACAAGGAAAAAACGCTTTTTTGGTAGAAGTTACGGAAGATGAAAAACGTGCTGTTGCGGATTTGTTTTTGCTTACTATTAAGCCCGTTTTGTATGTAGCTAATGTTGATGAAGCACATCTTCACGAAGACAATAATCACGTAATAGCCCTGCGCAAGGCAGTAGAGGCAGAAAATGGTCAGATGATAAAAATCTGTGCGGCACTAGAAGCACAAATTTCTGAAATAGACGACATAGAAGAAAGAACAATGTTTTTGCAAGAATATGGCTTACAAGAATCTGGGCTGGATAAAATGATACGTGCTTCTTATGGTTTGTTGGATTTGATTACCTATTTTACGGCTGGTGTGCAAGAAGTACGTGCTTGGACTATCCGCAAAGGTTGGAAAGCTCCACAAGCGGCTGGCGTGATACATTCTGATTTTGAACGTGGTTTTATACGTGCAGAAGTGATTAAAATTGCAGATTACGACCATTATAAAACTGAAAACGCTTGCAAAGAAGCAGGTAAAATGGCTGTTCAAGGCAAAGATTATGTTGTTGATGATGGAGATGTTATGCACTTTAGATTTAATGTATAAACAAAAAGCCTTTCCAAATTTTGGAAAGGCTTTTTGTTTAGTTTAAGGAATTCTATGGCAGAATTTAATGACAGGAAACTATAACTTAAAAAACAAACGTATTTTTTCAACTAAAATGTTAAATAAGGTTGGTCTTTTACTTACTTTTTTAAACCAATCTTCACCTTGCCATTCTTCTCTTGACCAAGTTGGAATATTCGCTGTTTCAGATAATAATCTACCTTTTTTATCCATTCCCCCCATATCTATTAAAATAGTGTATAAAACCATAAGTACATAGTATTCGCAACCTTCATCATTAAGACATTCAGATATACAAATAGTGTCATATTCAATAAATACTCCATCAACATTAATTGTTGTTCCTTTCGTAAAACTTATACTTATAAGGACATCAACAACACCATATGGTACAATGTGTATATTGGAAGAATAAACTTCTTTATTCGTTTCAATGGTTGCCCTCAATTTGGATTGCTGATAAAACTTACCTAAAATAACGTTAAAATCAGGCATATCATTAAATAATGCCTTAGCAATAATCATACCCATAATGATGAAATTTAAAGTTTTTTAGATGGTTTAAACCCACTATTTAGTAAGCTGTGCCTGTGGTGTCAGAAGTTTCCTTCTGACACCAAACCACGCAAAACAATGTATTCAGGCACTTGTGCGAGTTTGCTAGGGCGGTTTTTGGTGGCAGGTAGAAAAACCTAACACCACAGGAAATCTGCTAGTGGGTATAACCCCACGCTACTGATTTTTGACTAATAATAGTTCAAAAATACACGTTTAATATCAATAGTGCAGGGTTTTATACTCTGCGTATTATTTATTTTGCTTGCACCTCAGTATTAGTTTTGAAAAAACCAAAAAAGCTACCTGCCACACCACCAAAAATATGCGCAAAATGTGATACATTAGAGTTTGTAGTAACAGCATCTAACAATTCTTTCCCCACATACATAATCACTACAAAAATAAAAGTAAGTGGTATCACGCCTTTTTGAGCATTGGTAACAGATGAAAGCACAATCATCATAAAAACTATGCCACTTGCGCCCATAAGCCCTGTTGAAAGAAATATTACATTAATTATTCCTGTGAGTAGTGCCGTAATGAAACACATAAACGCTAATTTTGCAGAGCCATATTTTTCTTCTAAAATAGGTCCTAAAAGCAATATATAAGCAAAATTGCCAAAATAATGCGCCCAATCTGCGTGTCCCATTCCGTGAGAAAACAACCTAAAATAATCTAATGGGTTGCCAAAATCCATTCTTGTACCTACTGCAAAAAAAGTTTCTGTAAAACTTGTTCCAACTAGGCGTATAGCAGCACAAGCCAAAGAAAAAGAAAGCACAAAAGGGGCATTATAAGTAATTCTCATAAAAAATATTTGGTAAGATAAGTTTCTCTAATGTTAAGTTGATGTTAGTAATTGGTTTATGTTTTGGCAATATTAAAATGATATGTAAAATAATAATTATCAATATTTTGTATTCATTCACAATTCACAATTAAAAATTCACAATTACTTAGTATTTTTCAATTTTTAAGTATATAACAACACAAAAATACATATTTTCTTATCAAAAACCTTCAAAAAAGTGTAATATTTTGCTTTTTTCTGCGTTGTGAGTTCGTATAAAATTTGACAAATATAATTATGAATTTTTTTGAAAATATACGTGTTGCGCTTGGTGCTATACGAGAAAATCTATTACGTACCATTCTCACCGCCCTAATTATTGCCTTTGGGATAATGTCGTTAGTCGGTATTCTGACTGCCGTAGATAGCATTCAGGCATCTGTAAGTACAAGTTTTGCTAGTCTTGGTGCAAATGCTTTTGATATTTATGCACCTAATGCACGCAACCGCAGACAGCAAGATAATGATGCCAACGTGCCGCCTATCAAATACAAAGAAGCTACAAAATTAAAAGAAATATTGCCTAGCACTGGTGTGGTAGGTATTTCTACTATGGTTACGTTTACGGCAGAAGCAAAATTTTTCTCCAAAAAAACAAATCCTAATACGCTTGTTTTGGGCGCAGACGAGCATTATATCAACCAAAAAGGCTATAAAATGCGGTCTGGACGTAATTTTAGTACAACAGAACTTTATACTGGTGCGCCTGTGGTGATTATTGCTGACAAAATCCGTGAAACACTTTTTGATGAAAAAGACCCACTTAACCAATTTATTGTTTTGATGGGTAAAAAATACAAAATTATTGGTGTATTAGAGTCCAAAGGCAGTAATATGGGCGGTGGCGGAGGTGATAGAGCGTGTTTAGTCCCACTTTATAATGCGGTTTTGCTTGCAGGAGAAGAAAAATTAACCTATAATATGAAAGTTGCCGTAGCTAACCCTGCTGAATTTGAGCCACTTATGGAAACCGCAACAGGGCTAATGCGCCAAATACGCAGAGATAGACTAGGGAAAAACAACTCTTTTGAACTCAAAAGAAGTGAAACACTAGGCGACAAACTCAAAGATATTAGTGGCTATCTCAAAATTGGGGGCGGTTTAGTAGGTTTTATTACGCTTTTGGGTGCAAGTATTGGACTGATGAACATTATGCTTGTGTCCGTAACGGAGCGCACACGAGAGATAGGCGTAAGAAAGGCACTGGGCGCAACACCTAGGCGCATAAGAGAACAATTTTTGATAGAGGCTATTGTTATTTGTCAGATTGGAGGGATTTTAGGAATTATTTTGGGGATTGGTGTAGGAAATTTGGTAGCAAGTTTTATTAGCTCTGGTGGGTTTATTGTGCCTTGGGTTTGGATAATAACTGGAGTTCTTATTTGTGCCTTTGTGGGTGTACTCTCTGGATATTATCCTGCTAGTAAAGCCTCACAACTTGACCCCATTGAAGCTTTGAGGTTTGAATAGCCTTTTAGGGCAGAGATTTGAAGTACGAGGTATAAGATTTTTGATAAGATTTAAAAGAAATAAAGAACTAAATGATAAATAACATTTGGTATTCTACAAATAACTTTAATTATTACCCAAATAACTTTAATTATTACCCGAATAACTTTAATTATTACCCAAATAACTTTAATTATTACCCAAATAACTTTAATTATTACCCAAATAATTTTAATTATTACCCAAATAACTTTAATTATTCTACAAATTACAAATAAAAATCAGCAATATACACATATATATTGCTGATTTTTGTTTAATAAAGTACAGTATCTATTTCTTTCATTATGGTATCTGTTTGAAATAGTGCAACTATTATTTTTTGATAGTGCAAAATATCATTACTATTTAGAGGTTTTTCTTTACGGTCTTTCAGCCACTTTTGCACAGGCTGGTAACCGCCTATGTAAAACTCCCACACAACCTTTGGCACGCCATCAAAATACTGTGTATCATTGATATAAACCCTTCCAATGCCTGCAAACATTACGCCATTATCAACAAAAGAAGGTTTTTTGACAATATTATCTCCTGTGATAGGGTATGTAGTCATATAACTTTCCACTTCTTTGTTTTCTAGTAAGTGCAAAGTACGTAATTTTTTGCCTAACGCTACCAACGCCCAAAATTCATTTTTATCTTGTGGGTATGGCACGCGTGGGAAAGCCGTTTTTAGAAATGATTTGTACGTTTCTCTGTATGTGGGGCTATGCAACACACTATAAATGTAGTCCAACACATTTATAGGAGAAATAACATCTTGTTTGTTGTTATCTTCTTCTACAAATGCCAGCCCCAAACCTTGTGCAAACTCCTCTATAATCTCTTTTTTGAAGTTTGCTTTTCTTTCACTAAGACCCAAAGACAATTCATTTTCAATATCATCATTTTCAGCTAAGTTTGCTTTCAATGTATCAGACAATTTTTCTTTTAAAACTTCAAGTTGCATCTTTGCATCTTCAACTGTGGTTTCGTGTTCTTCAAACAAAGCTTTTACATTTTTATCAACTACTTTAATTTTATTGAAAAATAGTTCAATCTTGCTAGTGAAGATTTTATTTAGCTTGTCGTAATTCTTTTGAGCGTCTTTTATTCTTATATTTAACTCGTGAATTACTTGTTCACTAGAAGCTACAAAAAGTTTTTTCTTCTTTTTTACTTTTTCAGGGTAAACATATAAAGGTGCTAGGCTTTCTCCACCTTTGTTATCAGAACGAATAAAACCATCTGCAACAATATCTTTTGAACAAAACAGATAAAAATCTAAATTTTCAGGCTGTTGTCTTCTAAAAACCAAGCCTACGTTTTGTTTATCTACAAAATGTTGCATAACTTTTTCAACTGTTCTCCAAACAAGCTTACCCTCATAAAAAATACTCCTAGTATCAAAAGGGCGGTAGGCAATAGGTTTTATAAATTTGCCCAAATCTGTTTCTTTTTTGATGTTGTCGTAACCTTGCAGTATGTCCCAACCTTCTTTTTTGGCAACATCAAACTTTTTATGCAAAACATTTTCATCTCTTTCAGTAGCTTGAAAGTCTTGGAAAGTAGCTAACAATTTTTCTCTTTGCTCGTTAATGACAAACTCATCATGTGCGGTTGTGATACCTACACCATTCACCACAAAAAGCTCGTCCAAAGCAAAACCTTTCTTATAAACATCTTCTCCACTATCATTTTTTTGTACCATAAAGTACATAGGAGCTTTGTTTGGCAGGAGTTTGTAAGGCACATCTTCAAATGCGGTATTATTAAGGAAGTCGTACTTGTGTTTTCTCTTACCAAACAAATCATAATGAAAGACTTGCGCTAGTTCATTGGGCTTTTTCTTAGCAGTTTTCACAAATATATTGATACTAACGCCCTGCATAATATCAAATACGTTCTGGTCTGGGCTTCCGTCTGGAGCTGTTTCTTTTTTCTTGGCGTTTCCGTGAAGGTCAATGGTATAAATCTTGTCAAAAGTCTTAAGTAGATGCCATCTCATTCCCCTAAACGTAGGGTTATCCAAAAATCCGTGAGGGTTGATGAAGGCTACAATCCCTTCACCGTTATTTTCTATTAAATGGGAAGAGAAACGAATGAATTTGACGTAATCATCATTTATCCATTTGGGGTTTCTTTCTTGTAATTTTACCTTTCCCTCTGGTTCTTTCTTATAATCCAGCATCAAACGCTCAATAAAAGCATTTTGGTTGGCACTTTCACCGCTGTAGGGCGGGTTTCCTATGATGCACATTACGGGTGTGTTTGCTTTGATGTTGTGTGCTTGTACGGCTTCCTCCGTAAGAAAGCCCCCAAAGACAGTAAACTGTGCTTTGACGCTTTCCGACAGTGTATTAGTGAGAAATATCTTTAATCTTTCGTTGTTTTTTGGTTTGTAGCCAGTTTCCGCAAGTAACAAATCTAGCTTAAGATGTGCCATAGCATACGAAGCCATTAGTAATTCAAAGCCATTTAGTCTTGGGACGAGGTCATTTTCTACATAACTTTGCCAAATGCCTGTTTGTCCTTCAAATTTTTTATAAATATGCTTAATTACTTCTGCTAAAAAAGTGCCTGTGCCTGTTGCGGGGTCAAGTATTTGTACTTTATGCACGCCCAACCCTTTAACTCCCAAAGGTAGCCCCCTAACCCCCAAAGGGGGAATAATGATATCTTGCTTATTTTGCACTGTTCCCCCTTTGGGGGCTAGGGGGCTACTAATTTTGCTAACATCAGCCAATCCATCAGGAAGATTAAAGTCAGTTTTTAGTATTTGGTCAACGGCACGCACAATAAAACTGACGACAGGCGTGGGTGTGTACCAAACGCCTCTTGCTTTTCTTAGGATAGGGTCGTATTCTGTGAGGAAAGTTTCATAAAAATGTATGATAGGGTCTTCTGTATCATCATTTTTCTGATAATGTTGTAAGATTTTCTGTATATCACAGGCGGAAAATATCTCTGCAAGGGCATCAACAATCCAAATGATGCGAGTATCTAGTTCATCACCTGCAATATAATCAAATAATTTCTTAAGAAAGGGATTAGATTTGGGGATAAGGTTATTTGTTTTTTGCCTTGTAAAAGTAAGGCTAACCTCGTCGTGTAATCTAGCCGTAAACATACCATATGCAATGGTCTGTGCATAAACATCAGCAAACTCTTTGGGTTTTATATGTGGGATAAGCACTTCATCAAAGGCGTTTAGTTGTTCTTTTAGGGAAGAATCTTGTTTATTTTCCTTGTCGTTGTTGAGTGCATTTTCAATAACGAGAGATAATATTTGGGCTTTTCCTGCCATCATCTCGGCAAGTTTCTTAGGGTTGTCAATAGTTTGCCCTTGATAGGCGCAAAAGTCTTTAATGAAGGAGGTAAAGAAGTTAAAGTTTTCACTTTTAGGAATGATGTTGCCATTTTTTAGTTCACCAATGGCAATACTGGTTTGAAATTCTCCATCAACGTAGAGGTAGAAGTCAAGATAATCAGTAAAGATGATGTTTCCGAGAGCTTTTTTGTAGCGGTCAAACTGTTCTTTGTTGCCTGTTGCTTTTGCTCCTATGAGGTCTTTGTCGCCAATGTTCTTTACTTCAATATATCCTATGGGAATATTATTTTGGGTGAGGATATAATCAGGTGCGCCGCACTTTTGCCTTTTGGGTTCGTTGGTGGCACTTATTTTGGGCATAATGTCTTCTATGAGTTGCTGCAAATCTCCTCTAAAAGTGTGTTCTGTGGCGTTCCCGAGTGCGTAACGTTTGGCAAGGTTGGAGATATATTGTTCTGTTGTCATATTAAGTAATTATGAATTATGGATTATGAATTGTGAATGAATACAAAAGGTTTATAATCAATTCACCACGCATCATTTTGGCGTTACTAAGGCATAAAATAAGTAAGAATCTTACTTATTTGGTCTAAATCTTGTCTAACATCTTCACTAAATCTTGTGCTTTTCTTGTTGCCACAGGGAGAAATGCGCCATCTTTAAGCATTATTTGTTGGTTGCGTTTGTCATACATAGACAAAAAGCTCAAATTAACAAGGTTAGACTGATGTATCCTAAAAAAACCATAATTTATAAGTAATTCTTCATATTCTTTGATGCTTTTTGCAACCATTATTCTTTGGTCATCTTCCACAAAAAACGTAGTATAGTTGCTGGTACTCTCCAAACGAATGATTTTACTTATTTCTAAGATATACATTTTATCTATGGTTTTGAGGATAATTTTTTTATCTTTCTTATCTTTCTCAAAATACTCCAAAAAAGTAGTGATTTTTATATCTTGGTTTTCTCTGTCTAGGGCAATTTGTGCCTTTTCTACTGCTTGTTGCAACTCTTCCGCATCAATTGGTTTTAGCAGAAAATCCAGCGCAGAGAAGCGAAAAGCCTCCACCGCATAATAATTGTGCGCTGTAATAAAAATAACTTTTGCAGCAATATCAGTTTTTTGTCGCAAAAGGTCAAACCCTTTTCCGTCTGGCATTTCCACGTCCAAAAACAACAAATCAGGCATTATAGTTTGTAGAAGTATCAAACCGTCAGTAATATTTTCAGCTTCCCCAATGATATTTATAGGCAAATCAAAGGTTTTGATAAGGTTTTTGATGCTATTTCTTACGTTTAGTTCGTCATCAATGATGCAGGCAGACATTATGATATTGCTATTATTTGCGTTTGTAGTAGTATTCATCAATAAAATAGGGTTTACTAATTAGTTTGCGTCTTGATACAATAATTATAATTATTACATCAATATTTTGTATTCATTCACAACTCACAATTTAAAATTCACAATTAAATTATTATTCATCAATTAGGGGTAAAAATATTCTAACGTGAGTGCCTGCTACTTCTTGCAGTGTATTTTCTCTATTTTCTATTGTAAGATAGCATTTTTTTGAGAATTTCTTACTCAAAAGTTCCAATCTTTCTTGTGTAATGGTAAGTGCTAAGGATTTGTATTCTTTTTTTGCTTCAGACCGTAATTCTTTTGAAAGTTCAAGACCAACGCCATTGTCTAATATCTCCAAAACTAACATTTTTTCTCCATTTTCTTGTTCTATTTTAAAAGAAATTTCTAACAATCCGTGTTCGTTTTTGTGAGAAAAACCGTGTTCTAAGGCATTTTCTACAAAAGGTTGTGCCAGCATTGGCGGGATTTGGGTATAATATTTGTCCAAATTATCAGAAATAAGAATGGTATAATCAAAATTCCCAGAAAAGCGGATTTTTTGCAAATCTAGATAATTTTCCAACATTTCTACCTCACTATTCAAACTAATGAGGTTTTCCCTAGAATTTTCTAAAATTTGTCGCATCAATTTAGCAAATTTCCCTAGATACAAAACGGAGTCTTTTGTATCATTATTTAAGAAAAAATTTTGAACTGTTGCGAGAGAATTAAACAAAAAATGTGGGTTTATTTGCGTTCTAAGCAGTTGTTGCTCTGTTTGGAGCATAGCTTCTTTTGCGTGTAAGGTTTTTTGTTCTGCCTCCAAAAGTTGCTGTTCTGTTTGTAGCATTTCTTCTTCATTTTGTAGCATTTGTTGTTTTAGGCGGATTTGCGCTTGCTCACGCTTGCGCACTACTTGCACACGAGAGAAAATAGCCCAAGTAGTGAGCGCAATTAGCAGCAAAAATAGTACCACAAAAAACCACCAAGTTTGCCAGAAAGCAGGTTTTATGCTAAAATTAAGTGTTATTTTCTCACTTTCTATACCAAATTTATTGATAGCAATGATTTCCAAACGGTAATCATCAGGAGCTAAAGCGTTGAAGGTGAGAGAAGTATTTTTTGTTTCTTGCCAGTTACCACCTGCGTTATCAATAATCTCATTTCCAGTATTCAAACGAAATTTATACTTAATTTGCCCGCCAGAACGGTACGAAATCCCCACAAAATCAATGACAATATTATTTTCTTTGTAGCTTAGTTGATAGTTTTGGACTATTTTTTTGCTTATTGATTTTTCTTGTGAATATTTTTCTACCAGTTTTTTCTCATCATTAGAAATTTTGAGAGAGAGGATTTTAAGCACGCAGGGCGAGGTTTTGAAAAACCTATCTTTATGAAAAAAACTCACTCCTTCAGGTGTGCCTACATAAACGGTGTCATTTTGCACCAAAATAGTGTTTATATAATCAGAAACTAAGCCATCTTCTGCTCTGATTGTCTGTATAATAGGTTTTTGAGATAAATCTTCCTTCTGAAAAGTGATTTTATTTAGTCCTTTGTTTGTACCCACCCAAATAGTATCACCTTGCACAAACAAGCAACGAGCAATATTACTTGTAAGACCATTTTTTTCTGTGATATGATATTTTATTTCGTTTTTCTCTTTGGTATTTTTGATGCAAATAATGCCATTATTATAGCTAGACAGCCAAATATTTTGATTTTTATCAGCCACAATATCTGTAAATTTTTCTGTAAGTAATTTGTTTTTATCAACTAAAATAATATCTTTCTTTCGGGATAAATGTAGTTTTAAACCTTGCATTGTACCATAAAAAAGGCTATCATTTCTATAAAAACTGCAGGTTGTGCGTTCTCCTACTACAAATTTATCAACATAATTGGTAGAAAATTTATAACCACTCACATTACTAGAAGATGCAATAAGAACACTATCTTTATTTACTATGCTCACATCTTTAATAGAAGACATTCTACCTATATTGTTGTAAGATAGCTTTTGGGCATCTTTATCAATATAGGTTTTTGAGTTAATGTAAAATTCATATATTTTCATATTAGAAAATACACCTATTTTATCTTCTGACAAAAAATGTAGGTAAGGTATCCGACTTATATTTTCCAAAATGTCATTAGGCAATTTATAGCTATCCAAACTACATTTTTTTGAGTAATCTATAGAAAATATTTTGCCATTGCTACTACCAATCCAAAGTTTATTTTTATTTCTTTGTAGATGAAAAACGTGGGCATCTTTTGTATCAAAAAAAAACTTGTCAAAACTTGCAATTTGTGCAGATTGCAGCCTGAATGTGCCTTCACCTCTAGTAGAAAACCAAAAATTATTTTCTTTGTCTTGAAACACACTTAAAACACTTTTATTAGGCAAAAAATGATGTATGATTTCGTTTTTATTGAAGTCGTATTGATAACTTCCATTGCTAGTATTGATAAAAATCAAATCAGTGTCTAAAAATTGTATATTGATAACATCAGCTGGGATTAGTATTTTTTTGTAATTATTAGAACTTACTAATTTTGTTATGTGAAACCAACTTGTATTATTTTGATTATTCTTTATTTTTTCTTGATAAGTAAAATAATAAGGTGAAATATTACCATAACCATTAAGTTCTTTTAAAAAATTTATTTTTCTTGATACAATTTTTCCGCTATGAAATGTATAATAACATTGCCCTATATTGATATTGAAGCCTTTTTCTATATCTGCTGCTGCATTAGTTCTGAAACTTCCACTATTTTGTATAGTATCTATGTTAGCAGCTTCTCTTGTTAAATCATTTTGATGATAAATATTGATTTTGTCTTTTGTGTCAATAATAATAACGATATTGTTATTAGCTAGCACTGTTCGTAGCAGCAAATTTTCTTCTTTATCTTCTGTTATCTGCAAAGGTGGGCTAGGAATGGCTATTTTGAGCCAAGGTGTGTTTTCTTCTGTATGAAAAATGCCATTTTGATAGAAACAAAGTTTATTCTTGAACGAAAGTATCCAAATTCTCCCTTTTGAGTCTTCAAAAACACTCATAATGTCGTTGTCAGGCAAACCATCAGCCGTAGTAAAAGTACGAAAATGCGTGCCATCAAAGCGACTAAGCCCTGTTTCTGTGGCTATCCACATAAAACCCTCTTTGTCTTGCAACATTCCATACGCCACAGAACCAGCCAAACCCTGCTGAATATTATAGTTTTGATAAGTATAATTTTGACTAAAAAGGCTTTTAGAGCAAAAAAATACAGAAAAAAATAACAAAAACAAGAAAATAAGTAGTCTATTGCCAATATTATTAACCAATAGGCACAAATCTTTTAGTATTTTTTCTGGAATGCTTATCATAAACAAAAGGTTAAGTCAGTCACAAAGATAGTGTTTTTCCCCAATTTAATGTAAAAATGCAGGAGATAAAGCACAAGGTTTGTTTTTGTCTTTTATTAAAAAATGCCTTATATTTCTCTTTATAAAGTACAATTTTGTAAAACATTTTAGGATTATTTTTAGATTTCTCTTGATTTTCTAATTTTTCACTGAAAAAACTACAAAAAGACAAATTGCCCAAATGAAATACATTTTTTTAGAATATTTACAAAATAAAAATGCTTTTTTTAAGTATTTTTCAAAATAAGTGCGTAATATCAATATGTAAATAAGCGGTATGCCGACTATTTTTTTTCTTGGAATAATCCTATTCCAAATTAAAAAAGTCTTACGGGGAGCCAAAATAGCAATTATTTTCAAAAATAATTCTAAAAAAAGTTTTATTTCTGATACTAACCTATTACCTTTGTGTCGTTGGGAAAGGAAAATAACCAAAACCTAAACCAAACGAAAAACACAAAAATACTCAAACCCAAAATAATTACAACTATGGCTATTAAATCAGCTAACACAGCAGTAACAGAAAATACAGAAGCTATGACTAAAATGGCAACTGAAACAATGGACAAAATGACTGAAACTAGCACAGAAATGCTAACTAAAGTTAAAACTACATTGGAAGAAACAGCTACAAACTTGAAAAAAACTATCAATTTTGATGCAGCTCCAGACTTTATGAAGGCTACTATCACTGCTCAAGAAGATTTAGCTAAAAACTGGTTTGAATCTTTGATGCGTGTTGCTAACGTAAAATCTACTGATGATTTGAACACGTTTTTGACTGAACAAGTAAAACATTTTCAAACTAACTTCACAAAAGCTAGTGACAAAGCATTTTGGATGACTGAAAACAAAGAAGTTAAAGATATGATGAGCACTGAGTTTGCTCAAGAATCTATCCTTAAAGTTATCAGCCTTTGCCAGCCAGCAAAATAATTTTAGCAGGTTTCTAACGAAACTTACCAAAATTCAGTAAAGAAAGTTAAACAAATGCAGAAAAAGCCTTCCCTGAAAAGAGAAGGCTTTTTTATGTGATTTTTAGTAATCAATAAGATTTATTTAAGCAAGTGGGCATGCCCACTTGTCTTTTTATTGCAATAAATTTTTTACGGCTATATCCAAATCTGTATAATCAAACTTAAAACCTGCTTTTTGGATTTTTTCAGAAGAAACATTATTGCCCCCCAAAACCATTCCCGCCATTTCTCCCAAAATTAGATTTAGGGCAAATGCAGGCACATTAGGCAAAAAAAGTGGCTTGTCTAATGCTTTGGCTATAGCTTTTGTAAGGATTTCGTTTGTGGTTGCAGACACGCCAACGGCATTGTATTCTCCTGAAATATTGTCGTTTTCTACGGCAAAAACGAACATTTTACACAAATCATCAATGTGAATCCAAGATAAACATTGCTTTCCTGTGCCTAGTGCCGCTCCAGCAAACAAACGTACAGGTTTTGCCATTTCTACAAGTGCGCCACCTTTGTCGCTCAAAACAATTCCTATCCGCAATTTTGCTACTCTAATACCAGTTGGGGTAGTAATTGAGGCTATTTTTTGTACTTCTTCTTCCCATTTTTTGACAACATCAGCCAAAAACTGTGTTGATATTGGACTTTCTTCTGTAAGTAACAGATTACCAGTATCAAAACCGTAAATTCCTATGGCAGAAGCTGAAACAAAGGCTTTTAAAGGCGTTTTTGTTTCTTTCAGTTGATTGTAGAGCAGTTGTGTAGAGAGTGTACGACTTTCCAAAATTTCTTTTTTGCGCTCATCAGTCCAACGCTCATCAGCTACACCTGCACCTGCGAGATGCACAATGTAATCCAAATTTTCAAAGGCTTCTGGCTGAATATAGCCCTTTTTGACATCCCAAAGATAGTTTTTTACGTTTGGAGTAGCATTTTTATTATCTTTGCTATCTTTTTTGATAGAACGGGTCAAGTGTGCTACTTCATAGCCTTTTTGCAAGAGCAGAGCGGTTAGGCGAGTGCCAACTGTGCCGCTACCGCCTGTAATGAGGATTTTTGACATAAGTTTTTTGTTTTTTGGTGAAATTTTAGAAAATTTGTGCGAAATTTGTTTGATACTTCTGTAAATCTAACCAATAAACCACAAACTAAGTTTTTAAACACAAAAATCTTGTATTTTTTGCTGATTTTTGCTAATTTTGCGGTCTGAAATATCCCCATAAAAAATAAATGAAACCAACGCTTCCACGTGGCACACGTGACTACTCGCCTGAAATGATGCTTAGACGCAACTACATCATTGATACTATCAAATCTGTTTTCAAAAAATTTGGTTTTATGCCCTTAGAAACACCTGCAATGGAAAATTTGTCTGTTTTGATGGGGAAATATGGAGAAGAAGGAGACCAATTACTTTACAAAATTCTTAATTCTGGAGATTTTTTGAGCAAAACTCGTGCAGAAGATGCTGGAAATGGCTCAAAAAGTTTTGCCTTAAAAATTTCGGAAAAAGGTTTGCGCTATGACCTTACTGTGCCTTTTGCTCGTTATGTCGTGATGAACCAAAATACTATTTCATATCCTTTCAAACGCTACCAAATACAGCCTGTTTGGCGTGGAGATGCGCCTCAACGTGGGCGTTATAGAGAATTTTATCAATGTGATGCTGATGTAGTTGGTACTAGCTCACTTATTTGTGAGGCTGAAATTATTTTGATGATGAATGAAGTTTTGCAAAATCTTCAACTAAATAAAGAAAATGACAAGCATCTTGGTTATCAAATTAAAATCAATAACCGTAAGATTTTGGCAGGAATTGCAGAAATTGGGGGAGTTTTGGGCAAAGAAACTGATTTGTGCGTGGCTATTGACAAATTAGATAAAATTGGAGAAGAAAAAGTGATACAGGAACTCCTAGAACGTGGTTTTTCTGCTGATGCCATTGAAAAAATAAAACCTATTTTTGCTTTTAACACAACTACAAACAATAATTCAGAAAAAATAGATTTTCTTAAAAATTTCTTAAAAACTTCTTCCACAGGCTTGCAAGGCATTTTGGAGATAGAAAAAGTGTTTGAATATGTGGAAAGTTTCACAGATAAATCAGCAACAGAAAATAATGTAATGCTTGATATTACGCTTGCTCGTGGTTTGTCTTATTACACAGGGGCAATTTTTGAGGTAAAAGTGCAAAATACGGCTATTGGGAGCATTAGTGGCGGTGGTCGTTATGATGATTTGACAGGTAGCTTTGGGCTAAAAGATGTGGCTGGTGTAGGTTTTTCCTTTGGTTTGGACAGGATTTATGATGTTTTGGAAGAGTTTGAGTTATTTCCTGCGCAAGATGGCGCAAGTACACAAATTTTGATAGCTAATTTTGAGGCAGAAGCTGAAAAATATGCCCTCAAAACGCTCAAAACGCTACGTGATGCAGGAATAAATGCAGAAATTTATCCGCAAACGCTCAAATTAGAAAAACAACTAAAATACGCCAACGCCAAGAAAATCCCGTTTATGCTAATGATTGGTTTAGATGAAGTACAATCTAACATTCTCACTTTCAAGGATATGAATGCAAGAACACAGGAAAAATTAAGTGTTGATGAGATTATCAAGAAATTTGTGTAAAATCAAAACAACCAATGAAACATTTATTATTATTATTGTGTATAGGTCTATCTGCTTGTGAATCACGAGTTGATAAGCAAACTATTGTCCAAAAAGACAGCACTAATATTGAAAATGATGAGCCAATAAAATATTTTCACGACTCTCTTAATAAATTTGATAGACCTAGACAACTTGATACAATCCCTAAAATCAATATTCCCAAGCATTTACAACAATTTCAGGGCAGTTGGATACGTACTGATTTTTTAGATACATTGCTTAAAACAAAATCAATGTTTCAAACTATCAATAAAATATATAATCATAATCACAAATGGGATATGGAGTATATTTTATCATTTAATTTGTCTAATGAAACACACAAAAAGGATAGTTTAAATTTTTGTATGAGTGGATATCGTGACCAAATGCCTAGCATGTTATTTATGGATTATAAAGCAAAACCTGAAATAAATGGTTTTCCACTTTATGAGTATAATCCCAATCAAAAATCTAATAAATATTGGCTTTCAATAGTTGATAATCAGTTGCAAGTTACACATCTAGATAGTACAAAGTATAGAAAAAAACGCTATACAAAAGTATCTAATGAATATCTTTGCTACAATACTACACGAGATGTTGTTTCTAAAGTTATTTTAGGAAAATATGATTTGTTTGATAAAAACAATAAACTCATCAAAGAAAATATATACTTTAATGCTAATGAAGTTACTAATTTCCCAGAGTTTCAATATTTTAGTGTCTGGCATCCACACGAAAATGGGCTAGATGAGGCTATGTATTTTGAAAGAGAAGGAGCAAAAAAGAGCAAAAATACATCAGCATCAGACAAACTTGAAAAAGAACTAATAGCAGAAGGAGTTTTGGTAGATGAAGAAGTATTATTACTTGAAAATAAGACTTATGAAAGTCTTTTTGCCTTGAAATTTGAGCGTGATACTTTCTTTTTATATCCATTGAAAAATAGAGCAAAAGAATGGAAAGAAACCCTATTTAAGAAAAAACTCTATTACAAACTTGTTCCAAAAGTATCAAAATAGCATCAAAAACAACCAATGAAACAAACTTTAACGCTTGTAGTGCCTCCAGAAATTGCTTTTGATGAACAAAATTTACTAGATTTTCTGTCAAAAAAATTAAATTTCCAAACGAATACGTTAGAAAATACTGAAAATATCCCTCACATACGCCTATTGCGTAGGTCTGTAGATGCACGCTCACGAGAGATAAAGGTAAACATTGAAGTAGAAATATCTCAAAATGAGCCACTTACAGAAATAATAAGTTACAAAAAAAGTTATAAAAATGTAGCAAATTGTCCGCAGGCTATCATTGTGGGCGCAGGTCCCGCTGGTATGTTTGCTGCTTTACGTTTGATAGAACTTGGTATAAAACCTATTGTTTTGGAGCGTGGCAAAGACGTACAGGCTCGTAGGCGTGATTTGGCTGCTATCAATAAAAGTCAGATTGTAAATCCAGAAAGTAATTATTGTTTTGGAGAAGGTGGCGCAGGGACGTATTCAGATGGCAAACTCTATACTCGCTCCAAAAAAAGAGGTGATATCAGGCGTATTTTGGAGATTTTTGTGGCTCACGGTGCAAAAGAAGAAATTTTGGCAGATGTGCACCCACATATTGGTACAAACAAACTCCCCCAAATTGTCGCACAGATGCGTGAGAGCATTATTTCGGCTGGTGGAGAGTTTATTTTTGATATGAAAGTGATTGATTTTATTATCAAAAACAACGAAATAAAAGGCGTGATAGCACAAAATTTGAAAGAAAACAATCAAGAAAATAAAGAAAAAGAATTTTTAGGAATTGGTGTTATTTTAGCCACAGGGCATTCTGCACGTGATATCTTTGAATTATTAGACAAGAAAAAAATACATATTGAGGCAAAACCTTTTGCTTTGGGCGTACGCATTGAGCATCAGCAAAGTGCCATAGACCAAATCCAATACCACAAAGCAGACAGAGGAAAATATTTGCCTGCGTCTTCGTATAGCCTTGTCAGTCAGGTGAATTATAAGGGAGAAGATAAAGGCGTTTTCTCCTTTTGTATGTGTCCCGGGGGCTTTATTGTGCCTGCTGCAACATCTGCGGGGGAAATTGTGGTCAATGGAATGTCGCCATCAAGACGAGATTCTAAGTATGCAAATTCTGGTATGGTCGTGTCTGTTGATGCGCAAGATTGGCAAGATTACACTGATTTTGGAGCTTTGGCAGCCTTAGAGTTTCAGAAAGCTGTAGAAAAAAAGGCTTGTATTATGGGTGGAGGCACACAAGTTGCGCCTGCACAACTGATGCAAGATTTTGTCAATAACAAAATCTCAACAGAACTTTTGGCAACGTCTTATCAGCCAGGACTTTTGTCTGTGGATATGAAAGAAGTTTTACCCGTTCAAATTGCTTTTCGTTTGAAGGAAGGATTTAAGATTTTTGGCGCAAAAATGCGTGGTTACCTTACCAATGAGGCGCAAATAATTGGCGTTGAAAGCCGTACTTCTTCCCCTGTAAAAGTCCCCCGCCACACAGAAACACTTGAACACGTTGCTTTAAAGCGGTTTTTTCCTTGTGGCGAGGGCGCAGGTTATGCAGGTGGGATTATGTCAGCAGCTATGGATGGTGAGCGTTGCGCCGAAAAATTAGTACAGATGTACGGCTGATTTTTCTCATTTCGTAATTCTTGTTGTCTGAACTATGATTTATTTGATTTTTATGATTGCTATGAACTGTAATTTTCTATATCATAACAATCACAAAAATCAAATAAATCATAGTTTAGACATAAACGTGCAAATAATTTCTTAAAAACTAAATCAATTTTTGGGTTTGCATTCATTCTGAATTATTCTTGTTGTTTTAAACTTTGTGGTAACATAGTTAGAAATGGAACAGATTTATCATAGTTTAGTTCGTAAAAATTGATACCAATATTGATATTTTTGTAATAATTTTGTTGATTTTCTTTGTAGTATTTTTCAGAGGGGATTTGCCAAAATTTCTCTCCTAATTTTTCCGCTAAAAACCATTTTTCCAAAAGCCTTGCAGCACGCCCATTTCCATCTCTAAAAGGGTGAATATGAACAAATCTCAAATGAATAAATGCGGCAAAATAAAAAATTTCTTCCATACTTAACTCGCTAGAAAGGAGTGTATTTATTTCCCCAAAAAAATCTTTCATCACTTTTGGTACAAATTCTGGCTCAACTGCCAAATAAACTAGCCCACTTTCCCCAAAAACACCTACTTTATCATTTCTGTATTTGCCTCGCAAGCCTGAAATTAAAAAAATTTTTGATAATATTTTGTGTGTTTTGAGGAAATTTTTCTCTGTTAATTTTTCTTTTTGTGCAAAATTGTAAGCCAAAATTAAGTCCTCAATTTCTAGCAACTCTTTGTGTGGCTTAAATTTCATTTTTGATAACTGATAATTCATAAACGAATTAAGATTTATGCTATTTCCTTCAATATTTGATGAAAAAACGGCAGATGCTTGCACGCTATAAACCAAATCCTCACTCGTATCACCAAAATTAAAAGCCCTAACAAGTTCTTCTAAATCAGTAGTTTGCAAGCAATAAACATCAAAATATTTTTTAGAAAGAACGTCCATTTTAAGAATTGGTTTACTCTTTATCAATCACTTTTTTTGGTGCAGTTTTTTTGACTACTGGTTTTGTAACCGCTTTTGTGGCAGGCTTTTTAGTTGTCGTTGTTGCTTTTTTAGCAACTGTCTTAGCAACTGTTTTCTTAGCAATAACTTTCTTAACTGGCTCATCATCAGTGGCTACAACTTTCTTAACCACTTTTTTAGCTACGGTTTTCTTAACAACTGGTTTTTTCTTTGCAGGAGTTTTTTTGGCTACAGTTTTGGTTGCTTTTTTGTCTTCTTTTACTGCTACAATTTTACCTTTTACTTTTTTAAAGTTTTTTTTTGGCGTGATTTTCTCAAGTTCCAAACACTCTTCCAAAGTCAAATCTTTTGGTTCTTTGTCTTTTGGGATTTTGATATTTTCGTCCCCAATTTTGATATACGCACCCCAACGACCATTCAAAATCTGCACGTCTGGGCGTTTTGGAAAGGTTTTTATCAATTTTTCTGCATCAGCCTTGCGTTTTGCCAAAATAATTTCAATAGTGCGCTCACCACTCACCGCATAAGGGTCGTCTTCTTTGTCAAGTGAGTAAAATTTAGCATCGTGCATCACGTAAGGACCAAATTTTCCAATAGCCACTTTCATTGGTTTTTCCTCAAAAAGACCCGTTTCACGAGGCAATTTAAACAACTCTAACGCTTCCTCAAGCGTGATAGTTTCTGTACGAAGTCCAGGTTTTAGCTTGGCAAAAGTTGGTTTTGCAGTTTCATCTTTTCCATCTCCACCTTCTCCCATTTGTACGTATGCGCCATATCTGCCGACTTTTGCATAGATTTTTAGCCCAGTTTTAGGACTAATTCCAAGCTCACGAGTTTTATTGATTTCGCTTCTATCAATATCTGCAGAAAGTTCTACTTGATGATGAAAATCCTTATAAAAAACGTCCAACATCTTAATCCAACTTTGTTTTCCTTTGGCAATTTCGTCAAATTCTTTCTCCACATTCACCGTAAACGAATAATCAACCACATTTTTGAAATTTCCCACCAAAAAATCATTCACCACCATAGCAATATCCGTAGGAAAAAGTTTTGATTTTTCTGCTCCAGTTATTTCTTTCAGCGTTTTTTGTGTAATTTCTTGCGTTTTTTGCAGGATAATTTCCTGATACAAACGCTCTTTCCCTTCTCTATTTTCTTTGACAACATACTCACGTTTGATGATGGTTGCAATGGTTGGCGCATACGTAGAAGGTCGCCCAATGCCCATTTCTTCTAATTTTTTCACAAGACTAGCCTCCGTATAGCGTGGCGCAGGACGAGAAAACCTTTCTAACGCTTTCATTGCATCAAATGCCAAAGATTGCCCCACAGTAAGCGGAGGCAACATTTTTGAGTTTTCTTCATCTTCTTCCTCGTCATCACTAGACTCCAAATAAACCTTCAAAAACCCATCAAACTTAATTACTTCACCTTCCGCAAACATTTTCTTGTTTGCATTTGAGATGTCAGTTTCAGTGTAAAATATCTGGTTCTTATCAGTTGTAGAGATTTCAACTGTCGCAATAGTACGTTCTAATTGCGCATCAGCCATTTGCGAGGCAATAGAACGCTTCCAAATAAGCTCATACAAACGCTGTTCGTTGCGTTCTGACGAGGCTTGCTGCACAGAGAAATCCGTAGGACGGATAGCCTCGTGAGCCTCTTGCGCTGATTCTGATTTGGTTTTATATTGTCTATTTTGGACGTATTTTGAGCCAAAAGATGCAATAATTTCTGCCGTTGCCTTGTCCACAGCATCTTCTGAGAGCATTGTGGAGTCGGTACGCATATAACTTATTTTCCCTGCTTCATATAATTTTTGCGCTAAAATCATTGTTTGCGCCACAGAAAAACTTAGTTTTCTGCTTGCTTCTTGTTGTAGCGTAGAGGTGGTAAAAGGTGGTGCAGGTGATTTTTTGGCGGGTTTTACTTCTAAATTTTTGATAGAAAAACTCGCACCTTTGCACATTTCCAAAAATGCTTTTGCTTCTTTTTCTGTTGAAATTTTATCTTTGAGTTCTGCTACCAAAAATTTTCCTTTTCCCAAATCAAAATTAGCCGTAATTTTGTAGCTGGAATTGGCGTTAAAATCCTCTACTTCACGCTCACGTTCCACAATTAGGCGCACTGCCACAGATTGCACACGCCCAGCCGACAGTCCGCCTTTGACTTTGCGCCACAAAATAGGCGAAAGTTCAAAACCTACAATTCTATCTAATAGCCTACGTGCTTGTTGCGCATAAACAAGGTCATAATCAATCTGACGTGGTTTTTGGATAGCCTCTAGGATAGCTTTTTTGGTAATTTCTCTGAAAACAATTCTTTTTATTTTGCTATCAGAAAGCTCCAAAGTTTCTTTGAGATGCCACGAAATAGCCTCTCCCTCACGGTCGGAGTCAGTCGCAAGCCAAACAACAGTAGCGGCTTTTGACAATCTTTTAAGCTCCGAAACGAGTTGTTTTTTTTCTGCCGACACTTCGTAAGTAGGCGTAAAGTTGTTAGCAATATCAATGGCATTGTTGCCTTTTGCTAGGTCTCTGATGTGTCCGTAGCTAGATTTTACGGTAAAATCAGCCCCTAAATATCCCTCAATTGTTTTAGCCTTTGCAGGCGACTCCACTATAACAAGGTTTTTCATATATAAAATTTAAGCAATTTTTAAGTAATTTTAGTGTTTATCCTTTTTTAAAGGAAAATGTAACTATTTTTGAGTGATTTGATAAATCAAAAAAAATGAAAATTATTGTTTTACTTTTTTTGTAATGTCAATAATCTGTTGCATAGAATAATTGCGAGCTATTCTAGTGAGTGCTATCCAAGAATCATTATTATCTTTCAATGATAGAAATGGTACAGAAAAAACATCAGCTTGTAAACTATCTAAAGAAAGTGTAACTCCTTTTGCACAAACTCTCTCCAAATCATCTAATGAAATATAATCACCAAAATCATCATTAATCAAAACATTTATTTTTTTCAAATATTCATGTACTGTTTCCAATAAAACATCTGATGTATCTTCTTGTTTATATCCACAATCTTCTTCAGATTTTATATAAAGGTAATCATAATCAATTTGAGCAATAGTTTGACACCATAATTCCATAAAAGCAAGATTAGGTACCAAAGTTGTATCATCAATATTAAAACAAAAAGGAGAATCATAACCAAAACCGTCTCCAAAAGCAATAATAGGTACATTTATACTATTGGCTATTTTGATTTGATTTTGATACCAAAGTTCATTCTTCTCACCTAACCGTAAAAATATATTTAAAAAATCAGGTTTTAACTCTTTAATGGCATTTTCTAAAAGTAACTGTTCTTCCTGTGCATAGCAACTGACATGTATGCAAAGTTTTGCATTTAAAATATGCTTTTTGAGGTATATTGCTTTTTCTAGGCTTATTGCTCTGCTATCATACTTTTGTACTACATCATTTTCAGTTTCTCTATCAATTACTAAACAAATAATATCTATTCCAATGCTTTCCAAGATATTTATTTCTTCTATGCTAACAATCCTATTAACTTTTACTATCATATTTTGCTTTTTTGTAATATCAGAAACAACTATCATTTATGTGCAAATTAGCTGCTGTATCAATCACAAATGTTGCTATTATTTCTGAATTATTATCTTTTTTTTGATTAGTTTTTGTAATCCAATTGCAAATATCAGCAATAGAACTTATTAGAGTACCTTTTAATTCACTTTTGACAAGTTTTAATAGTTCTTTATCTCCAACGAATTTGTAATCTTCCATATTATTAAATTTTTTTTTAATATTCTCTACCAGGATATAAAAAACCTAAAAGTCTTCTAACAAGTTTAAAAACAGTTGTTGAAGACTCTGTACCAGCAGGATTTTGATAATTATTGACATTATGAAAATTGTGACTTTTTTCTGCCCTGTCAATAGCTAGTTTTTTCCTTTCAATATTGGTTTTTTCATCAATTCCGTCAAGTATTTCAAATATTTCGTCTGTAACAAATTTAGAACTTTCACCTTGATAAGTAGTTCCAAAGGGTTTTAGAAATTTATTTATTTCGCTATTGTAATCTGTTCTGTTCATTTTTCCGCCTTGGTGGTCGTTAAAATGAAGTATTAACCAATATTCAAATGCCTGATTTGAGTAAGCAATATTGATGTTACTCTTTTGTGCAAGTGCTACTGCTTTATTAAAATTTGATGCTTGTTGAGGATTACTAGGCTTTGGGTCTGCATCAAAAACACACCAAACCTCATCATAAGCCTTTTTTTTACGTAATGCTATTGCTTTTTTTACCGTTGTCAAAGTGTTCATTCCTTCTCCAAAACACGTTACAAATGATAATCCAAAACTATTAAAATAAGAAGGTTCTGTATTTTTCCCATCACAATATATTAAAATAGAAGGTTTTTCATCAATATTTAATTTTTCTCTTTCTAACGAAGGCGCAGAACGCTTATTTGTTTTTAGTGTTGCTTTATGTTGCTTTCTTAGTATTATTTGTTCCTCTTTTTTATTTTTCATCTTCATTTTTTAGTACAATAGTTTGATAGGCGTTTCTCTCAAACAAGCCCAAAATAGGAATGCCACCATATTTGCCTCTAAGATAATTACTTTCAAATGCCTCCGTTTTTCGTACTTCATCAGCCTTAAAATCAGCAAGAGAATAAAGACGTGCTTCTCCTAAACTATTTTTTTCAGTAAACCAAATTTGATCTTTTCTAAAAAGGTCTTCACTAAGCAAATTAGTGTCGTGTGTGTTAAAAACCAGTTGTGCATTTTTAGGATTAAGGTCTTTAGAATTAAATAATGACACAATTTTAGCGACCAAATTAGGGTGAATTTTAGCATCTAACTCATCAGCCATCAAGATAGTTCCATTTTCAATCACATCTAAAATAAGCCCAATCAAAGAAAAAAACTTAGCCGTTCCTGCGGATTCATCACCTATTGAAAATTCAATATTTCCAATATATTTGGCGTTTTTATCAAATTTTTTATGATAAGTCAAAATATCAGTTACGACTTCTCCCTTACCTTCTTTTAATTGCTGTATAAAAATCTCTCTTATTTCCTGTGGAATATTATTTGGGATATTATCAATATCTAATAACTGTAAGTTGATGTCTTGAATACCTAAATCAGCGGATTTTAACAATGCTAAAAATTTTTGTTTTTGCTTTGGATCTTTTGCAAGTCCCATAGAATAATTACTGTAATTTTGTTCCTGCAAACCTGAAATAAATTTAATATTTCTAAACCATTCAAGCACATTTACAGAAATTTCTTCATTAAATTGTGCTGATACAGATAAAAATAGAGCATTTTCTCTTGTAAGTTCATCTCGTACTAATCTTGCACCTTTCTGAAATTTTTTAGGGTGCGTTTCAAAGGTTTGTAATTCTCTATAAAAAATTTCTACTTCTTTTGTTTTGGGTTTATAAAATAACCATTCCGCAACTATTTTATTTTTATCTATTTCAAAACCATAGCGGTACATTATATTTTGATAAATAAAAACAACTTCAAATTCACTAGGTTTATCTTCAGTTTCAGCACTTAATCTAAAAGGTTCAACAGAAATTTTATCTCCTTTTTGGCTTTCCTTTGATGATGAAATAACAAAATTTTTCATAAACATCAATGCCTCAATAAATTTAGTCTTTCCGCTTGCATTTGCGCCATAAATAACGGCACTTTTAAGAATTCTTAATTTATAATTGTTGGTGTTAGCAATATTTTCACTTCCTTTTGTTTCTTTTTCAGAACTTGCAATCAGATTTAATGTAGCTTTTTCTTTGAAAGTTTTAAAATTTCGTACTGAAAATTGAATTAACATAATAGGTTGGTTTTATGCAGTTTTTCTGCAAATATAATCTTTATTTTGCAAGAAATACTGTTATTATAGTTTTTTATCTAATGTGTGTAAATCATTCCACTTGGGTTGATTTCCCAATGATATTTTTGAGCATCTCCAAAACCTTCAAAATCCATTTTTTCACCCAAAACAATCTCTTTATAGGCAAAAAACATCTGTCTAGCAGCCGTTTCTGGTGGCATACGCCCAACACCAGTACAAAAACCAGAAATAGCTACATATTCAATTTTTTCGTGGTTAATTGCTTTGATGAGTGTCGCTTTCATAGCCAAATAGGCGTTTAGAGAAGTATTGATATTAAAATTAGTGGGTACACGCATAATGGGTGCTACAATCAAGTACGGAATTACGTCATCATTTGTTTCCATTACAAGTGCTGTTCCTACAAGTAGCTCACCTTCTGGCAATGCTTTTATTTGTTTTTGTAATTTTTCTTGTAAATCCCACCCCAATCTTTCAGAAATGGCATAATCTACTCCACCATCCATAAATCCAAAACTATTAGCAGGACTTACTATTGCATCACAAGAAACATTAGTAATATCACCTAAAAGTACTTTTACATCATTTCTATCAGCAAAAAACATATTCCAAGCGGCAATCATTTGAGGATTTTTGTCTATCAATAAATAGTGCATTTTTGAGTTGTTTTAGATTAATATTTTAAAATTATTTCGTCCATTTTTTAAATTTCTCTTGTGTTTCTAATAAGTTGCTTTTTTTGGTTAAAAGTGTCATTTCGCACCAAATACCAAAGTTCTGGGTTTGGATTTTTAGGGCTAATAGTTCTATTAAACGCATTATTTCGTTGGTTTCCTCATAATTATATTGAATATTTATAGGCAAAACAACTGTTTTCTCAATGATTTCAGCGGTTTCTAGCGCATTTGCAGCAGCCGTTTTGTAGGCACTTATAAGACCACTTACGCCCAATTTCGTACCTCCAAAATACCTAACCACCACTACAAGCGTATCAGTAAGGTTTTTGGAACGGATTTGCCCTAAAATAGGCGTTCCTGCGCTATGGCTAGGCTCACCGTCATCACTTGCACGATATTTTTCCTGATTTGCACCCAAAATATAAGCAAAACAATGATGTGAAGCATCGTGATAGCTTTTTTTAAGGATTTCTAAACATTGTTTTACCTCCTGCTCCGTTTCCACAGGATAGGAAAACGCCATAAATTTGCTTCCTTTCTCTTTGTAAAGGCTTTGTGTGGGTGCAGAAATAGTCAAAAAAGTATCCAAAATAAATGCAGAATTAGAATTTGGTGGCAAATATACAGATATTTGTTTTATATTTGTAATAAATTCACACCACTAACTTTTATGTACTTCTCCGCAGCCTATTCTAAGGTTTTTTAGCCACAAAAAATGAAAATAGCTATTTTACTAAATACTTCTTGGAATATTTATAACTTTCGGGCAGGGCTGATAAAGCACTTTTTAGCGCAAAACCACGAAATTGTTTGCCTTGCACCAAAAGATGATTATTCTCATTTGCTCGTAGAAATGGGCTGTACGTTCATAGAAACGCCATTAGACAATAAAGGTATCAACCCTTTGAATGATTTGAAATACTGTTTTTCCCTCTGGAAAATCCTAAAAAAAACTCGCCCTGATATTATTTTTGCTTATACCATAAAACCCAATATTTATGGAAATTTTGTAGCAAAAATGCTTAATATTCCCGTTGTGAGCAATGTTTCTGGGCTTGGAACGGTTTTTATTCGTGAAAATTTTTCTGCTAAAATAGCGCATTTTTTGTATAAAATGGCGTTTAAATTCCCTCAAAAAATATTTTTTCAGAATGAAGATGATTTACAGATTTTTTTGGATAAAAAACTGCTCAAAAAATCAAAAACAGCCCTTCTTGCGGGTTCAGGTATCAATTTAGAAGAATTTTCTTTTAACATTTTACCCAAAAATAATACTTTTACCTTTTTGCTGATTGCTCGTTTGATTTATGATAAAGGCATTTTGGAGTATATTGATGCTATTCGTATTATCAAAAATCAGAAAAATAATCAGAAAAATAATCAACAAAATAATCAAATTAACTACAAAAATAATAGTCAAATAAAATTCCAATTATTAGGTAAAATAGACACGCAAAATGCGCTCAATATCACCCAAACGCAGGTAGATGCGTGGGTAGGAGAGGGGCTGATAGAATATTTGGGAGAAACAAATAACGTAAAACCATTTATTATTGCGGCTGATTGTGTGGTTTTGCCCTCTTACCGTGAGGGAACGCCTCGTACACTCTTAGAGGCTGCAGCCATTGGCAGACCAATAGTTACGACAAATGTGGCAGGTTGCAAAGAAGTGGTTGAAAATGAACTAAATGGCTTTTTGTGTGAGCCAAAAAATGCCCAAGATTTAGCGGATAAAATGAAAAAAATACTATTTCTATCAACAGAAAAACGGCAAGAAATGGCGCATAATGGTAGAAAAAAAGTAGTGGAGCAATTTGATGAAAAACTTGTGATAGCAAAATATCAACAAGAAGTTTTGAGTTGTGAGTTAAAAATTACGAGTTAAGATACATTGTACTTTGTATTTGACTCACAACTCACAACTCACAACTCACAACTCACAACTTATAACTCACAACTTATAACTTATAACTCAAAGTGTCAAATTCGTATTTTCAGTTCAAAAAATTTAGGATAGAGCAGGGGCAAACCGCAATGAAAGTCTGTACGGAGGCTTGTATTTTTGGTGCTTGTATTGATGTTTCTAATATTTTAGGCATAGAAAACACCATAAAAATATTGGATATTGGTGCAGGAATGGGCATTTTGTCGTTGATGCTGGCGCAACGCCTCACACAAGATAATGAAAATCAAATACTTATACACGCAGTTGAGCTTGAAGAAAAAGCATTTTTGCAAGCGCAAGAAAATATTAAAAATAGTATTTTTTCTGATAAAATAGACGTTTTTAATGTTTCTATACAAGATTTTGCTGGGAATAATAATAATACACAAAAATATAATTTGATTGTGTCAAATCCGCCATTTTTTAGTAATCATCTTTTGTCAAAAACAACTAATAAAAACCTTGCATTGCACACAAACACACTTTCTTTTGATGATTTGGCAAAGGCAGTAGCACAATTATTACACGAAAACGGCACTTTTGAAATATTGCTCCCATCCTACGAAATGGGCATTTTTGAGCAAATAGCCTGGAAATATAATCTTCAAATTACCAAAAACTTAAATGTTTTTAACACGGAAAAAAACTTAAAAAACAACAAAATTTTTAGAAAAATATGTACTTTGAAATTCAATGTAAATGTTTTAGATAAAAAGGTTATTTTAGAAGAAAATTTAGTTATAAAATCAGAAGAAAATGATTATACAGACAGTTTTAAGGCACTTTTGAAAGATTTTTATTTACATTTGTAAGAGTCGCTGTAAGCAACTTGTTTTTGGTTGTTTACTTTACAATTTTGGTAATTGATTGAGTTTAATTTTGCAGGGGTGTAGGACAAGTTGTATTTGTAGGGGCTGGGCTTGCCCCTGCCCACATGCGAAAGCAACACGCAGAGCA
>JAYVGJ010000164.1:0-7850 GCA_043772375.1 Raineyaceae bacterium | reverse complement strand
AATATTAATAGCCGTAGGTCGTACCTACGGAACATAGAGCAATGTATTATTTCCACTTGGAGAACAATATTAATCAGAAATTAACATTACTGGGGGGCTAGGGGGCTACTATGCTTAAATTCACCTCAAAACTTCTTGGAGGCATCATATTTGCGCCTACGTTGGTATAAGTGAGGTTGAAAATATTATTGATTTGCATTGAAACATTGATTTTCTGTTGTTTATTTTTGATATTTATGTTCATATTTCGTCCAAAATTAAGGTTTGCAACCACAAAAGGCTTTACAAACTCACTATTGTCAGTTGTAAGAAAACGCACATCTGTATATTGCGTTTGTCCGCTTATGAAATTTTTACCAAAAATCACCTCAAAAAATGCCGTAACTCTATTGAAAGGCACATAAGGCAGTTGTTTTCCTTCAGAATTTTTATCATTTTCCGAAGTTCCTTTTAGGTTGGTAGATTGCGTATAAGCATAACTAATGCCAATTTTAGCACTTTTTAGACTTTTATTTTTATTATTGTTTTGATTGTTTTTATAAGAAATTGCACCATCAATTTCAGCACCACGTATGCGCACCTCACGCAAGTTGTCGGGTGTCCAAAAATTGCCATTTGTAGCGTTTGGATGCCACAAAATCCAATCTTTTACATAATTTTGATAGGTTGTGAGGTTGCTTTTAAACTCAAAATTATTGCGCTTGTGTGTGGCAGAAATGCCTATTTCAGCGTTATAACTCACTTCTGGGCGTATATCAGGGTTTCCGCCTGGTTGCCAATAACGAGAATTTAGTGTCGGCACTCTATAATTATGAGAAATATTGCTTTTGAGAAGAATGAGCGTAGCTTTTGTATCAAAACCACCCCTAACCCCTCCTTCAAAGGAAGGGGATTTAGCCACCACCTCTAACCCCTCCTCAAAAAGGGGGGGGACTTTTTCTGCTCCTCTCCTTCCTAAGGAGGGGCTGGGGGTGGTTTGTATTGAATTTTTCAGTTGATATTCCACCCCAAAACTTGGCGCAAAAGCTCCTTTAAAGCCGCTCACAAAGGTTTGTCGCAAATTTGCACTTATTGCCAAACGGTTTTTTGCTTGCCAGCGCAAAAGTGCAAAAACATCATTACGAGTTTCTGTAGGCTGTTTTTGGTTGGTTGCGCTTAAATAATTATCAACATTCATCAAAATATAATTTATATTTCCGCCCAGACGAATATTTAGCTTACTTCCAAGTTGGTTATTTGGTGTAATATCAGCCCCAAAAGTGCCTACAAAGCGTTCTGTTTGTGTTTTCTCTTCATTGAAATACATAATATCCTTGATGTAAGCGAGTTTTGCATTATAAACAATGTTGCCCGTTTCTTTGAAGTAATCAGCCATAATGCGCAGATTTTGGTCTTTTTGCGTACTTGTTTGGTTGGCAAGTTCTATAAAAGCGTTGTGATACCACGTTTTGAATAAAATATATTGATTTTTGGGCAATTTGAAGGCAAACTCTTGTAAAAAACCTGCATTCCTAGCACTTGCGTGTTTGTTTTCTTTTCCACCAACAAAAAAGTTGTTTTTGGCAGTACTATGATAGATTTTTGTTTGGGAAATGATATTTTTACTCTCTAAAATAAGTCCTAAATTAGTGTTATTTCGTCCAAAACTGCCTATTTTTTGTTGTAAAAAAATTTTTGGAGAAAAGTATTTATTTGCACTTTTAAAAGCAGGAATATTGCCCTCCACCACAATAGAGCCACCTATCGCATCTGTTCCCAGCAAAGAAGATGCCCCACCAAACTGCACAGAAAGATTATCAAAAATGAACATTGGCATTTGCGAAAAATCTACCTCTCCAAGCGTGGGAGAGCCAATACTTACCCCATTCCAGACAAAAGCCGTATGTCCTGCGCCCGTCCCACGAAAAGATGCACTTGCAAGCATTCCTGCGCCATATTCTTTGATATAAATGGGTGTTTGCATCATCAGAAAATCTCCCACAGAACGTCCAGTATAAAGTGCCAAATTGGTACTGTCAAGGGCTATTTTCTTCAGACCAACACTATATTTTTGTAAAGAAAACCCAGAAACTTCTACTGTTTGTAGCGTTTCTTCTGAAATCTCTTTTGATTTATTTGCTGATTTTTTAGAAATTGTATCTTTTTGATTTTCAAGTGTTTGTGCGCATACGTAAGCGGGCGCACAAGTGAGCATACATAAGCAAAACCACCCCCAGCCCCTCCTTTTGAAGGAGGGGAGCTTTTCTTTCCTACTTTCTAAGGAGGAAAGTTTTTTTCTGTCCCCCTCCTCACAAGGAGGGGTTAGGGGTGGTTGTAGTGCTTTTGAAAACCTAAACATAAACGTATTTGAAGCAAAACTGAAAGAATAAAAATCTCCGTTTCACCCAAAACATTTTGGTAAATTCTATGAAAATATATGACAAAATTTTTGTAAAATATATCATACATTACGTATCATATATCACACATCAAAAAAGTGATAGATTTCATTGCTTTTCACCCGAAAGCTTTGAATGATTTTGTAATTGGCAGGTCTCCTGACTCGTTTCACGTTTTGTCGCCTTCCCATTTTCACTTTAAATTTTCGTTCAAAATGATTAAAACAGTGGCTAGAGTATTGACAAACGCTAAAAAAAACTTACAGTTGCGGGGACAGTTACGGTATTTCACCGTATTCCCTTTTAAAATAATTCCCTAAAACAGAAAATTATTACCATTTACTAACGCAAAGGTAACAAAAAAACCTTACAAAATTTATTTTGTAAGGTTTTTTGTAAAATTTATAAAAATTGCAACATTTTGTATTCATCCACAATTACTTAGATAATCTCTGCAGCACACTCTTTTTTAGGCTGTTTCACGACTACAATTACAGGTTTTTTAATGACTGGCGGTTTTACGACAACTGGCTTCGTAATTACTGGAGGTTTTACAATCACAGGTGGTTTTACGACAACCACTTCCTCATCTTTTGGCTTATTTTTGCGTGGTGGCAATGGAATAGCGGAAATATTACTTAGTATTTTTCCTGTCAAATTGCGTTCAAAACGGGCAATATTTTCCAACATATCTTTGGGTTTACCCAAATCTGGGCTATCTTGTGGCTTTATTTTGATGTTTAGGGCGTGAAAATGGTTTTGGTCATTTCTCATATTGATACCTTCCAACAAATCCGCAGACTTATATTTTGGTCTTGGAAAATGAATTTCACAAGTAAAAACATCATTTTGAAGCCCAGTAAGGCTAATTTCGTTTTGACTTGTAAGAGATGCCTCCTGCACAACACCATTCTTACGTATGCTTTTTATTTCATAATGTGCCACGTATTCAGAAAGATTTTCTCTATTGACAAGTACCCATTTTTCGTCGTGTTGATTACCAAAAAAAGTAACCGTAGTGCCATAATTAGCACAAACATACCTGAAATAAATAATCATTCGTGATTTTGTGTAAGAAATACGGTCTATAATGTATTCTGACTTGTATTTCGTATAAACAGGCTTATAATCTGTGTATAATTCTCCCTTTTGTGCGACTAAAAAATTATTGGTCAAATTGGCACAAAAAGATAGTAAGATGAGTAAAAAAAGTGCTTTTTTCATTTTTTTATAGGTTAATAAATTTCATTTCTGAAGTTTTTGAATTTTAGTAGCAATTGTCATAGCAATATCAAAAAATATAGCAAAATTTCCAAATAAATTTTTCGCTTAAAAGTTCCCCTCCTTCCTAAGGATGGGTTAGAGGTGGTTTGGCTATTTTAGAACTCAAAAACTTCTTCTACGTCCCAGTTTTCACGTATAGAAATTTCTTTATTGAAGTAAATAATTTGCTCGTGAGGTGTGCCTTTGAGGTAATCTCCACCGTCCCAACGACCATTTTTATTGCTATCCAAAATTACCCTCAAACGGTATTTCCCACGCTCCAAATACTCTAATTTGATGTTTTTAGGGTTTATTTCTTCTCTAATTACTTGATTTGTTTCACTTAATAACTGCAAAATATAACTGCTTGTTTTGCTATCAGTTCTGGTAGCTTTTGGTTTTAGTGTGAGTTTTAGAGAACCAAATTTTAGTGGGTCTTTGATAGCTAAACGCAAGTTTTGTGTTTTTAGTGTTTCATTTTCCACGCTCACAAAGGCATTAGAATCAATTTTTATGTTGATATTTTGGAAAATAATTTTTCTCTTGATTTTTAATTGCGTTTTTTGCTTATTCCACTCAAAATCAGCATTTTTTTCAATTAACGGAGAAATATTGACTGTATCTTTATTTTTGAGATAAGAAAGTGCTTTTTCATTAAAATCTTTGACAGGTTTAGAAAAATTAAACTCCAAACTAAAATCATTTTGTACGCTTTGTCCATCACTAGGCGTAATTTTCAACGTAAAAGGGGCATTTTTGTTGCTTTTTTTGCTGAAAATAATCTTGACATTTTCTTTCATACTATTCCCTGCAGAATCTTGCGCCACGACACGCAAAGGAATAGAATCATAGTATTTTTGCGTATTAAAAAACTTAATTTCTTTGCCATTTGAAGAAAGAATATAAGCTATTTTGTCGTTATCCGTTGTGTTTGCACCCGCATTTGCGCTTTCAATATCCAGCGTTTTCAGTCCTTCACTAAGTTCTAAAATAAAACTATTTTCTGTGTTGCTTGCACGTTTACGCATTATTTTTGGCAAAATATGGTCTTCTCTTCCTAAAAAAAGTTCTACACTATCTTTATTTTGCGTGAGATTTATGGAAGAAGTCAGAAAACCAATTTTTTCTTTTTCAGCATTATAAAAATTATTATTATTTTCATCAGAAAGTGCAAAAATTTTGTACTTACCTTTTCTAATATTTTCAAAGTTAAAACTTCCATTATCTTCCATTTGAGTAATATAATAGGGAATATCTTTCTCAACTTTTAATGTATCATCTTCTTGGTAAAGTGCAATTATTGCTTTTGCAGGAACTTTCCCACTAATCACGTCTTGCACTTGCCCACGCACATACAAGGAGTCAATTTTACTACCTGTACTAAACGTAATTTTTGCATTTTTTGCAATGTTTCCCTCCGTAATATCCTTAATTGCTTTTCTAAAATTAAAGGTATAAGTAGTATTTGGCTCTAAATCTTTCTCAAAAATGATGCTAATACTTGTCTTATTTTCGCTTGATTTGTACAAACTTTTGGGTGTAGGCGTGATAATCAGCTCTTTTTGGAGATTTTCTAGCTTTACCCATTCGTCAAATTGTAGCATAATCTCTTTTTTAGTGAAATTGATGCTTTTGTTTGCTGGCACAGATGCCAAAAGACGTGGAGGAAGACTATCTTTTTTGCCGCCAGTCAGTCCGCCAGGATTAGCACAGTTTTGCAACAAAAATATAACCAAAGCACTCAAAAGCAATGTTTTGGTGGTTACACTCAAATACAAAAGAGAAAATTTATTTTTATTTTTATCCATTTTTAGAATAATAATGTTTGTATGATTTAATTGCAAAAATACAATATTTTTACACAACGTATCAGAAAATAAAAAACAGCAACTATTATAGTTGCTGTTTTTCTGTTTCCTAAAAATTGAATAGGTTGTTGAGCATCTGATTATAAGTTAATCATCACGCCAAAATTAAGTCCTATGCTGCCAAATGGCAATACAGGAGTAACTTCTTTTCTAGGCACGCTAGAAGGTGATGCTGCCGTATTATCCACTTCTGTTGAATAAGTTGTTTCTTTATCTTTTACAGAAAAACCAGATAAAACATCTATACCATTCTCAGTATATTTTGTAATAACTGCTTTTGCAGGGCGGTAAGACATACCAGTATAGGCAAGTTCTCCGTAGATAGCAATTTTCTCACTTACTGCAAAATTTATGCCCATAGCACCTTTAAAACCTAATGCCATACCGCCTGTTGTTTTTCTTTCTACTACATAGATATCTCCAGCCGTACCCGTAATCACGTCTGTAACAGAGGCAGATGCTATCACAAGCCCAGCTTTTGCATAAGGCACTATTTTGCCTTCCATAGCCGTAGATAATACAATGTTAGGCGTAAAAGCAAGCGCAGTACCACTAACTTCTTGCTTAGCTCTATCATTACCTCTGTCATCTTTGCTCAAATTCTTTTTTCCTACCAAATAAGATACGTCTAAACCTAGACCAATATTCTTGTTGAACATATAGCCAATGCCCAATTCTCCGTTAAAGCCTGTTCCATAAGAACCATTTGTGTTAAATTCAGTATTTGGGTCTTTTGAGTTTTCACCTATTTTCTGTGAGCCAGAGGGCAAGGCATAGCCCAGACCTGCGCGTACAAAAAGTTTTTGTGCTGATGCTGTGCCAGCCGACAAGCCAAGAGCCATTGCGAGAGTAAAAAATGTTTTTTTCATTAATCAATGATTGTTTAGAATGTAATTTATTAACAAGTAAATACTCATCAAAGACCGTGCCATCTTTTACTTTTCCGCTGCTTTTTCTCCACAACAAGCGCAGAAAGGCAAATGAGAAAAGTTTTTATTGCCGCATTTTGGACAGTTGCTAAATAGTCCCAAACCGCAATATCTACAAAAATCCGTTACAAGTTGATAAACATCATTTTCTTTCTTTTTGGCTGGAATAGCCCAGTTTTTGATAAGAAAATCTTTGCCACAAGAAGGGCAAAAGTGGTTTTCTAAGGCTTTTTCTGCCACTTCAATTTGTACGTTTTTTGCTCGTTCTTGCGTAGAAATCTTAAGTTCTGCCCGTTTTTCTTCCAAAAATTCTTGGATTTTTTTGATGGCATAATAACCAAGTCCAATAGACAAAATGACACCTACCACATAGCGCACATAACCGCCATAACTTGGTAAATAAGGCACTAATCCAAAGAAAAACGCATAAACTGAAAATAAAGAAAAGCCTAAAAACAACGGTGCAAACTTATGTCTTCTATAACGCACAAAGAAAAATATGCCCAACGCAAGCACAGGAGCAACAAAAAGTAATCTAATCAGAAAAACTTTGAGTTCGTAGCTTTTTAGTGCTACATAATATTTATCTTCTGCCGTTTGTTGTTCTTTGTTGATTAGTTGCTGAACAGCAAACATATTTTTGTCAATTATGTCTATTTCTGCCTGTCTGGCGTTGAGTTGTATGCGCCAATCTTGCTCAATTTTGGAGAGTTCATCTAATTTTTTCACTCTTGAAGTAACTTCTTGGTCTTTGTCAGGTGAGCCTAAAGTTTTGCGTGTTTCCACCCAATTATCAAATGATTTTTTTTCGTTATTATAATTTTGCTGTGCTACGGAAATTGTGTTTTCAATAACATTTTTCTTTGTATTGACAGCTTCTAACTCTACATTGACTTTTTCTGTATCTTTATTGAGGTTTGCCATTACGAGCGCATTCTCAAAATATTTCTGTTCTGGTCTTGCGTTAGAAGTGTCAATATCATCAATAATAATATTGGACAACATTATCAGAAACCACGCCAAAATAATAGCAATAGCATATTTGACAATGCTTGATGTTGTTTCTAGTTTTTTACTATTTAGTTCCATTGGATTAAGGGTTTTGTAGGTGAAATATACTGTTACCACGTTCCGTAAGTGCGACTTACGGCTATTATTGTTTAACCCTTTCAGGGTTTTGCTCCAAAGTTTATACTCGTTTGTATTAAAAGCCTGAAAGGCTTTAATGTTAGAACGTGGTAATAATAGAGTTTTTATAGTTTGATTATCAAGTATTTAGCAATAAATAATCACTAAAAACCACCCCCAGCCCCTCCCAGTAATGTTAATTTCTGATTAATATTGTTCTCCAAGTGGAAATAATACATTGCTCTATGTTCCGTAGGTACGACCTACGGCTATTAATATTAAAC
>JAYVGJ010000163.1:0-4494 GCA_043772375.1 Raineyaceae bacterium | reverse complement strand
ACGTTTGGTGGGGACACCAAACGTGGGTTATAACATTGTTTGGTGTCCCCACCAAACAACAAGACACTATTTTGCAACGAAACTTTTACAGCAACAATCTTTCTTTTCAACCACATAGGTACATAGAAAACATAGAATATATTTGGATAAAACAATTAAAATATAATATAAAAATATTACATCAATAAAAACCATTATTTTAAAATATTTTTAAAATAAAATTGTATTTTCCCAAAAAACATTTTACATTGTCAAAATATTTAACAAATAAACAACATTATGTAAGCACAATGCTTACTATAATCTTCAACTTAAATTTACAAAGACAATGAAAAAAATTCTTCTCTCTTTATCATTTATCACTTTGATAGGTGCTAATTTGCTCGCACAAGTAGAAACAGATAGTTCTGGTTTGTTCAAATCCTCTGTTGATGAACTTCTAAAACTGCCTGTAAGCACCAAAGGCAAAGGCTCTATTGCCTCCAACGTCATTCAGGACGAAAACAAGCAACCTGCCTCCGTTACTATCATTACCAAAGAACAACTCCGCACAAGTGGCGCAAGAACCCTTTCAGAGGCACTAATGATGTATGTTCCTGGTTATTTTACGGTGGAAGACCAAGATGATGTGATTGCAGGTTTTCGTGGACTTGCACCCGACAATAATTCTAAGGTTATGTTCCTTATCAATGGGCAAAATATGAATACAGAGTTTTTTTGGGGTCCTCCTGGTGCGCTTTTAAACAGTCCTAATATGGATTATATTGAGCGTATAGAAGTAATAAGAGGTCCTGGTTCTGTTACGCTGGGGCAAGGCGCACTTTTAGGCGTGATAAATGTTATTACGGCTGATGCTGGCAACACAGAAGGCTCAAAAGCGGAAGTTGGCGTTACGGCTGGGGGAAATGATTTTTATAATGGAACAGCCTCATTTAGAAGCAATAATAAAGGTTTGAAGACGTTTTTTTATGGTACGACCTACAAATATCGTGGTCAAGAACTGCGTAATGAAGGTTGGGCGAAAGACAAGGGAAATGAAGGTTACTTAGGTGGGAAAGTGGTTGATTCTGGTTTGCGCCTCAAACGTACTAATGGCTCTATGATGTTAGGAAAATTAGAATATAAAGGCTTTACACTCAACCTAATGAATGTGCAACAAAGACAAGATTTATATAATTTTTATAGAGATAGAAACGTACAAGCGCAAAATATCATTAGTGCCAACCTAGAATATGCTTTTAAAATCAATGAAAATATCAGAAATAAAACAAGTATTTCCTTGATAAATGATGATATTGGTTTGCTTTCTGTTACTGGTGCTACAATGGGTGGAACAGCAGAAGTACGCTTGGGAGTGAAAACCATCTTTAATATTGATAATCTTTGGAAAAATAACCGCCTAGCTATTGGTATAGAAGGGCGACAGTTTCAAATGGGTAGAAATAATGTAGCTGGTAATAACTTTATTGCCAATAAAATAGGTACTTTTGATGCTGGTACAGCCAACCAACAACTTACTATGGTTTACCGCCAAAATATAGACGTAATAAGTATTTTTTTAGAAGATTTTTATACTATTTCTCCAAAGGTAGATTTTTTTGCAGCAGTACGTGTGGATAAACACCCTTATTGGGGAACTAATTTTGTACCTCGTATTGGTATTTTTTATACACCAACACAAGCACTTATTATTCGTGCAGCTTATCAAGGGGGTTTCCGTGGTGCGGTAGGTTTGCACTATGCAGGTGGATATAGACGTGATGGAATGTTGCGTGCTGATAATTATAGTTCTGTGGGTGGTGCTAATATCCCTGGAAGTACAAATATTCCTACTATTGCCCCAGAACGTATGAGTAGTTTTGAGCTAGCAGCTACTTTCAAACCTAATAAAAAATTGAATGTAAATCTTGTAACCTATTATAATCAAGTTTCTAATGTAATTGATGTAGGTGTTATTTATCAAGATCCTACTGTTTTTACAGTCCCTAATGTTGGTACTGATATTGCAGGAGATTGGAATGGTTATTGGTATTTTAAAAATACACCTGGTACATTTTCTCAATTTGGTGCGGAACTTACAGTACAATATGTTACAGAAAAATTTTCTACGCAAGCTAGTTACTCTTATGCAGGCGTAACACAAGTATCCAAAGAACAGAAAGACATTGCTATAGCTGCAAACAGTATGTATTTGGCTGCAGATGGTGAGAAAGTAGCCTACAAAGCATTTCCTCAAAGTATGTTTAAACTAAACGCACAGTATAAATTTACAGAAGATTTTTTTGTAAGTATGACAAGTATCTATTATGGTGGTTGGTATTCTCCTGCTGGTGCAAAAGAAAAAGGAGGAATTCTTATCAATATGGCATTAGGATATAATATTAGTAAGAATTTTGAGTTCCAATTAACTGGAAAAAATCTTTCTAATGAACAAAATCTTGCACCAATGACTAGCAATGCAGGTGGACAAGCTGTTTCTCCTGGTGCGCCTTCTTGGGAAAGAACAACTTATTGGGCAACTGGAAGAGTGAAATTTTAGTTAAAAATACTCTTTTTTCAACACATAGGCACATAGAAAACATAGCAATACAGCAAATGTATTCTGTGTTTCCTATGTGCCTATGTGGTAAATAATAAACCTACTTTGCTTCTAACTCGCTGATAGCCAGCCACGCCATAAGTCCTGCACCTATTTCTAGGGCGTTTTCGTCAATATCAAAAGTAGGCGTATGCACACCCGAAACAATGCCTTTTTCTTCGTTTCTAGTGCCTAAACGGTAAAAACAAGCATCAACAGTTTGTGTATAATACGCAAAATCTTCTGCTGCCATCCAAATATCCAAATCCACCACATTTTCTGCGCCCATATACGCAATAGCGGCATTTTTAGCTTTCAGCGTGGTTTCTGGGTGGTTTTTGAGATGCGGATAACCTCTACGAATATCAAAATCACAATGTCCGCCCATAGCTTCTGCTATTCCTTCTGCCATTTTTTTCATTTTGATATGCGCTTGTGTGCGCCAAGCCTCATCTAAAGTACGGAAAGTACCTTCCAAATACACTTCATTTGGAATAATATTGGTTGCACCTTGCGCCAAAACCTTGCCAAAAGTAAGTACGGAAGGAATTTTTGGGCTTGCGTGCCTGCTTACAATCTGTTGAAGTGCCGTAATAATATGTGCCATAATAACGACTGGGTCAATGCAAAACTCGGGCATAGCACCGTGTCCGCCTTTTCCTGTGATGGTTACATAAATTTCGTCTGCACTTGCCATATACATTCCCTCTCTAAAACCAATCTTTCCTACAGGCAAAAGTGGCATTACGTGCTGCCCTAGTATGTTATTTGGTTTAGGGTTTTCCAAAACGCCCTCTTTTATCATAAGACTTGCGCCGCCTGGTATTTTTTCCTCTCCTGGCTGAAAAATCAGCTTTACAGTACCTTGAAACGTATCTTTGAGTTGTTGCAGGATAGCTGCAGTCCCGAGTAGGCTTGCTGTGTGTACGTCGTGTCCGCAGGCGTGCATAACGCCCTCTTTGGTGGACTTGTAGGGTACGTTATTTTTTTCAAAAATAGGCAAAGCGTCCATATCAGCCCGCAAAGCCACTACTTTTGACGTTGGATTTTTGCCTTCAATAATAGCAATAAGCCCCGTTTTTGCCACGCCTTCTGTTGGGATAATGCCTATTTCTTTGAGTTTTTGTGCGACAAACTTAGCGGTTTCATATTCTTCATAAGAAAGTTCTGGGTTGGCGTGCAAGTGCCTGCGGTTGGCTATAATGCCTGTGGCGTACTGTTTAGCAAGGGTTTTTATTTGTGAAAGCATCTTTTTGAAGTGTGAATAGCCCCTAATCCTCAAGGGGAATAAAGAGTGTGATGTATTTTTTTGATTTGTAAAACTGTGCCTACAAGCCCACAAATATAAACCTAAAATAATTACAAAATAGGGTAAATGTCGTATTTTTTTGTGGTTTTTTGTGTATTTTTGCTTATTAAACTAAAAAATCTCGCAAAAATGAAAACAATAACTGCGCCTTTGTCCAAAGAAGAGGTAAAATCTTTGCAACAACAAACTTATCTAGGGTATGGAGTCTTTTTAATTGTCTTATTGGGTTTCTTAATACTAATTTATCATATTTACCAAGAGGTTTCCATAGAAAATCAAAGCTGGCTACAATTTGAGTTTAAACGTTTAGTAGTTTTACCTTTAGTTTTTGTAATAATTTTTATTTTGCGAATGAGTATGGCTATGAAAAATAGCCTGAAAAATGGTCAAAAAGAAATTTTAAGCGGTATTCTTACCAAAAAAGAAGAAATACCACGCCCTTTTGGTAATCACCCTGATTATTCCATTTGTATTGACGAACAAGAAATAGTAATAACAAGGGGGCAAATCCCAGTAATGTTAATTTCTGATTAATATTGTTCTCCAAGTGGAAATAATACATTGCTCTATGTTCCGTAGGTACGACCTACGGCTATTAATATTAAAC
>JAYVGJ010000162.1:0-3230 GCA_043772375.1 Raineyaceae bacterium | reverse complement strand
GGTTTAATATTAATAGCCGTAGGTCGTACCTACGGAACATAGAGCAATGTATTATTTCCACTTGGAGAACAATATTAATCAGAAATTAACATTACTGGGGAAGGATGGAAACAAAACTCCACTCCTTTTTAAGGAGGGCTGGGGTGGTTTAAATAGCAATTAATAACAAACAAAATGAACATAACTATTTTCAGTACACACACTTTTGACAAACCTTTTCTTGAAATAGCGGCAGGAAAGGAACATAAATGTACTTTTTTAGAAGAAAAATTGTCAGAAGAAACCGCACATTTAGCTAAAAATGCTGATGTTGTAGGTTTATTTACAAGTGATAATGCTTCTGAAAGCGTGTTAAAAGCACTTTTTAAACTAGGAGTGCGTTTTATTGCTTTGCGTTCTGTTGGCTATGACCACGTAAATCTCAAAATAGCCCAAAAACTAGGTTTTTGTGTGGCAAATGTGCCTGCTTATTCTCCGTATGCAGTGGCGGAACACGCTGTGATGCTACTTTTAGCTATCAATAGGAAAATTATTTATAGTCAGATGCTTATCAATGCTAATAATTTTCTATTGGATAATCTTACAGGAATAGATATTCACGGGAAAACAGTTGGAATAATAGGAACTGGCAAAATTGGGGCTGCTTTTGCGAGTATTATGCACGGATTTGGCTGTAAATTGCTTGCTTTTGACGTTAAAGAAGATAAAAAACTTATCAAAAATACCAATATTTCCTATGTTGATATAGAAACTTTATGCAAAAAGGCTGATATTATTTCTATTCATTGTCCTCTGAATGAAGAAACACATTATTTAATGGCTAAAAAGCATTTTGATTTGATGAAAAAAGGTGTTATTTTGATAAATACAGCTCGTGGAGGCATTATCAATACGCTTGATTTGATAACAGCACTAGACAATGGCACTATTGGAGCGGCTGGTTTAGATGTTTATGAACACGAAAAAGCCCTTTTTTTTAGTAATCAAAGCCAAAAACTCCCAAAAGATGCTTTGTTTGCTACTTTGCGCAGCTATCCAAATGTACTTATTACTGCGCATCAGTCTTTTCTGACAAAAGAAGCCCTTGCAGGCATTGCAAAGACTACTTTTAGCAATATCAATGCGTGGGAAAAGACCCAAAAAAGTGAAAATGATTTATTTTAACTCAAAAAAATGACCAAAAAAAGCACCTTAGAAACTTCTAAGGTGCTTTTTTGTATAATGCTGTGTTGTCGGGGGTTTCCACCCGACTTCAATAAACGGCAATAAACAAGGTTTAAAAGCGCATTTGTTGTCAGGTGGAAACACCTGACAACACAGAAATATCTCATAATACAAACTTTTAACCACGAAAATCTTAACATACCAAATCCTAAGATACGTGAGAATATTACAACTTTATTGGGAAACTCCGTAACTTATTTTAAGAATAAAAATTGACCTTTGATAAACCAAAAAGCAAACTAAAATTACTATGGTAAAGGTCAATAAACTTGGAATGGTACTTTGCAAAACCTCGCTTGGTTTTGAAATTGAAGGCGTACTTAATCCTGCAGCTATTTTAGAAGATGATTTAGTACATATGTTTTACAGAGCAGTAGGAAAAGGCAACTATTCTAGTGTTGGGTATTGTCAGCTCAAAAATTTAGTTGAGGTGCATTTTCGCAAAGATGAGCCTATTATTTTCCCTCAATTCCCTTATGAAAGTCAGGGCGTTGAAGATGCAAGAATTGTCAAAATAGAAGGAACTTATTATCTTTCTTATACTGGTTATGACGGTGTCAATGCCTTGGGTTGTCTTGCGACCTCTACGGATATGATTACGTGGGAAAAACACGGTATAATTGTACCTCAACTTACTCACGAGGAGTTTATGCGACTTGCTAAAACCAAAGGACTTCTCAACGAGAAATACTCAAGGTATAATCACAACGGCGGAAGTCCTGAAATACACGGCAAAAAGGTATTTATTTGGGATAAAAATGTTATCTTTTTTCCTAGAAAGATTAACAATAAATTCTATTTTCTTCATAGAATAAAACCTGATATACAAATTGTTTGTATACATAATTTTGATGAGCTTACGCCTGCTTTCTGGCAAACCTATTGTATCCAACTCAAAGATAATATACTTCTCACGCCTAAATACACACACGAAATTAGTTATATTGGAGGTGGTTGTCCACCTATTGAAACTAAAGAAGGTTGGCTTTTAGTATATCATAGTGTTCACGACACTATAAAAGGATTTGTTTATTCTGCTTGTGTAGCTCTTTTAGACCTTGAAAATCCTCAAAAAGAAATAGCCAGACTTCCTTATGCACTCTTTAAACCTGACCATGTTTGGGAAATTACAGGCGAGGTAAATAACGTTTGTTTTCCTACTGGTGCGGTAGTAGTTGATGACACACTTTACATATATTATGGTGCCGCAGATGAACAAATTGCTTGCGCTTCAGTCAGTATTTCTGAATTGTTAGAAGAATTAACGCATAAATAACTTACAACTATGAAAAATGACATTTGCATACATCAAAGTTCAGGTTTTGCAACTCACGCAACTACATTAGAAGAGAAAATTTTAATATCAAAAGTAGAAAAAATAGTCTTAAATGCTAATTTTTTGAGTTCCGAACATCAAACAGCATCTTCCGAAGTCAATGTTTTGACTTCAGAACATCAAACAGCATCTTCTTAACTCAAAATAGACAGTTCCGAAGTCAATGTTTTGAGTTCAGAACATCAAACAGTATCTTCAGAACTCAAAATAGACAGTTCCGAAGTCAATGTTTTGACTTCGGAACATCAAACATTGAGTTCAGAACTCAAAACATTGACATCTGAACTCAAAACATTGAGTTCAGAACATCAAACACTAAGTAAATAACACCAAATTACACCTTTTATACTTTAAACACTTACACAAATGTATCAAGCTAAATCTTATGACACACAAACAGAGAGTTTTAAAATTGAAACTTTTACATCAGAAGTAAATGTTTTAGATTTTGAGGCAAAAGCAGCTGCTGCAAAAACTAAAAACTTCACTTTTGAACATCACACACCAGAAGTTTTGTTTATAACTTCACTCCCGCCTCGTGAGTGTGGAATAGCAACGTATTCTGAAGACTTAATAAATACTCTAAATAATAAATTTGGAGTGTCTTTTGATATAAAAGTTGTTGCTTTGGAAACTACAACAGAAAAACATTCTTATTCAAAGAATGTAA
>JAYVGJ010000161.1:0-12065 GCA_043772375.1 Raineyaceae bacterium | reverse complement strand
TTGTGAACTCTTGCAATGTTATATCTGATAAATTAAATATTTCCATAATATCGTTATTTTCATCAAAAAGCCTTAAATTAGATGCGGAAGCCCTATATTCAAATAGTGTTTGCAGCTATAACAAAAACTCTTCACCAATCTCCAAAAACTTCAAATCTCCTTTAATTTGCTTGTTATCTTCAAAGGTTTTTAAAAGGCGTGCAGGCTCACCCAAAGGCTCATCTGCGAGGTCATAAGTGCCGTAGTGCATTGGAATAAAGGTATTTCCACCCAAATCATTGTAGGCTTGTAGGGCTTCTTGTGGTGTTGTGTGCGCATCACACATAATGTTGGCAGGCTTGTATGCACCCACAGGCATAAAACACACGTCAGGCGCACCCATAACGGTTTTTATCTCTGTAAAATGCTTGTCGTAAGCAGTATCACCAGCAAAATAAAAAGTTTGGTTGTTTTGTTTATTTTTGATAAAAAAACTCCCCCAAAGCGTTTGATTATAGTCCAAAATGCCTCTTCTGTTCCAATGTTTGGCGGGTAAAAAACTTATTTCTAAGAGATTAGAGAAGTTTTTAGGCATAAAACCACCCCCAGCCCCTCCTTGAAAAGTAGGGGAGTTTTGTTCCAATCCTTTTAAGGAGGGGTTGGGGGTGGTTATTTTATCCAAATCAAAATATTGCCACCAACCCGCTTCTTGATAATTTACTTTCTGTTGATTTCTACCCAAAAGCACACTAATACGCAATGGCATAAGTATTTGTATATCAGGATTTTGAGAGATGATTTTATTGACACAAGCCTCGTCATAATGGTCTCTGTGTCCGTGAGAAATTAGCAAAAAATCAATATTTTTAATATCAGAAATAGCGCAGGGTAATCCTGCAAGGCGTGGTACAAAAGGCAAATCTATCAAAACAGGGTCTGTGAGCAAGGTAACGCCATTTATACGCATAAAAAATGACGAATGACCAAGCCACACAATCATATCTTTGTTATCATTCATAAAAGTCTTATTTTCAATGACTTTCAAGCGAAATTTATCTTTTTTTTTCTCTTCTTTTTGCGGATTGTCGCTAATTTGCCACTTCAAAATAGTGAGCGGATTATGTGGTTTTGAAGGGTTTTCAGAAAATTCAAAGCGGTTGTTTATAAACGGATTTCCTTTAAAATCTTGTCTAATATTCTTTAAAAGCGGATTTGAAAGATATTCTATCATGTGTGAGTTATGAATTATAAGTTATGAATTATAAGTTGTGAGTTATAAGTTGTGAATTAACTATATTTTACACAAATGTAATAAGTTTTTTAGAAAAATACTTTACAAATAATCAGATTACAAAATTAAGTGTTAATAAATTGATTTTCAATGTATTACATTAACTTATAATTCATAATTCATAATTCACAACTCATTAGTTATTGATTTCTTGCAAAATTCTAATACATTTGTAAATCATTCACACTAGCAACTGCTAGTTCACAATTAAAAATTCACAATTACTTATGGGTTTTCGTTCTTTTTTAGCCAAACCGTTTGCTAGTTATATTGTGTCTGCACAAAATAAATGGGCTTCCACGCCTGTTGAAACACAAAAAAATGTTTTTAACGACCTTATTTTTCAGGCGAAAGATACCGTTTTTGGGAAAGAACATAATTTTGCAGGCATCAAAACGCACCAAGATTTTGTTAAAAATGTGCCAATACGAGATTATGAAGGGCTAAAACCATATATTGAGCAAGTCATACAAGGCAAAAATGATGTTTTATGGAAGGGTTTGCCTGTTTATTTTGCCAAAACAAGCGGCACAACTTCTGGCGTAAAATACATTCCAATCACCAAAGAATCTATACCAAATCATATCAATAGTGCTAGAAATGCCCTTTTGACCTACATACACGAGAGTAAAAACGCTGACTTTTTGGATAAAAAACTGATTTTTTTGTCTGGAAGTCCAACGCTTGATACTAAAGGAAAAGTGCTTACAGGACGTTTGTCGGGCATTGCTAACCATCACGTACCTGCGTATTTGCGCACAAATCAGTTGCCTACGTATGAAACCAATTGTATTGAAGATTGGGAAACCAAATTAGATGCAATTATTGAAGAAACCTTACATCAAAATATGTCTTTGATTTCTGGTATTCCGCCTTGGGTGCAGATGTATTTTGACCGTTTGCAGGCAAAAACTGGCAAACAAATCAAGGATATTTTTCCTGATTTTTCTCTTTTTGTGTATGGTGGCGTAAATTTTGAGCCTTACAAAGCTAAATTATTTGAAAGTATTGGCAAAAAAATTGATTCAATAGAGCTTTTTCCTGCCTCTGAAGGCTTTTTTGCTTACCAAGACAAAATGATTTCTGAAGGATTGTTGCTGCTTTTGGATACTGGTATTTTCTTTGAATTTGTGCCTGCGGAAGAGTATTTTAACGAAAATCCTACTCGTCTGACCATTGGAGAGGTAGAATTAGACAAAAACTATGCCCTTATCATCAATAATAATGCAGGACTTTGGGGCTATTCTATTGGTGATACGGTCAAATTTGTTTCCAAAAATCCGTATAGAGTGGTTGTTTCTGGTAGAATAAAGCATTTTATTTCTGCTTTTGGCGAACACGTAATAGGAGAGGAGGTAGAAAAAGCTATGAAATATACGCTTTTGCAGTTTCCAGAAGTAGAAATTACGGAATTTACGGTTGCTCCACAGGTAACGCCACAAGTTAATGCAAATATTCCACAAGAAAATGCTTTACCACATCACGAATGGCTTATTGCGTTTTCAAAACTGCCAAATGATTTGAATTTATTTGCGCAAACGCTTGACAAAGAAATGCAAAAATTAAATATTTATTACAAAGACCTAATCATTGGGAATATTTTAAGCACTTTGAAAATTAAAGTATTGCCTTCTGATGCTTTTATTAGTTATATGAAATCTTTGGGAAAATTGGGTGGGCAAAATAAAGTGCCTCGTTTGTCTAATGATAGGGAAATTGCAGAAAAATTGTATTAGTAAAAATATTATTATAAAAAAAGCCACTAGTGTTATAAATCTAACTGTGTGAACATGTTTTTCATGAGGGTATTTGGTCTTTCAACACTCAAAAACATATAAAAATTATAAATAAAAATGCAATTTTTCAAAGGAATGAATAAATGTTTGTATTTATTTGGAAATGAAAAACAAAGTGATTATATTTGTAAGTAATACATCAATATCAAATACAAAACTTTTTCAAAACTATGTTAAAACTACCTTTACTGCTTTTATTTGCTGTTTTAATCTCTCATTTGTCTATTGCACAAGATGCTTCACTTGACAAAATAAAAAAGACTATTGAAAAAGATTTCCTGCTTATAAATAAAAAGGATTTTCCAAATCTTATTCCTTACATTACTGATAATGGTAATGGTTACATCAATGCAAAAACGCAAAAAGTGGTGCTAAAACCAACTTATTCAGAGCTAGATTTTTTTAAACCTAACCTAAGTGGAAGTTATAACAATGATGTTTTTTTTGAAATCAACGCAGCAACCAAAGAAGTAAAAGTATTTGTAGATATGAGTCAGACAGAACAAACAGAACAAAAATGGGATATGCAACGTGAATCCTATGCTAAAAAAGTATTTAAAGATGATTCTCCAATGGGATTCAGACTTGATGCTGCTAGTGAATTATACTCTTATTCAGCTATTTATACCAATAAACCAAGTTTACTTAAGTACAAAGAAACCTATTTTGCTATTGCAGAAAAAGGGGGTAAATTTGGTATTATCCAACGAAGTGGAGAAACACTAACTAATTTAGATTTTGTATATTCAGAATTAGCGTATTTCAGTAAAAATGACATAACTGGCAATATTTGGTTTAAATACAAGAACATCAATAATGAAACAGGTTTAATCAGTATTCTCGGAGAAAAGAAACTTATCAATGAGATAATTCCAAATAGCAGCAGCATAGAAGGAGATTATAGTCATAAATTCTATGGTTATTCAATCCAAACAAGCGACAAAATGTCTGGTGTTTTAGATTTGCAAACAATGGAATGGCTGATAAAACCGCAAAAAGAACTTCAAATAATATCAATCAATTATTCAACAGCAGAAGCATTAAATCCAACCTATAGCCTTAGTGATAGAACAAAATTGAAATTTTATTTTCTTGCCCATAAAAGAGATGCTGCCAAAGTTTATGAAGCAAACAAGGTTACACCTTATTATTATTATGTAGATGCAAAATTGAAAAAGTATGTACCAAAATACTAACTAGTTGTATATCAAATAATTATTTTAAAAAGCCCTACAAAATCTATTTTGTAGGGCTTTTTATTTACGAATTTATTTTTTTGATTCTATCAATGGCTAATGTAAGTTCTTGTACCAAAGCCTCAATTTTGGCATTTTGCTTTTGGATATTTTTCTCCAACAGCGCAATTTTTAGTTCATACAAGTGCGTTGTATGATTTAGTTTTGCCTGCAAAATACTCTCCTGCGTGTCGTTGATGCGTATAAGTGTAGGTTCTGCACCAACTACTGTATTCAATTCTTCTGTATTTTGTTGCATATTTTGCAAACGGTGCTTACTGACAATTTTTCCGAAAGCCTGTGCCAAAATGTCATTATTATTCATATTAGAAGTAAGGTAAGAGGTCATTATTATAATAGTTGTGAGTTTTAAGTTGTGAATTTTGAGTTACTAAGCGACTAATAGCACAAATATAGTAGCTTAGTCCGTAATATCTTTGAGGAGTAAAAGATATTTTGAGTATTTTTTGCATTTTTTTATCAAAACAACAGAATATTTTTTCTTAGAAAGAATGTTAGAAAAATATTGCAAAAATATTCGTATTTTTGTGGAAAATCTACCATTTTGTCTATCAATTTTGCTCACAAAATTTCAATGCTGACACATCTTTTTATAAAAAATTATGCCCTTATAGAGCAATTAGAACTATATCCGCACCAAAATTTCAATGTAATTACAGGAGAAACAGGTGCAGGAAAATCTATTATGTTGGGTGCAGTTGGTTTGCTTTTGGGCAACCGCTCCGACAGAAAAGCCTTGTTTGACGACACACAAAAATGCGTAGTAGAGGCTACATTTGATGTTTCTGCTTACAAAATGCAACGAATTTTTGAAGAAAATGAACTTGATTACGAAGTCCAAACCGTCATCAGACGAGAGATAGCGGCTAGCGGAAAATCTCGTGCTTTTATCAATGATACGCCAGTCACACTAGATATTTTGGCAAATATCAGCAAACAACTCGTTGATATTCACTCACAACACGACAACCTACTTTTAGGGGATAATATTTTCCAACTAAAAATTATTGATGGTTATGCGGCTCACCCAGAAATGCTTTCAGGCTATTTTAAGGCATTTTCAGACTATAAAAAAGTCCAAACAAATTATAAAAAATTGCTCAAAGAAAATGAAACATATAAAAAAGAGTTAGATTATAACAGCTTTTTATTGGAAGAATTGGTAAATGCTTCTCTCAAAAATGGAGAACAAGAAATCATAGAAAAAGAACTAAACACGCTTGAAAACGCAGAAGAGCTTAAAACTAAGTTTGATTCTTTGGTGAATAAACTCGTCAATAATGATTTTTCTATTGTGGGCGCACTCAAACAAGCATCAAACGAACTTTCAAAAATTGCTGGTTTGTCGGATAAATACGACACGCTTTATGAACGCCTTGAAAACGCCCGTATTGAGGTAAAAGATGTGGCTGAAGAGCTTGAAAGTGAGTTTGAAGACCTAGAATTTGACCCTGAAAAAATAGAAGAAAAACAAGAGAGATTAGAGGAAATCTTCCGTTTGCAACGAAAACACAAGGTAGAAACAATTGCACAACTCCTTGATATTCAATATGAAATCAATAAAAAAGTAGAACTAGTACTTACTTTTGATGAGGAAATTGAGAAAACACGCAAAAATCTTCAAAACATTGAAAAAGACCTGCAAGAAATTGCACAAAAAATCTCTGACAACAGAAAATTACAGTTCCAAAACATTGAAAAAGCACTTGCAAGCCTGCTTTCAGAGCTAGGAATGCCCAACGCCATTCTCAAAATCACGCAGGAAATCACAGAGCCAACGGCTTACGGCATTGATAAAATCAATTTTCTGTTTAGTGCCAACAAGGGTATGCCACCGCAAGAAATCAAAAACGTTGCTTCTGGTGGTGAGTTTTCTAGGCTGATGCTGGCTATAAAGTATATTTTAGCAGGAAAAACCGCACTTCCAACGCTTATTTTTGATGAAGTGGATACTGGTATTTCTGGGGAAGTAGGAAGTAAAATGGGTAATATGATGCTGGAAATGGCACAAAAACACCAAATAATTACTATTACGCACCTGCACCAAATAGCAGCACGTGGGAATAATCATTACTTTGTTTATAAAAAAGATACTGCCACTCGCACCATTAGCAATATCAAACAACTTGCTGAAGATGAACGCATTACGGAAATTGCAAAAATGATAAGCGGTGCAGAACCCTCACAAACGGCACTAGCAAGCGCAAGAGAACTACTTTTGGGAAGTTAAAATAAACATAAACGAAAAAAGCCTTCCCAAATCTTGGGAAGGCTTTTTTTGTTTATTCAGTATTTTGTATTTCACTAAACACTTATCACTACACACTCAACACTAACGTAAAATCATTACTTGTTTGACAACTCTAACGCCATCTTTACTAATAATATGCAAAAAATACACATCATTTGGCAAACCCCCCGTAGAAATGGTTTTACTAAGTGTGTTTAGTGTAGTTTCACGCACTTTTACTTGTAGTTTGTTGTACAAAATCAAAGTAAATGCCTCATTTTTAGCTTCTGATTGCGTTTGTTCTTCACCTGACGCAGAGGTTTCTGATTTGGAAACCTCTTGCGAAATTGTTATTTCATTTTCTGATGAAGGATTAGGAGAAACTATAAAGTTAATAGTTGCATTTTTAGGTGTGGGTGTTACTACTCTGCAGTTTAACTGCACAATACCAGTAACTGTATAACTTGTATTTGCAAGCAAAACACTACCAGTAGCCACACTACTAAGCACAGAAACCCTAATAATAGCTGTTGTACCATTTGAGTTTGGGTTTGGACCTATTAGCCACCTTATTCTATCTCCAATAGTAGCCGTAATTGAACCTCCCGCACTTGTCCAATTATATTGCAAAGGATACTGATTAGCATTTATATTACTCACAACTGCTCCAAAACCCATTTCTATGTTATTAGGAACACACAAAACACCATAAACATAAGGTTTTACTGTATTGATAACAACGCTTGGCGGTGGTGGTAATGGTGGTGGTGGTGGCGGAGGCAAAAAAGTAGCCGTTTTTGTCGTGATTACGCTAGAACAATTAGTGGAAACGGTGAGGGTAAGCACATAAGTACCATAAACACCTGGTAAAGGCGTTACAATTATGCTGGGTGTACCTTGTCCTGCACTAATAACTGCACCAGTACCACTAATACTCCAGAAATACGTGAATAGTGGATTTGGGAGGGTGGCATAATTACCCACAGACAAAATATTGATTTCTGGCGCAAGACCAAATATATCACAATTCACTGCACAATTAGCTCTTTTTGTGGGTGTCTTGAGTTGCATCTCATCAAATATCCATCCAGTTTGGCGTGGCGTAAATGTTGTATGCACTATATTGCCAGAACTTGGAATACTTGTATAGATGAGCTCTTGCGTGATAAAAGCATTGGCATAAGAAGGATTAGCACTTGCATTATTGTTGTAATTGCCACCAGACAAATTTCCCACATAATTTACAGGCGAGATAATATCTAAGGCAGAGTTACGAGATACAAAGCAAAAACCACCTGCAGTAGTAGTACTTGCATTTAGTGAAAAAACACCCAAAAAACTCCAATCTGCATTAATATTAGCCTTTGTTACGTCATAAAAATCAGTAATACTGCCAGGTTGTGAGTCTGCTACAAGCCCTGGATAGGGGTCATTTTGAGTAAGGGGCATTATTAAAGGTCTTCTAATAACAATAGTCCCAAAGAAAATTCTTACTTCTGCGTATATATTCACATAAAGTACCCTAGAAGAGCCAGTATTGCCTGCTTTTACGTTAAATTCGTAGCCTACTCCTGCTCTAACCAGTAAACCAATAAGATGACTAACCCTACCATTAGAGTTTATCAAATCCTGACCAGGAGATACAATACCAAAACCACATTCAGAACCTTGTGATGTAGCTATAAATTTGTAGGGTGGCGGTGGCACTCCTCCAGCAGGAAAACGCACCATACGATGGTAGGTATTAGCTAAAAAGGTGTTTGGAGTGAAAATAATGGGGTTAAACAAACTAACGCCACTAATAGGAATTAGCATAGAGCTGCTATAATTTAGCATATTTTTACCTGCAGGTGAATTTGCCCATATATTTGCCTGCCTGACTTGTGGTATTAGTAACGACCAAATAGGAAGAGCATTAAGTGACCTCCTTATCAAAGTGTGGATAGCAGCAGGTACATTTGAGCCTTGGTGTGGGCTGTCGTGGGTGATAAGTAGACGAGTTTGGGAGTTATTAGCTGGAGTAGGATTTATTAGGCTGGCACGGTACATTTTAGCTAAGCCAAAACGTGCCACCAAACCGCCCATACTAACACCCATTACCACGTTTGGCTCCGTGCTACCTGCTAGGGCTTTTTGTGCATTGATATAGTTGATAGCGTTTATGAAATAATCAGCATTGGTAACAATACTTGCCCCACCATCTGCATAATTAAAATAAACCAAATCATAACCTTGCTTGGCTAGGCTATCTTTGAAATCATCTCTATACGCTAGACCATTGAAATCTGTACTAAACATAAATGTTTTGTAATCAGCTTTATTCAGTTGGTCAATGCCATCTAACACAATAAAAGGTTTTCTTATTTTAAGGTTGGCAGGAAGTACAGTAGGGTTATTAGCTTTATTGACATCAGAAAATCCTATTTGCAAAGTATAGCCACTCGCATTTACAGTAGCATCTGGAGTTAAATCAGTATATTTACCATTAGGCATTATGGGAGGTACAGTAACTTCAAAAATAGAATGTCCTTCCATTACGCTACCATCATCAAAGTAGATAAAATACTTCAATTTTTTTGTACCGCTAAAAGTCCAAGTAATGTTTATGGGGTCATCAAGATTATAAGGTTTTTTACCTTGCCCGTCATCAAAATCAGCAGCAATATTGATGATATTAAGCCCTGTATTATTCACAATCAGACCCTGACGAAACACAAATTCTGCAATACCTGCTTTTGCTTCGCCTTGTGTGGGTGCAACGGCAAAGGTTTCCCCTGTATCAAAGGGATTGGCTTTTAGTCCCTCGGACGTATCATAAAGTTGTTCATAACCCAATTTAAACCATCTATATTCAAGTGCCATTGGCTTAAGCGTGTTGTATCTGACACGCAAAATAGGTAGTTGTATTTGCTCTTCTGGATATTGTGCTATGACAGTTTGAATATCATCAAAGCTTTGAAACTGCTGCTTTACGTCCACGTTAGCCGTATAGAGGCTATGGTGCAAAGCATTCCAAATTTGGATATTTACCTGATTATCTGGCGTAATAGTACCTTGTAATTTGTCTATTTCTACAAGATTAAGACCACTTTCAAGAAGCAGGCGTGTAGGAATACGAGAGGGGGATTTGTCTATGTGCATAAAGACAGAATCAATTTTGTCTTTGTAGGGGCTATCACTTTGGGCGAGTGCATTACTACAAAATAACAAAATCAGCAACAACACTACTAGCGTTGTGCGTTGTGCGTTGTTATGCAGCTACGCTGCATAAAGAATACATTTATCATATTTTTAGTTTTAGTTTGTTTTTTAGTTTAAAGATATTTTATATCAAAACGTCCATCAGTTATCACAATTTTTTTACCCAATTTAGGTTTTTCTATTGTGATATAGAATGTACCAGATATGATTTTATTTACTTTGTCTAGTTTTGTGATGGTAAGTTCTCCACCAGAAAATACATTTCCATCATAACCGTCATTATAATATACTAGGCTATTTACAAAGTCAGTATGTTTAAAAAATATTCCACTTTTAGCTTTATCAAGACTATAAGTACCAGTACCTCCAATATTATTCCCTGTTATAACAATATTGCTTTGAGATTTATCATCTAACACAATACCACCACCCACATCTAATGAACCACCATTATAAGTAGCATCATAACCTAAATAGGGGTTGGGGAGTTGCGCAGGATTAAAACCGCTACTTCTTCCTTGTGCTACCCAGAGGTTACCGTTTAGCATACAGCCAAAGGTGTTTGCGCCTGTCTGTGTAGCATCTGGTAGTGTGGTGGGTGTGGGTGCTTTGAGGCATTGCTTGCATCCACCTAAGCAGGCAAGCAGGCACACGTATAGTAGCCACATCTTGCTTATTGGTTTGTTTAACATTTTATTGTTGGTTTTGGTATTTCTGTGTTGAAATACTGGAAGCAAACATAACCAATAAATATGGGATAACAAAAGCATTACTATATTAAATTTTTGTTAAGTTTCTTTGATGTATTTTTTTCTTACATCAAAAAAATAGGTATAGGGCAATTTGGTTGATTTTTTGGTTAAATCTTACATCAAAAAATATTGAAAAATGTCATAAAAATAAATTAGTATTTCTTCTTGTTTTTACAGCATTTAGAAACATTTTAGCTTTTTATTGGTTTCTATGGTATTCAACGAATAAAAATCAATAGAAAAACCTAAAATATAATATTATAAAATGAAGAATTTTCTTGTCGTGGGCGGAAGTACAGGCATTGGGCTAGCACTAGCAGGTATATTGAAGGCACAAGGCGCAAATGTAATAGTTGCTTGTCGCCATCAATCTGATGAATTAAAGGCATTGGGAGTTACTTTTCTGCCCTTAGATGTCAAAAATGCGGTTGCTGATGCACTTTCTAGCCTACCAGAGGCACTTAATGGCGTGGCATATTGTCCTGGAACTATCAATTTGAAGCCTTTTCACCGCATCACGCGTGAGGAATTTCAGGAAGACCTTAATATCAATGTGCTTGGTGCGGTTGATGTTTTGCAAAATACATTAAAAAATCTTAAAAAAGCAGATAGCGCAAGCGTGGTACTGTTTAGTACGGTGGCAGCTACCTTAGGTATGAATTTTCATTCGTCTATTGCGTTGTCAAAAGCAGCTATTGAGGGATTAGGAAAATCTTTGGCGGCAGAATGGGCAAATTTGCATATTAGAGTGAATATTATTGCGCCTTCTCTGACCAATACGCCTCTTGCAAACAAACTTTTAGGCTCTGATGAGAAAGTAGAAAATGCAGGAAAAAGACATCCTATTGGGCGTATTGGCACTTCTGAAGATATTGCAGAAATGGCAGCTTTTTTGTTATCAGACAAATCTAGCTGGATAACTGGGCAAACCATAGGCATAGATGGCGGTATGGGGACACTAAAACCTTAGTTTTCATTCAATTACGAATTAGAAATTACGAATTACGGAGCTTTACTGAATTTTATTAACGTAATTTTTCTAAAAAAGCGTAAAATAATACAGTTATTGTACTTTTTTGCGCTTTTTTATGAGTCTTTATTCCAATTTATTATTAGTTCGTTGTTGGTGTCGCTAATACTAGCACACCCAACAACGGCGGAAACAAAACAAGAAAAAGCTAGAAGATAAAGACATAATAGTCACTCAAGAAAGAAGAAAAAATAATAAATCAATGTTAAATAGACAATAGTTCGTGGGTTTTGTCGCACTTTTTAAAAGGTTAAAATATTTATTATCAGGTACTTATATTTTTTATGGCTCAATAGCACACAGACAAATAATAGATTACTGAAATTTTAACGAACTATTGATAAATACAAAAACCACCCAAATAAGGTGGTTTTTTGCTTATAAAAGTGCTTAAATACATTGTTTGAGCGTGATTTGTTGTTAGGTGGAATACCCAGTAATGTTAATTTCTGATTAATATTGTTCTCCAAGTGGAAATAATACATTGCTCTATGTTCCGTAGGTACGACCTACGGCTATTAATATTAAAC
>JAYVGJ010000160.1:0-23042 GCA_043772375.1 Raineyaceae bacterium | reverse complement strand
GTTTAATATTAATAGCCGTAGGTCGTACCTACGGAACATAGAGCAATGTATTATTTCCACTTGGAGAACAATATTAATCAGAAATTAACATTACTGGGTGGGCATCTCTACCAAATGGGAAATGTAGGCGTAACAAGCGGTATGCTACTTATTCCGTTTTTTATAGGTGTGGTGATGGTGTTTTTTAATGCTAAAAACTATGTTGGTTGGCTAATGATGGTTGGCGCAGTCGTTTTGATAATTGTTGGTGTGATAATGAACATCAACTTTAATTTTAGGTCTATGAATTTATTTCAACTGCTTTTAATATTTGTGTTGTCAGCTGGTGGTGCAGGACTTTTGCTTAAAGCTGCCTTTGGGAAATAACAGACTAAGGAAGAGGTACGAAATAAGAGGTACGAAGTATGAATATAAAACTTTGATTATTAAGTTATTGTGAAAAATAAAAAAACAGGTTATTTAATTTTCGTTCCTTGCATAAAAAATCAAAAGAAAATAACTACCTTTGTACTTCATTTATAATTCACAATTCAAGGACAATGCAATTAGAAGTTCAAAATATCATTCAACAGACAGAAAACGCTGTTGAAATTGTTTTTAATCAACCCCAAAATGCGCCATTAAGCTACAAATCTGGGCAATTTCTCACACTTATCATAAAAGTTGGCAAAGAAGAATTTAGGCGTTCTTATTCTATTTGTAGCTCTTATGCCACACAACAAAGCACTATTTCGGTGCTTGTCAAACGTGTGGAAGGTGGCAAAATCTCTAATCTTCTTAATAATTCTATCAAAAAAGGTGATTTAATTGATGTGCTTGCGCCTACAGGCACTTTTGCCCCAGAAATTTTGCCCAGTAATCAGTATTTTCTCTTTGCAGGTGGTAGTGGCATTACGCCAATGATGTCTATTTTGCAAAGTGTGCTTCATACGCAACCTACAAGCGAAGTATGCCTTATCTACGCAAGCAGAAACGAAGAAAACATACTTTTTAGAGAAAGATTAGAAAATTTGCAAAATGAATTTGGAAATAAACTAAAAATATTTCACGTATTATCTCGCCCTAGTGCTACGTGGACAGATAATGGTGGTTTTACAGGGCGTTTGATAACTGATGTAGTAGAGAAAATAATGAAAGAAAATACGTCAGAAAGCAGAGCAGAAAATCCTCTGACACTTTCTAAACAGTATTTAATGTGTGGAACGTCTGGAATGATGGAAACTATCACGCATACTTTTGAAAAACTTGGTTTACAAGGGCTTAAAAAAGAAAGTTTTGCGGTTGATTTTACGCAAAAAACTGTTCCTGTGGAGTTTTCTAAGGAAAGAATTACGCAAAATATTACAGTTATTTACAACGGAAATACCTATAATTTTGATGTAAATCCCTCTCAAACAATCTTAGAGGCAGCTATGAAAAAGAATATTGATTTACCTTATTCTTGCCAAAGTGGGCTTTGTACGGCTTGCTTGGGCAAATGTACACAAGGAGCTATCAAAAATATGGAAACAGACGCACTCACAGACAAAGAAATTGCGGAAGGCTACGTTTTGACGTGTTCTGCACACCCAATTAGTACGGGTGTGGTCATTGAGATTGATTAGGGAAATTGCCAACTCTCCAAAAGCGTTCCGCCAATTTTAAACTTTTTGGAGAGTTTTAAGAAATATATTTTATCTGCAAAAAACTAAAAAAAATATGCGTTATTTTACTCTCTTGTTTTTATTTCTAATGATAAATTTCACTGAAAATAACCCACTTCAAGCACAAAATGCAAAATCTAAGAATGTTATCCAGTTTTCTGGTGGAAGAAAATATGTTATTATCAAAGAAAATACCCAAAATGCGTTTATTAAAACAGGGGATTTTATTAGTTTCCATATTCTTGTGAAAAATAGTAAAGATTCTGTGCTTGGGAGTAGCTACGAATCTGGTATGCCTGCACTACAAGAAGTGATGACAAAAGGCAAAAGTGGTGGTTTTGAAGATGTTTTGCTAAAACTACACAAAGGAGATAGTGCTATTGTTTGGGTAAATTCTGATTCTCTTGCCAAACAGTCAGGCAGACCTTTACCCGCTTTCATAGCTAAAGGTTCTGATTTGCAATATACAATAAAAATTATTGATATAATGAATAAAGTACAAGCAGAAGCACTCGCAGAGAAAATGAAAGAAAAACAAAAAGCAGACTACGAGAAAAAAATGGAGGAATCTGTCGTCACTGATGAAAAAATTATCAAAGAATATATTACAAAAAATAACCTAAAAGCTGAAAACATAGGAAATGGCATTTATTATGTGCGTATAACAGAAGGCACAGGCGCACTGCCAAAAACTGGTAATACTTTGACAGCTAATTATACTGGTAAAACCATAGAAGGAAAAGTTTTTGATAGCTCACTTACGAATGGGCAAGCCTTTGAATTTGCAGTTGGGACTGGTGCAGTAATTAGAGGCTGGGACGAAGGATTTTTGAAAATGAAAAAAGGTGAGAAAGGGATATTACTTATTCCCTCCGCTATGGCGTATGGCGGACAAAGTCCCACTCCTGTTATCAAACCGTTTAGCGTTTTGATTTTTGAGGTAGAACTTTTAAAAATTGTAGATAAGAAATAAAAACTCATTTTTTTATGGGATTACAAGCCTCCATAGAGATAACCTACTCAAAAAATATAGATTTTATTTCATTTTGGAAATTACTTTTGAGTAATGGCTGGCATTATGATGACCATAATAGAATTACATTTATACTCAATGATGATTATGATTGGGAAGATGATGTTTTACAGAGTTTTGATAAGGTATTTGATAAATTAAAACACAGATTTAGCAACAATGAGTTAATTGGGATAGCCCTACTCAATGATGAAAATATTGGTGGAATGTTTCACTTTATGCCCAATAAAAGACAAATAATGATATTAGTAAATATCAACAGAAAAAGAATACTTGACACCAATCAAACAGATTTTACCTTTTATGCTAAAATGTTAATTCCAATTTTAGACAATGTAGAAATAATCACATACGAAGATATTACTTAAACCTGCTTATTTCTCATTCAGTTTTTCCAAATCTTAAAGATTTGGAAAAACTTTTTTTTGCTATTGAATACAACGTCTAAAATTACTGTACTACAATATTACCAAATGTAACATCAACATCAGTAGAGCCACCAATGCTACTCGCCATATACATATAGGGCGTTATTGGCATATTTTGTGATTTGTTTGGCAGATGGATAAGTTTCAGATTAAAACTACCAGTTGTTGTTGGCGTATTTGATGTAGTAGCCATGATTTTTACTCCAATAGGCTTGCCATTGTTGTCTGTGTCAGCATACGCAAGAGAGGTGAAAGCACTATTAAAACTATAATAAAGTTGATGATTTATGCCACCTTCTTCTGAGCCAGCAGGCGGATTTGCATCTATTACGTCCTTTGTTATATCTTCTTCTGGCGTTACAAGTGCATTACTCAACTTCACACTAGCATTGTAAGTTATTCCCTTTGTAAGCGCAGTTTTTGTTGAAGTGATGCTAAAAACTGCAGGCGTAGTGGCTGCTTGTGTGTAGCCTTTTGAGAAAAAAGCCCTATAAACAACTGAGTCAGAAACTATTGTGGGGTTTTTGAATGTTACCAAAACTGTCGTGATGTCTTCATTTGCTACGGGTGCGGGGGTTTCTGTTTTTTTCTTGCAAGAAACAACAGAAATAGTTGCTATAAATAGTATTGTGGAGAGTTTTGCCATTGATTGGATTGGATTTTTCATTTGAAAATTAAATTAAAATTAAATTAAAATATTAAACTAAAAACTAAAATTTTTGTATTGCTCCCCTTCGGGGCTGGGGGCTAAAAACTGTATTTTACTCTTAATGTGTAATTTCGCCCTATTTCGTTGGCATAATACCTAAATCTGTTCAGATAATCTCTATACGTGGTATTCAAGAGGTTTGTAGCAGAAAAACTGACACTTAAATTATGCTTTTTTTGTTGATTTTCTACATTTTTACTTATTGATTTTCCCAAATCAAAACTTGTTCCTAAGCTCAAATTTACGAGTTGATAAGCGGCTGGCGTGTCTCCAAAATCTATGTTTGCAGGTGCGTGGCGTTGTTTGCTTACGTGAACAACAGACAAAGTAACAAATGTATTATCTAAAATATTGCTTATATTATTACTAGAATTATTACTAGAATTATTATTTATATTTTTATTATATTTTTTTGGTTGAAACGTAATATTTCCTTCAAATTTGTTGGGTGGCATAAAAATAATAGCTGTATTTTGGCTAATATCCTTACCTCTTATCAGTGATGCTTGTGCGCCTACTGCCCACGAGGGCAATATTTTATATTTTAAGGTCAAATCTGTACCAAAAAATTGTGCATTTGTTTGCGTGTAAGAAAACACTGGAAAAACGCCTCTTGTGGGGTCTTCAAAACCTGGACTTATTGGTTTTATGTAAATGTAATCATTTATAAAATTAGCATAAAAGCTACCTTCAAAAGTCAGTTTTTCTGTTTGATAAGTTGCCGTATTTATCCATTTAAAGGCTTTTTCAGTTTGTAGGCTATCATTTCCGACTTCGTAAGTTGCCGTACTTTGATGCACGCCATAGCTATAAAGTTCGTTTAGGCTAGGCGCACGCCACGCAGAAGCAATATTTGTGCGTAAAGTAATTTTATTATTGGGTCTAAAAACTCCTCCAAAAGCAAAAGAAATATTACTAAAACTACGTCTGGGTTTTACTAAACCGTTTGCAAAAGTCGCAATAAAAACTTCCATAAGTCGGTAATCATACCTAATTCCTGCCTCTAATTCGTAGTTAGTTTTGATGTACCTTTCCGTAAAAAATGCACCAAAACTGGTATTTCTAGCATTAGGAATAAGAGATGTTTTTCCTATACCAATTTCGTTGATATTATCTTGCAAAAATGCACTCACGCCAATATTTCCCTTAAAAATCCCACTATTATTGACTTTATTAGTGTCTTTATTTCTAGAGAAACCTTTAAAATCTTTGTGTTCTAACACTATTTCTGCTGTGTGTGTGCTAAGTTCCAAAGACAAAACGGGTTTATCAATAAATCTGCCACGTCTAAAATCAAATTCTTGTCTATTATTTTGCTGAAAACCGTACTGAAACGTCAAATTACCCACTTTTTCAAAATCATAACAACCATTTATTTTAGCTAAATGATGAATGATTTTTTGGTTTGGTTTTGAAATATTATAGGTAAATTCATTGTCATAGCCTGAAATAGGAGGGGGCGGATTGCCTTCTAAGCCACTTTTTATGATTTCCGCCAAACTCTGCGGATTATCAGCCGACTGTGAGCCTGCAAAAATGCCTATTTCAGACGAAAAACGGCTATAAAATCCTTCTAAACTAAATTTATCTTTTGTATAACCTAACGCACCAGAAAAGTTAAGTTCTTTTACACCTGTATTTATCAAATAGTAAGTGGGTGTTTTGAGGTTTCCTGCTTGTTTTGCGCTCATTTGCATACGCCAACCCAAACCTTTTAACTTCTTAAATCCCTTAATTTTGTCGTTAGGACTTCCCTCCAACATCAGCGCAAAATTGCCACTTTGCCCGTTTGTATTTCCTACTAAATTAGCCTCTCCGCCCAAATAAGGGCTTATTTTGAGTTTTGGAGGGTTCACAAGCACCACGCCTCCAATGGCATCTGCGCCATAACGCACACTAGCTGCTCCTTTGATGACAGAAAGCTCATTTGCGACAAATGGGTCTATTTCTGGTGCGTGTTCTGCGCCCCAATTTTGCCCTTCCTGCCTGATTCCGTTGTTCAAAATCAAGATACGGTTGCTGTGCATACCTTGAATCATTGGTTTTGAGATATTTCCGCCTGTTGTGAGCGTGTTCACGCCTGCAATGCTTTTTAGGGCATCTGCCAGTGAATTTCCTCGTAATCTTTCTAGTTGTTGATTAGAAATTGTTTGTGTTGTAAGCGTTGCAGTAGCATTATTTTGGTGAGCGTGAACGGTTACGGCATCTAAATTATTGTCCAAATCTTCTAAAAACACGTTTTTAATAAGATTTTTATCTTCTAAAATATTGATATTTATTGTTTTTTCTAAAAAGCCAATCATTGTGATTTTTAATGTATAATTGCCTTTACAGATATTTTTAAAGCTATATTTTCCATTATCATCAGAAATAATATTGAAAATGTTTTTTGTACTAGTTTCTGCCAAAATAATGTTTGCACCAATAATTTTCTCTTTGTTTTGAGCAGTAATTTCTCCAGAAATATTGTTTTTGCACGTTTCTTGCGCAGATATATAGGTGCAAGGGAAAACCATCATTAAAAACAATATCCAAAATATCAAAAATGAAAAACGCATTTATTTAATTTAATTACAATAAGTATATACAACAATGTTGCAAATATAAAATAAAATATTCTATTTGCAACACTATTGCATAGATATTTTTGATATTTTTTATTTTAGATAAAAATTTAAGAAGGATTTAAGAAAAATGATGTATTTTTGTGTAAAAATTTATTACCAAAAAATTATTTATGAACAAAATATTAACACAAATCAGCCTAATTTCAATTACTTCAATGTTTTTGTTGCTTTTTTCTACTGGAAAAACCCTTGCACAAGACACACTTTGGAAAAAAAACGAGAAGGGAGAACGTATTTTTGAGGTTTATAGAGGCGAACTCTATAACAGTGAGCAGTATGAGTTGCAACCAAAACGCCGTTTTATTCCACATATTGACTTTGGTTTTAATGCACTTTTGGGAAACGCCAGCGGGAATTATGCCCTCAATACCCTGCGTTCGCAGTATTTTGCAGTGAGTGGAAATTGGCGTTTTAAAATTTTGGGAGATAGCTCTCGTTTGGGTATTCAGGTGGGTTTAGAGCTTGCTTGGTTGGGTCTTGGCTTTTCTGGTGATAATTTCGTTACTAAAGGCGCAAATGGTGTAGTTTTTAGTAATAATGGTTTTCCTTTGTCTAAAAATAAACTTTCTGATTTCCAGATAAATATCCCTCTTTTGGCGCATTTTCAATGGCAAAAATCAGCAATTAATACGTTCAATCTTGCTGCAGGCGTATATGTGGGTATGCGTGTAGGAAGCTATACCAAAATTCATTTTAAAGATGGAAATGGAGATTTTCAAAAAGTAAAAAGCACTGATGATTTCTTTATAAATCCTTTCCGTTTTGGGCTAACAGGGCAAGTAGGCTTCAAAATAGGGAGTATTTTTGTAGGGCATGTTTTTGTTAAATATGATGTTTCACAGTTTTTTCAAACTGACAAAGCTAACAAAGTCAATGCCTTTACATTTGGGATTAGGATTTAAAAATATTGTTTTTTATTGGTTTTAAAAATGCAAATTATAGGAAAATCTAAACCACAATGATAATGAGTGTTAAAATCTTGTTAATAACAATGAGCGTATGCCTTCATAATTATTGTAATGCGCAAACAGCAGATATAAAAGATAATTTTAAATTTCTCTCAAAATATCCTCATATTTTAGAAGATTTGTATCATAATAAGATGTTATTTGCTATGGAATTTTTAGATATGACTACAAACAAAATGGGTTTCCCAAAAGAAGAAGATAGTTATAGTACATCTCCTTTTTCTATGAGAACAGATGAAAAAGAACTACTTATTAGGCAATTAGATACGTATTTATTTAGGATAGGGTACAATGAAGCTTTTAAAATAATCAACTTTTTGTATGATTGGAATGTTATTCATAACTTGCTACAAGTAGAGAATATAGGTGGAGGTGTTCATCATTTAGATTTATTACTTGGTAGGATGCCCAGTAAATTCTCTCCAAAATATGGAAAATATACTGTTTTCTACAGACTTCAGGTAACAGAATCTGGATTACAAGATACTTTAGCGTCACTAGATGATGAACAGTCTCTTAGATTTGCAATACTTATGGAAAATACCATTTATGTATATTTGCTTTCGCCAAAAGAAAGAATGGAATACTTTGAGGTATATTTTAGAGAAGCTAACAAGTTAGCGAAAAAGAAATAATAATCTTTAAGATGGGCTGTTCAGAAGGCTATGATAGACTTCCCCCAGTTTTTGAGATAATTTAATTTGTATTTTGTAGGGTGCGACCCTTGTGGTCGCCCTGTTTGAATAGGTTTAAAATTTGATTTTGCCTCTTATTTTGTGTATCTTCTTGTTGTGTTGCTTTCGCAAGTATGGGCGACCACAAGGGTCGCACCCTACATTTTCATTTTCAAAAAAGCGGGGGACTTGCCCCAGCCTTCTGAACAGCCTATCTTTAAGATTTGGAAAATCTATATGTAAAAAACTATTTTTTCTCTTCCACAACCTCTGCATCATCAAAATCATCATCTTCTTCCTCGTCATCTTCATTAAAATCACCATCAAGGAACTCAAAATTATCATTTCCCCCAAGCATCATCACGTATTCGTAGTTTCCTTCTCCCACATTTTTATTGAGTGTTGCTAAAACCATTTTTACATTATCATAAGGACCTTGTATAAACAGTGGTTTGCCATTTTGCCCAAATTCAATGTTATCAATATCTTCTGTTATAAGGTCTTCATCTACAATATATTTGGTGACAGCCCAGTCTTTTTCAGGTCTAAAACCTAATTGTTCCGCATAATCAAGTCCACCAAAAACAAGGTTAGCAGCCATTGAAGGCTCTATTTCAAAAAAATCTCTGCGTTCTTGTGTTTGTACCATTTCCACAAATTCGTTAAATTCGTCTGTGGTCATAGCAAATTTAAAAACGGTATTTTTTATGCCTAAACAGTACAAATCCATCAAATACATACCCACAATGAGTTTTCCGCTTGGCATTATTCTGCTCACAATGACTGTATCCAGTCCAGAGTTACTTTCATTATGGTACTCGTCATACGTAGAATAGCAAATGCCATAAGGTAAATCTTTGGTTTTTGTCTTAATATAGACCGTAGGCGAGAGTACCACCGACTTTTGCTTTTGTTTTGCTTGATGTTTTGATTTCATATATTGTGAGTTGTGAGTTATGAATTATAAGTTGTGAGTTATGAGTTATGAATTATAAGTTGTGAGTTATGAATTATAAGTTGTGAGTTATAAGTTATGAATTTTTCATTGTAAAACTGTATTTACATCAAAACCTCACACTTCATACCTCACACCTCAATAAGTTTTTGTCATACTTTCAGGAGTAATAAGAATAAAGTTGCCTTTATCTTTATTTTTATCCTCTATTTTCTGCATTTGCGCTTGTTCTGTTGATGAAATAGTCAAGATTTTGAGGTTTGGGTTTGCTTTTAAAAGATACCACATAATTCCTTGAAAGTCGTCAGAATGATAGCTACCGTTATAATGCAAAAAAGTTTTTGCTAATTTTTTGTCTGAATTTTTATCTTTTGTAAGGTTTTTATTGATAAAATACGCCATTGTGGCATCTTTTACGGCTTGTGCGTAGATAAAAGTTTCACCTTTTGCACCGCCACCTCCGCCCATCATTTGGAGCATATTAGCATAGCCAGAAAGCGACAAATCTACTGTAATTGGCAAAGGCGCAATATAGTTTTTAGCTTCATTTTCTAGTTTGTCAAGTGCTTTTAAGCCATCTTTTGCAACCATTGCGGCATAACGGCGTGGAATATTAGTAGCAACAAAACTTAATTTGTTTTCTTTGGCAAACTCTACCAGCGGTTTGTAGTCTGTTGCGTAGTTGTCCCAAAGTTTGCATTCTTTCAAAAAGTTGCTTTCTTTGATATAATTTTTCGTAAATTCATTGATAACTAATTGGTTATCTGCTTCAAACATTTCCGCACCAAGTATCAAATTTTCTTTTTTGGTTTGATATAAATCTTTTGTAAGTTCTAACTGCAACCAATGGCAAATTGGGTTGTTGTGAAGTTCTCCAAACAGAATAATATCTGCTTTTTGCGCTTCTTGGAGTAGTTTTTCGTAAGAAGAAGTTTTGCCACCTTTCTCAAAGATAAGATAAGCGGTTTTTTGTGCAAAAACTTGATTAGAAGTTATCATAATGATTATTTGCAAAAGAAAAGAGAAAGTAAAAATATTTTTTTTCATTTGTTTGATATTTTTTAATACACTGTTACCACGTTCCGTAAGTACAACTTACGGCTATTATTGTTGAACCCTTTCAGGGTTTTGTACTTGCATTTCTTGTATGAGAAACCCTGAAAGGGTTTAATATTCATAGCCGTAAGTCGTACTTACGGAAACTCGTAATAATGTATTATTCCTGTGTTGCGCTGTGCTACAAATCAAAGCCACCAGCTGCGTTTTCTTTCTTAAAATAAACTACTTGCGTAGGAAAGGCAAACGAGGTTTCATTTTGTTGTACTATTTCATATAATCTAAAATTTATTTCATCTCTAATCTTCTGTAATTCAAAGAAATTGTTGGTTTGCGCAAAGAAAAAAACAGTAAAATTAAGGCTAGATTGCCCAAATTCGTAGAGATAAATCTGGTTGTCGGCTGTGGTACTGTCGTGGCTTTGCAAATACTCGTGCATTTCCTGCTTGATTTTGTAGAGTTTTTCTTTTGGTGTGCCGTAGCTCAATCCAAAGTTAAATTGCGCTCTCCAAATATCTCTTTCTGTCCAATTTTCAACTGGTCTATCTGTCATCATTTTGTTTGGCATTGTGAGAAGCCCCCGCTCAATAGTGCGCAGTTGTGTACTACGAAAGCCCACACGCTCCACACGCCCCACAATTTCGTTCACTTTGACCCAATCACCCACAATAAAAGGTTTATCAAGGAAAATAGTAAAAGAGGCAAAAAGGTTTTCCAGCGTTTCCTTGCCTGCAAGTGCCACCGCAATACCGCCAATGCCCAAACCCGTAACCATTGCAACTACATTTATATCAAAAACATTCCCCAAAATCACGAAAAACGCCACAATCACTACAAAAACTTTAGCAAGCTCTTTGATAAACGGGATAATATGGTCGTCCATCATAGTTTCTGTTGCTTTTGCATTTTCTATCATTATATTTCCAATAATATTGATAGCTTTTATAAAAATAGTAGAGATAGTGAGTATCACCAAAAGGGCATAGCAGCGCACCAGAACCATTTTTATCCCAAATTTTGTAACTTCTACCAGCTCCCAAGTCTTAGGAAAATGCAAAGGCAGTACCGCTAAATACAAGTAAATAATCATCAATAAAAACTCCACATTAGGTTGCATTTTCTGTACGAAAACCTGCAAATTATCTGTATCTGGCACACGCTTAATAAGCATATAAAGTGCCTTTGTGATGAATGGAGCAATAAAACGCTGCGTAATAATCCCAATAAGTAAGATAATAAGGAACGCAACTATTTGGCTAGATTGGTTTTCTAGTATCTCAAAAGGGAGAATCCTGTTTATTTCTGCTGCTAAATCTTTGAACATTAGTGTTTTATGTGATTATTAGGTGTTTTATCAGTACATTTATTTTATACTAAATCTTTTCTTAGATAGGTGCTAATTCTTTCTAAAAGAGTGTTGTGTTGTTCACTCGTTATTGTGCCTATCATACCAAAAAGCTCATTTTCTGCAAGTGTAGAAACTTGAGATAATCTAACAAGAGAATTAGTATTTAATCCATTTAGATTATCTGACTGCAAAAGCACATCAAAACCTTGTATTTCTTGCCTTAATTGAGAAGAAATGGCACTTACTAAATAATCATTATTAGGCATTTTCTTTAGTATTACTACTGGTCTTCTTTTGCGTTCTCCATTTGATTGTTGTATTATTGCTATCCAAATTTGCATTTCTTGTATCATTTTCTTAGTTGCTAGGGTCAAAATTTGGGTTGAATACTTTGATTTGGTCTAGACTATATTCAGGTTCATTATCATCATACGCTTTTTGTAGGCTAGCAAGTGCTAGTTCGTTCCAACTAGCACTTGCTAATTCGTTATTTGTAGGTGTTTCTATCACCTGAATATTCAGCCTTTTAGCAAGTGAAATCAGTATGGCTAAATCTTCTACATTATTGGTTTTCATTAAAACGTTCATGAGATTTTTTGTTAAAACTTGGATTATAAAATTACATCAAAAACACATTTAATTCATCTTTAATTTCCTTCCCAAAAAGTCCTTCATTCCCTCAACATCAGCTCCACCTTTGCTAAGAAGCCACATAACAGGACAACGACTAGGCACACTTGGCGCAGCACCGTAGCCATCAGTGAAATAAATAAGTGCATCAGGGTGAAACTCCTCATTAGCATAGATAAGCGGCTGCTCAAATGCTGTTCCACCGCCTCCTTTTACTGTTTTAGGAGCTTTACCTGCATAAAGATAGTTGCTATGTATGTGCGTGTCGCACTCTACCACTCTAATCTCTGCCCCAGAACGCCAAATATGATATATTTCGCTGAAAAACTCTTCTAATTCCACCATATTGATACTTCCAGATGTATCAATGGCTATCAAAAGTTTATGTTTCTTTACTATTTTGATGCCAGGCGTTGTACCATATCTTTTAGAAGGGCGGCGCAAGGTATTTTTAATGTAAGTACGCACACTAGACGTTGCAAAAATCTTTAAAAGACGTTTCCAATTCACTAACGGTACTTGTGACTGCGTAAATTCGTTGAGATATTGCTGCAAACCAGCAGGCAATTTGCCAAATTGGTCTGATTTAGTTCTTTGAATAGTACGCTGTAATGCTTGATTGATAGCTTGCTCTGCTATTTCTCTTTCTGCACTTGGCAAATCTTGTACATTGCGCCAAAATTTATGTTGTCCTTGATTTGGATTATCTTCTCGTAAGAAGTTTTTAAGGTTCTCCCACGAAATATTAGGCTTTTCTTTTTTAGTTTTGCCACTACCTTTACCTTTATTTGTATCATTTTTATTGCTTTCACCTTCTCCATCTCCTTCACAATCACAGTCATTTTGAGATTCTTTTTCCTTTTCTTGCTTTTTCATTTGTTCATTATACAAATCAAGAAGCTTGTTATAATAATAACCAACTGCTTGGTCTGGTAAGAACTTCATTTCAGGGAATTTCTCTAAAAAAACTGCGCCATCAATTAGCTGATTTCTTTCTATGTATTGATTAATCACCAAATCAGCTGCCACATTAAAAATATCTTTCTTTGAAAAGTCTTTAAAACGAAATATATGCTTAAAAACAATATGTAAAATCTCGTGCTTGATTACTCCCATACGGAAATCTTGCGTATTAAGTGTTTCAGTCCAAAAGGTAGGGTTGATATGCAGGCGCACAAGTCCGTTATGATAGCTTACTGCAAGCGTTTCTATGCTTGTATCCACTTGCTTGATAAGCCCAGAAAAGAAATGACCATAAAAGCCCTCTTTCAACATAAACTTAATACTCGTTACGTTTACTTCTTCTAAGATTTGATTTGAATTAATCATATATTTTGATTATTGTTTTTGATTAGGGGTAATAGAAACTTTATTTTTACGTCTTAAAACTCTATACTAGCCTCTTGAAACTCTATACTAGCCTCTTGAAACGCTATAACAACGTGTGAAATATTTAATTACACTTTATATTCAAAAACCTGCTAAATCTTAAAGACCTAACAGGTTTTGAGGCACAATATTACAAAAAAAAACTATTCTTTGCAACAAATGTATTAAGTCCCTTTTGGGGATTTAGTGGCTTAATTTCTCACAATTTTGTATGTTTTGGTTTGTTTCTCGTCAGAAAAAACAAGATAATACATTCCTGCGGGCAAATTAGACAAATCAAACTGACTAAAATTATTTTTGATAATATGCGTTTTTAGTATTTTGCCTGTCGTATCAAAAATGTGCATAGTTGCGCTTTGTGTAGCCGTATTTTTTAGGTTGAGATTTACATTGAAAATGCCATTTGTAGGATTTGGATAGATGTTTTCCACAAAAATATCCTCATTTTTACCTGACAAATTCACGCTGACAATCCTTGAATATGTAAAAATATTATTCTTATCCACCTGACGCAAACGGTAATAAAGTACATTTTTAGCTAATTCATAAGCATTTAGGTCGTCAAAAGCATATTCATTGATATTATTTTGATTTAAACTTCCTTTTGCATCAACTGCACCAACTTTTTCAAAATTACGTCCATCAATACTGCGTTCTACATCAAAATAAGCAGTATTTACTTCTGCAACAGTTGCCCACGAGATAACAGGAATATTTGCAGTAGTATTTGCCGTAGTATTTGTTTTTAGGCTTGCACGCACATAAAGCCACGTCAAAGGCAAAGGATTAACAAGATCAGAAATAGTCCAACGAGAAAAACTAGCCGTACTTACAGGAATACTACTCACGAGCGGGGAAGTGGTAGGTGCAATAAAATCTGCTGTTTCCTTTGTCCAAGTGCTACCAATGGCATTATCTAAACGCCAAACAGACAAATTATTCAAATCTTTTCCGTTGTTCAAATCAGGCAACCAATTAAAGCTGACGTTATTTCTTCCCACATTAAATTGTGGCGTAATCAGCCAATTACAAGCAATAGAAATACCAGAAGGCGTTGTAACAATTCCTGTAACGCCCAAATTAGTATCAGAAGTACGCAAAAGCGTAACATTTCCCAAGTCTGCACCAGCAGGAATATCCACGCCCAAGTACGTAAGCGCACCAACGCCTACTGCACGTGTAGTTTGCGCTTGTCCAATGATACGACTAGCAGATTTTTCACCATTTGCAACAGGATTTGCGGCAGGGTCAATGGCAAGATTGCCAAAAATAAGGGTATTAGCGTTTGTATTGATGTTTCCGTCTGTAAAAGTAACTTGAGTATTGATAGTTAAATCTCCTAAAAGTGTAAGCGTTTTTGCTGTGCCGTTCATTGTCCAATTTGGCGTACTTACGGCAGCAGTAACGGGCTGAAAATTCATATTAAAAGCCGTTGTAGGTATTGTCAGGGCATCATCAACATAAGCAAAACCTTCTACATTGATAGTAAAACCGTCTATTGTGGGTACGCCTGTACCTCTTTGTATGCGTGGAGAAGTGGTAAAACCAGTTAGAACGCTATTTTGGGTAACGAAAACGTGGTTAGGCTTTACAGTTACAAAACCTAGTGGTTGGTATTCTATTCTGTGGCTAATTTTGTCTTCTAATTTAATCAAATCAGCGTTAGACATCACAGAAGGCAAACTTAAACCTGCGCCCACATCAAAATTATTGAATTGTGCATCAAAGTTTTCAGCAACGGCAATGGTCGTACTGTTTGGCACGCCTGCCCAAATAGCAGGCACAATGGCACTAGAGTTACCTGCAAAAGGGTCTAAGCTAATAAATTTAGCTATATTAGTAGAAAAATTATTTTCTTCACTTCCCGCATTTCCACCAATAGAAACATTTGTAAAAGCAGGGTTTACGCCAGAAAAATGATTAGCAAACACAATTCCTGTGCCTCCCATAACGGCATTAGCATTAAAAGTATTTCCTTTTATAGTGATATTATCACAAGAAACAGCAGTAGAAGCATTAGTAGTTCTAAATTTCGTATTGATTTGAATGTGATTGTAGGTAGTATTTGCGGCTTTTGGCGTAAAATTATTATTAGAAATATTGATATTCCTAGAACGCCCAGCAAAAACCCCAAAGGAAACCACGTCAGTAAAAGTATTTCCCGTAATATTGATAGTGGAAGTAATGCCTGCAGTATTGCCGTTGTCTTTTATTTCTATCATAGAAAAAGTAGCAAAAGTAACTATTGCGCTTGTAAAAGTATTATTTGAAATAGTATGAATTCCGTTATTTTGTCTAGGAATATTGATTTCTACGCCCGCTTCACCCACCACATTAAAAAGATTATTGTTGATGGTCATATTTCCACCCAAAAGATTAGGAAGTTGCATTCCATAATAACAGGTAAAAGTATTGTTATTGATAAGCCCATAATTGCCCACACTTCTAACGCCACGTCCAAAAAGTGAATTCCCGGCTCCAGAAAATATAGTATTATTGGTAATGGTTACATTATTGCTGCCTATTCCTAAAAGATTTCCATTTTCAGAAAGTCCAATAGCAAAAGAAAAAAAGTCTAATGCACCAACGTGTATATTTTCTATAAAATTATTTTTTATGATAAGGTTATCATAAGAAAGTAAAACGGTATGATTAGCGACAAATACGCCATATTTACGAGAGGCAGAGGCGGAAGTGCCATCAACTTTAAGATGAAGATTATCAATGGTAATATTCTGTGCTTCAGCTCTCAAAACCGCACTAATACTTCCTACACTTGTAAGCATAGGGCGCACACCCGCAGCAATAAAACCTCCATCTCCTTGCAATTCAATAGGTTTGGTGATGCTTATCATTGTGGCAATTGGATAATTTCCCGCTCTAATATCCAAAACATCTTTTATAAGTGGATTGGCTATATTTATGCCTTGTTGGATTGGTAAAAGTGCCGTTGTGATGCGTGTAAGCACATCATCTTCAGCTCTATATGTTTTTGAAGTTAAGATTTGAACGCCTCTTTGCAGTGTCAAATTCCCTGCCGTATCATCTAAATCAACGGCTGCCCAAGGATTAAAAGCCGCATTGGAGTTGGCAACAGATGCAAATGCTCCAAACGTAGGCGCAACGCCTGCATCTGAAACTAAACGGCTTTCAATATCTGCAATAGGGAAAGTAACGCCACCAAAAAAGTTCCCTGTATAATCTACCAAAACTGGTGCAGGAACAGAGGTACTATTTTGGACGTTTCTGATAGCTTTATTGATATAACCAGTAATATTATTTTGGCGCACAATACTGCCATTACAACTCACAGAATTATCTCTATCAAAATACAAAGTATTGGTATTTGCAGTTGCGGAAGGGCTATCTGTGGCAGTTCCAGCGTTGGTATTTCCGCCTTGTAGTTGCAGACCAATCTCGCAACCAGTAATTTTATTATTTAGGATTTTATGATTTTGTCCGCCTGCCACAACACCAAAAGCATTGTTTGTGGCACTATTTGGGATGATATTTTCTACAGAATTATTAATAATGACTACGCCACTAGGCTCTGCGTAACCCGCAATCCCAGACCTACGACAAATAATAGCAATTCCTGCTACATCTCTGTTATTGGCAAGAGTAGAACTTTTAAAGATATAGTTATCAGATACAACCACACTTCCTGCGCCTGTGAGGTTTCCGTTGCCGACCATATTTTTGATTTCCATTCCAAAACGCTGGTTATTAGTCATTTCCACAATATTATTGCGTACAATCACTTGTGTAGTAGAAGTCAGCCCAGAGTACAAGCTAAAACCCGCATCACCGTTGTTGCGAGCCTCACAACCAGAAATATTGAGCGTTCCAAGCGTGTTGTGCGGTGCTAAATCAAAACCTACTAAACCATTATTATTAAATTGTGTGTTAGAAATGGTAATATTTGTATGATTTCCATTATTTGTAAATAGCCAAATACCCCTAGCAAACGTCCCAGCAGCAATATTATTATTAAAAAAGGAGTTATTGACAGTCAAGCCGTCAGTATTTGCACCACTTATAAAAAGCCCGTGAGTGGTATTTCCACTAATAGACACGTTTTGCAGGGCAAAATTTGTAAGCAAAGTACCTGCTGTTGTGGCGTTTATGCCCATTACAAAGCCCGTAACGGTCAGCCCTTGAATAGTAACATTGGTAAGGTTTGTAATAATGTTGATACCGTTTCCTGCACTTGCGCCTTGTATAATGGTTGCGCCTATGCCTGCACCCACAAAATTAACAGATTTATTGAGCGTACAACCCGCATACGAGCCAGCAGAAATGTTGATATTATCATTTATTGCGGCTACTGAAATCCCTGCATCAATGGTTTGTTTGGCATTTGCGAGAGAAAGCCCATTTCCAGAGTCGTCTGGGCGTGAGGCATCTACAAATACTTGTGCTTTTGCATAATTAGCAGAAAAAAGTAGAAAAAAGGTAAAAACGAAAGAAAAAAAGAAAACGGGGGTTTGGGACAAGTTAAACTTTGCCATAAGTGAGAAAATATTAAAGTAAAAATGATTTAAGTGATGTTTGTTTGGTAGTATTACTTTATACGTAAACTTTACAGAAAGTAACCAAAAATAATTAAAAATATTTTTAGAATTTTCCAAATTTCGGTATATTCACAGAAAAAAGCAATAGCTAAAAAGGGCTAGATTTTAGGCATAACAAAAAAAGTGTTCAGAATTATATTCTGAACACTTTTTTGAAAATATTTATCAAAAATGGGTATTTATTTGCGTAGTTTGTAATTTTAGGGTTAAACTAAATCTAATTTAACTAAATCTAATTTATTTATGCGCCTATAGCAATTAAATCTATAAATCAACAGTTTTAAAAATTCTAAAACTTTCCTTTTTTAAATGGTTTTTTAGTTTCTCCTTTTGGTTGTTTGTCTGACTTGCTTGGTTTGTCTGGCATAAGTTCCAAATCAATGGTACGTTTTGAAAGATTGGTATCTTTGATATAAACTTGTACGGCTTGCCCAAAACTATAAATTTTCTTGCTATTTTGCCCAATAACCCTGTAATTTGGCGCATCAAGGGTATAAAAATCATCTCCCAAATCACTCATACGCACAAGTCCTTCACATTTGGTTTCTGTGATTTCCACATAAATCCCAAACTCCGTAACGCCTGTAATGATGCCATCAAAGACTTTATTATTTTGCGCCTTACTGACATTTTGCATAAATTCTACTTGTTTGTACTTAATAGAGGCTCTCTCTGCATCAGCGGCACGCTTTTCTCTATCAGAAGAATGTTTGCATTTTACTTCATATTCTTCTTTACTTACAGATTTTCCTTTCGTGAGATAATGCTGCAAAAGTCGGTGCGTCATCATATCAGGATACCTGCGGATAGGGGAGGTAAAGTGAGAATAATGTTCAAAAGCCAAGCCAAAATGCCCTTTTGCTTCTGTCGTATATTTTGCTTTTGACATTGTACGTACAGCCAGACTCTGTAAAATGCTTTGCTCTGGCTTTCCTTCCAAATCTTTTGACATTATATTGAAAGAATTAGACATTTTTTTGCCTTGTGTTTCAATTTTATAACCAAATCTTTTGACAAAAGTCGCAAAAGTAGCTATTTTATCTGGGTTTGGGGCTTCGTGAACTCGGTAAACCATTGTGTTTTTGTCTTCACTCTTATTTTGTTCATACACAAAATGTGCCACACGCTTGTTAGCAAGCAACATAAATTCTTCTATCAATTTATGAGCATCTTTACGAACTTTCTGCACAAGTGCCAACGGAACGCCATTTTCATCAAGTTTAAACTTCACTTCTGATGTTTCAAAACTAATAGCACCTGCTTGAAAACGCATTTCACAGATTTTCTTAGCCAAATCATTCAAAACATTGATTTCTTTTGCAAAATCACCTTTTTTAGTTTCTATGCGTTCTTGTGCTTCTTCATAAGAAAAACGCCTGTCCGAGTGAATAATAGTACGTCCAAACCATTCATTTGCAACATTTCCATCAGGTTTTACCTCAAAAACTGCCGCAAAAGTAAGCCTATCTTCATTAGGAACAAGGGAGCAAAGCCCGTTGGAAAGTCTTTCTGGAAGCATTGGAACAACTCTATCCACCAAATAAACTGACGTAGCACGCTCATAAGCCTCTTTTTCTAGCAAAGTATTAGGTTTTACGTAATACGTAACGTCTGCAATATGTACACCAATCTCCCAATTGCCATTTTTTAGTTTTTGGATAGAAAGGGCATCATCAAAATCTTTTGCATTGTCGGGGTCAATGGTGAAGGTCGTAATTTTCCTAAAATCCCTTCTTTTAGCAATTTCTTTATCAGGAATTTCGCTAGAAACACGTTTTGCAGATTCTTCTACATTTTTAGGAAATGCAAAAGGCAAATCAAATTCAGCCATAATGGCGTGCATTTCTGCTTTGTGTTCACCAGCTTTTCCAAGAATTTTGGTAATAATTCCGTTAGCATTTCTGCCAACCATAGGCCATTCCGTGATTTTGACCATTACTTTGTCGCCATTTTGCGCTCCCGCAATTTTATCAATAGGAACATAAATATCAAAATAGATTTTTTTGCTATCAGGTAAGACAAAGGCAAAAGTTTTATTGAGTTGCACAACGCCCACAATTTCTTGTCGTTTGCGTTTCAAAACCTCAATAACTGCCCCAGAAAGCACGGGAATAGCATTTTTTTGCCTTTCAACTTCGTCATCTTCATAAATAGCCACTTTGACAGTATCACCATCAACGGCACTATGCAAATCACGTGTATCAATTTTGATGTCTTTTTCTATTCCTTCCAAAGTTGCAAAAGCAAATCTTTGGTTTACGTGGTCTATTGTGCCTGTGTGCATAATGGCATCAGGTGCACCAGAGGCTTTGTAACGGTCTTCTTCTGTGAGATAAATCAGCCCTTCTTCCAATAATTCTTCTATTACGTCTTGCACGAGCATTTTTGCGTGCTTGTTTTCCCAGTTGAGGTTGCGCAAAACGGTACGTGAGGAGTAGCCAAAATGCTTGGGTTTTGAGATAATTTGAAGGACTTTAGCCTTCAATTTTTGGGGGTTAATGTCTTGTGAACCGCTTTTAGAACCGCTTTTTTTGTTTGTAAAGGGTTTACCTTTACTATTATTTTTTGATTTCATATAAAATTCATACAATTAAAAGGTGAGATTAGTTCATTATGCGTTAATTTTTATTGATTTTTTTGAGCTAATTTTAATTTATCTCTCAAAACACTTGCATTTTTGATAGCTTGTGAGGTTTGCGAGCCTACAAGCAATATTTTTACTTTTTCATTCAAAAGATACTTCATTTCTTTTGTAATATTATTGGTATCTCTTTTGGCTGGTGTCTGATAATTTTTCATCCAATCCATCATCAAATCATCAGCTTGTGTGAGCGCAAACACTTGATAATCAATGTTTTTGATAACACTATCTTTCTGATTATCTTTAAATTTATTAAGTTCTGTGGCAAGTTGTTGCATTTTGCCACCTTTTGCCATAATGCTGTCGTGAAGTGCCATAACTTCATTTTCTAGCGTAATACGCCTTAATTGCTCTTTTGAAAGTGTTTTTTGACAGGAATAAGCAGAGAAAATAAATAAGAAAGAGAGAAAAAGAAGGCTTTTCATAGAAGATTTAGTTTTAACAGACTTTAAAGAAGACTTCGCTCTAAGCGAAGTCTTCTTTTGCAATATTAGTGAAAAAATGTTGGTTTATTGCAACAAATTTCTTATTTCTCCAAAATATGCAGAAATTCTGTTGTTGAAGTAGCAAAATGATTTCTATTTTCTGTTTTATCAGCTTTAAAGCGTTGATAATCAGTTGTAATTAAATCATATTTCCCATATTTTTGCATAATTTTTCTGATTTTATCCTCACTCATTAAGCCTTCATTATTATAGCTCAAAAAGATATATTTAAAATTTGCTTGTTGTATCAAATTCTCAAAAGATACACAAACGCTGTTTTTATTACAATATTTTGACTTATTATAGTTGCGTAAACCCGTTTTTCCTTTTGGAATAAAGGTATCATATTTGGCAATGGTGTTAAGCAAATGATAATTTGCGACATATTGACGGGCATTATAGGGCGGGTCTAGGTACAAAATATCTCCTTCAATTTTTTTGATTAAAACATTGCAATCTTCATTAAAAACTTTGTGTTCGTTGTGATTGATAGAAAAAATGGCGGGCATTATATTGATATTTTTTTCCGCTGATTTTTTGATTTGCTTCAAATAAGCACCATAAACAGAAGCAGTATTAGCTATTTTGTCGGCACTTTCTAGCAAAGATGCCAAAAGAAAGTAGTAAAGTTCGTTGTTTATTTGGTTATTATTTTTCCATTCTTCTATTTTCTGACGAGTGGCATCAATCTTTTTACCATTATTTTCAGAGAAATAATTTCTATTTGCCTTACCATTTTGAGAATACTGTTCAAAAATAAAGCCTTCTACATCATTTAAAGCATTTAATTCATCTAGATAAGTTTGAAAAGCTATTTTTTCATGATTGCCTATATAGTTTTTATTCAACACAAAACTATAATATTCCAAATCATTAGAAATAATTTGTTTTACTTCATCTTTAAAATTTCTTCCAACAATTCCTGTTCCTGCAAAAATATCACAAAAGATTTTATCAGACAAATCATTACCCACAACAGAATAAACGCCTTTTTTAATAAAATCAGCTAGTTTGTTTTTAGAGCCTATATAGTTCATTCTCGTTTATTCGTGTTTGTTTTTAGGTAATATTAAATCTTTGGGTTCTACACCAAGAAAAGCCGCAAGTTCTACTACATTACTTTTTATAGGATTAAATTTTTCTGATAAAATGCTAGAAAGTTGATTTTTAGAGATTCCAAGCATTTTTGCGAGTTCTGTTTGAGAACTGATTTTTTTGTTAGCCATAAGCTCTTTTATTTTAAATTTGTCTAAGGGCATTACAAAGGTAGTTATTATTTTGATAAATACAATTATTTTATTAACTTTTTACAATTATTTTATTGTTTTTGATGTTATTCTTCTGATTTAGACTTTAATTTTTCATTCAAATCCTTTCTCCATTGATAGGTGTCGTACCAAAAACAGCCTTTACAACCATTTTCTTCAAATTCTGTTTTTCCACCCATTCTTCGTTTCCTTTTCCCCAAAAATAAATACCAGGAAAACAACCACGTTTACCTGTTTTTACGCATTTCTCACAATATCTTGATTTGAGCAAGTTATTTGAGCGTGTGAGCAGCATAAATTTAGTTTTTATCTCGTCATCAGACATCTGATTACTGTATTTTTCTTCATTCTTATTCCATCTTACTTGCGGAAATTTATGGTCAATTTCTAGTTCTTTTGATGGCATTTGTCTAAGAAATACAGCTTCTTGATTTTCATAAAACGCTTTTATTTTCTGAACAAGTTTTGCAGAAACGCCAGACCTTATTTTAGTTTCTCCTAAAATAGTCAAAGATTTCTATAAACTCCCGAGAAGTCAGTTTTGATTTTTAAATTTTGCCATAAACTCGCTTATATCCTCATTAGAGATGTTATTTTCTATTTTCCATAGCTCC
>JAYVGJ010000159.1:0-14518 GCA_043772375.1 Raineyaceae bacterium | reverse complement strand
TTCTTTGCGTACTTTGCGCCTTTCCTTTGCGTCTTTGCGGTTAAAAAATAACTATGTGGACTTTGAAACTAAGATATTATTAACAACTTATTCCTAAGTTAGGTAAAGACATTGATAATTTGTTTTTTAATACATTAGTACCACGTTCTGTAAATACGACTTACGGCTATGAATGTTAAATCCTGAAAGGCATTTTAATACAAATGATGTATAAAAATTTAACCCTACAATAAATAACTATTTATTGTAGGGTTTTTATAATAATTTAATAATCAAAATTTTAAATTTGTACTTCTTATTTCGTATTTGTTCCTAAGCAACAGCCAATTGTGGCTTTTCTCCAAGTTTGCGCATTGTGCGTATATGCGACATAACTGCCTCTCCAAAAGTAGGATATTCATTATATGGCAAATTATATTTATCACAATTAGCTTTCACAATCTCACTAATGGCAGGATAATGTATGTGGCTCATACGTGGAAACAAATGATGTTCTACTTGATAATTAAGCCCACCAACACACCAAGAAACGAGTTTACTACCACGAGCAAAGTTAGCAGTTGTCCTCACTTGATGCTCTGCCCACTCACTTTCTAGCCTTGTATCCGTAAGAGCCAACTCAAATTCTGTGTTTTCTACTACGTGTGCCAACTGGAAAACTATAGCCAAAGAAAGCCCCATAAACAAGTGCATTACTGCAAAACCTGCGCCCCAAGCTCCCCAACCTACAAAATAAACAGGAATAGCTACATAAAAAATACCATAGAAAACCTTACTCAACCAAAAAATCAGGTGTTCTTGTAGTGGCATATTTTGGATAGGCGTTGTAAATACCTTTTGTTTGAGGTATTTATTAAAATCCATAATGACTGCCCACGCAATAGAACTAATTCCATATACCAAAAACATATAAATATGCTGAATACGGTGAGCAGGCACCCATTTTTGGGTTTCACACTGACGAATAAGCGGGCTTTTTGCAATATCATCATCAACACCATCAACATTTGTATAAGTGTGATGAATGACATTATGCTTAAATCTCCATATAAAAGCGTTTCCGCCCAGCGCATTCAAAGTGAGCCCTAGCAAATCATTCACCCATTTTTTGCTAGAATATGAGCCGTGACAAGCATCGTGCATCACATTAAAACCTATAAACGAAAGCGTAAGCCCCAATGCAGCGCAAAGTGTTAGCGCAAGTGCAGCAGGCATACTCACAAGTAGCAAAGTAGCATAAAGCCCCAACGCAAGCGGAACAAGCACGAGCGTTTTGTAGTATAAATGCCAGTTGCCTGTTTTTTTGAGGTTATTTTCCACAAAATAAACTTCAACATCTCTTTTTATATCAGAAAAAAAGGTACTATTTTTATTGAAACTAACTTTTGGCATAATATTTTTTTAATTAGTAGCTCCCAACCCCAAAGGAGCAATACAAGTACATTATTACGAAAAGGCAGACGCATTTGAAGTCCCTTTGGGATTTAGGGCAGAATACATGAGCCTTATAATTTTTAAACAATTATTACACAAAGATAAGGTTTTTTGTTTGAAAAATTTTATTTTCTTGAAAACTTCGTACCTCGCACTTCCTATCTCTTACCTGCAAAAGCTATCTTTTTTTCTTCACTCTCACCCACGTATCTAGGCTTTCGTAAGCATACGCAATCATAGAAAAAACTAAGAAAATAGTTGCAAGTGTGGTAGAGAAAAACAGGCAACTTGTTATCAAAATGGACATAAATGTTACCACACCCATATTCCTAAAAACACTCATATAAATCAAAATAGGGCGTGTTTGGTCTAAAAGTGCCTTTGCTTTACTGATATTATTAGAAATTTTTATTTCTAAGCCTTTCAAACGCCTGCCCAAATTGAGGCGTATATCTTCATTTATTTGTCCTGCACCCTGCAAAACAATATTATGCACTTCTTCTTCTTTGTCGTTAAAACTACGTGCTAAACGTATCAAATTATCTATGTCTTCTGCTACTTTGCTATAGCGCAAACGTGAGGCAATCACAGAGAGGAAAAACAAGGCACAAAACAGGGTTTGTATCATTACGAGCATAATCAGGTTGTTGGGTCGTGTAAGATTTCCCCATTTTTTGCCCGCATCTTCAATATTGAACAGTAAAACATCATTCATAAAAGCGACTGCATCATCCCAAAAAAGGGCTATTTCAGTTGCTTGAAGCCTAGAAATTTTTTTTGTAGCAATTTTATCAGGGCGTTTTCTATCATTACGGGACGAGCTAATATTAAGTGTATCTTTGGCATCTACGGGCATTTTATCATCCCAAACTTCTGAAATTTCTGTTCTTACCAAACGCCCATCTACAATTTCCACGTTACCTTTTCTAATGTCACTACGCTCTGAAAGTGTGATATTAAACCTTTCAGAGGCAATAATAGATAAAAATGCAGAAAAAGCCAACGCTCCAAACATTACACTTTCCAAAATATAAGCTTCTATGCGTATGGCTTCGTTGCGTATGCGCCCTTCAAGTTCTATAATTTGGTTGTCGTTTCTATCTATTTTGAAATCAAATTCATTTAAGAATAAATTTTGAGAAATCTCTTCTTCACTAAGCAGCACTGGTTTTTGATAAGAACGCTGAAAAAATTGCGTGAGCCATTTCCCTATGTTGGAAGTGTTATCTTTTTCTAATAAAATTCCCTCTTCTTTGCCTTTATAAGTAAAACTAATAGAAGAAATCCCAATAATAAAAATGCCATACATAAACATCACAATAATTGGCACAAAAAACTGTGAGCCATCATCTTTAAAAGTGAAGTTTTTATAAAACTCTTGGTCTTTAATTACCTTTGTGATGATATAAACAACAGAAATGGTTGCAATGGCACGAAAAACAATAGATATGATAGATATTTTTTCTTCATACGTATTATTTTTAATAAAATGGAATTTTTGTTTGAGTTTTTGGATATTATTATATGCCAAAAAAAAAGTAATTATGCAAATAACAAGGTTTCCTGACACAAAAATCCAAAAATCAGATTCTCCTTTTGTGTGTGAAAGGGAGCGGTAAACGCCCATAATTATCCAACGCAAGAAAAAATCCAACACGAAAGGCAAATAATAAAATTCTAATACGTGTGGTTGTTCTTTGATAACCTTCATATTGTTGATAATTTAATTGTTTTTATTACTAATTTATATTTATTGATTTTCATTCTAATAATTTTTATTTCTTAAAATATTTTTCTAAAAGATTGCTCATTGTATCTGGGCAACGTACTGGGCGCATAGTTTGCGTACTTACAAACACCAAAAGTGTATAACCAATGTGTAAAAGCGTGTTTTCCTCATTATAAATTTCGTAATCAAAACGCATACGAGCTGTTGGCAACTCTTGCACACGCACACAAATACGAAGCAGGTCATCATAACGAGCAGGACGAATAAACTTAGAATAGTTTTCTAAAACGGGCATCATAACGCCTTCTTGTTCTAGTTTTTTGTAGCTGTAGCCCAAATTGCGCAAGGCTTCTACACGTGCTACTTCAAAATAAGTGGCATAATTGCCATAATAAACATATTGCATTTGGTCAGTTTCTGCATAACGCACACGCAAATTTAATTCGTAAACATACATAAAAATTCTAAATTATTGATAACTTTGCTAAAATTTTATTTATTTAATTTTCTAAAATCCGTTGTTTGTGTCTTCACAAATGACATATTATTTTAATTTTGAAAAAAACTTTTTTACAATTTCGCTACAAATATACGCTTTTTAACGAAAAAGACAAAATATTGCTTGCCGTTAGCGGAGGTATTGATTCCTGCGTTTTGGCGCATCTTTTCTATGAAAATAGCTTAGATTTTGCGTTGGCGCATTGTAATTTTGATTTGCGGGGAGAAGATGCTCAAAAAGATGCTTTGCACGCCAAAAATCTTGCTCAAAAGTACGGAGTAGCGTTTTTTGAAATAAAATTTGATACAAAAAAATACGCAACAGACAAGCAAATTTCTATCCAAATGGCGGCGCGTGAGTTACGTTATGAATGGTTTGAGAAAATACGACAAGAAAATGGATTTTCTTACATAGCAACAGCACATCATCAAAACGACAACTTGGAAACTGCCTTGTTTAATTTTACCAAAGGCACAGGAATAGCCGGGCTTAGAGGAATTTTGCCAAAAGTAGGTAAAATTATTCGTCCTTTGCTTTTTGCTAAAAGAGAAGAAATAGAAACGTATGCTACTGACAATCAATTAGTTTGGAGAGAAGATGTTTCTAACAAAGTGGATAAATATGCCAGAAATCTGATAAGAAATCAGGTTGTACCACTTCTCAAAAAAATCAACCCAAATATAGAAAATACTTTTGAAACAACCGCCAAAAAGATGCGGGCTTTGGAGGATATTTTAAAAGCACAAATAATTGATTTTGAAGAAATTAATAAAAAATATTATCAAGAAAAAGTAATAGAAAAGCAACAGAAATATTTTATTTTTGAGGGTATTTTTGGAAATGGTTTTGGAGATGATTTTGTGCAAAACATTGCCTTAGAACTACTCAAAGTAAAAGCTGGAGGAGAACTCATTTTGTATGAAATAATTAAAAAATATGATTTTTCTTACAGCCAAACTATGCAAATTTGGGCGCAAAACGACAATCAAAATACTCTTTCTGGGCAACAATATTTTTCTCAAACGCATATTATCCTGCAAAATAGAGGTGATTTGATTATCTCTAAGAATATAAAGGACAATGAAAACATTACGAACATTACAAATATTACAAATATTTTGCAATTATTTGATAATCAAATTATTATAGATAATAAAAATAATGAAAAAACTTTTTTCTATGAAAATGAATTTTTTAGGTTAGATTTTCGTACTTTTGAAAGGGAAGAGCTAACGACACTCAAAATGCCTTTTAATGAGATTATTGTTGATTTTGAAAAAGTTGTTTTCCCACTAAAAATGCGTTTTTGGGAGAATGGAGATGCTTTTTATCCGCTGGGAATGAGCGGAAAGAAAAAAATAAGTGATTTGCTTATCAACGAAAAAGTATCTTTAAATAATAAAAAAAATGTTGTTTTATTGCTTTCAGCAGAAAAAATTATGTGGGTAGTGGGAATGAGAGCGGATAACAGGTTTAAAATCAGTACGGAAACCAAGAAAATATTACATCTGAAAATAACGAAAAAATAGGTTTAAAGCGAAAATAAAATGAATTTAACTACTTTTAGGCTAAACCAAATAAGAGAATATTTGAAAAATCAGCCTGTTTTGAAAGCCTATATTTTTGGCTCGTATGCACGCAAAATGGAAGAAAACCAAAGCGACATAGATATTTTGATAGAAATGGATTACTCGCAAACCATTGGTTTGCATTTTATACAAATAAGGTTAGATTTGGAGCAAATTTTGCATAAAAAAGTGGATTTGGTTTGTATTGATGCACTTTCTGAATATATAAAGCCTTTTGTGGAACAAGAAAGAGAACTGATTTATAAAAAAGTATAAAATAACTTTATAAATATAAAAAATTACATCAAAATTTATGAGAAAATATACTACTGACGAAGTACGGGTAAACCTTATTACTGATGCACTTACGGAAATAGAAAATTATTTGCAAAGCATTGATTTTGAAGTATTTAACGGAAAGTCTATTTTGCGTTATGCCTGCATCAAACAGTTAGAAGTAATTGGAAATCTTTGTGAAGAAATCACAGATGAAACCAAATTTAATTTTCCAAAAGTAGAATGGAAGCAGTTAAGCGAGTTAAATAGGCTTTTTGCTCACGAGTCTTTGGTGGTTAGTAATATTATTTTGTGGGAAATAATCACTAAAAATCTTATTAACACAAAAAAGCAGTTTAACATTGTTTTATCTGAAATCCGTTCTTAAATTCTTGTGCTACATTAGTAAAATTTAATATAATTATGAAAATTTACAACCCTTTTAAGAAGAATTTTGGCAAGCAAGAATTAGATGCTTTTGAGTTTTTGGCAAATGTAAGTTATTTCTCAAAATTTACGGTAGAAGAATTTGAAGATATTTTTCCTTACCTACATTTACGCACTTACAAGCAGAATGAAGTGGTTTTTTTTAGAAATGACCCCAGTCAAGCCGTTTATATTATCAAAACAGGCAAGATAGAAATAAATTTGGATATTAATGCTATTTTTGAAGTGGTAGAAACCGTAAAAAGTGGCGACATCATTGGTGAAGGTGCTTTTTTACCAAAGAAACGTAGGAAATTTAATGCTATCGTAACCTCTGACGACTGCGAAATATACGTTTTTCCGCAAGTAAGTATTTTTGAAATATTCTACAAATATCCCAGTATTAAGACAAAAGTATTAGAAGTTTATGCCAATAATTTGGAGAAAAAAATGGAAAATATCCTAAAATCTTACAGAGAAAATCATGGATTTTTTGAACTTTCACAAGCATTTCAAAATTCGTAGTTCAATTACAAATTATCAATAATCAGTAATTTTTTAGACAATTTATCCAAATAACTTACATCAATAACTCACATCAAATAATTTACATAAAATAATTTACATTAAAAATAAATGTATCAAAAAACAAACATAGATTTTGCTAAAACTAACCAATTTGAGCAGGTTTTTTTGGATTATGTTGCACAAAAAGAGCAATTAAAGGAGTTTTATAGCCTTTTCCCCAGTATAGAAAATTTCAAAACTCAAATAGATAAATATCTTCAAAACGCTGGAAAATCAGGTGAAAACCTAGCATTTGATAGAGAAAATCTTACAAAAACCTTACATACACAATACGCTACGCTTGCGGAAGATGCAAAAAAACAAAATATTTCTTTTGAATTAGATAAAAAAGTTAGTCAAAATATTGATTTAATCACTAATAATCATACTTTTTTTATCACAACTGGGCATCAGCTGAATATTTTTTCTGGACAAATGTATTTTATTTTTAAGATAATAACAGCCATTAAAACTGCTCAAATGCTTTCAAAATCATATCCAGATTACAATTTTATTCCTGTTTATTGGTTGGCAAGTGAAGACCACGACTTTGAAGAAATAGCTTCATTTTCTCTTTTTAACAAGAAATATACTTGGGAAAGTGAGCAAAAAGGTGCAGTTGGGCGAATGAACACACAAGGAATAGAGAAAATACTCAATGAACTTCCAAAAGAAATTCTTGAAAAAGTACCATTTTTTGCAGATGCCTACAAACTCCCTACGCTTGCGCAAGCTACCACCTATTTTGTAAATGCCCTTTTTGGTAAGTATGGGCTTGTTTGTCTTGATGCTGATAATGCAATACTCAAAAAAAACTTTATCAAAATAGCAAAAGATGAGCTAAAATACCAACATAGCACGCAAGAAATCAGCAAAACCTCTACAAATCTTACATCAAAAAATTATAAAGCGCAAATCACGCCACGCCCAATAAACTTGTTCTATTTAGATAACAATTTGGATAATAGTGCAAATTTAGGTAAAAACTTACGTGAGCGTATTGTGAGAGATGAAAAAGATACCAATAAGTGGCAAGTTTTAAATACTTCTATTACTTTTGATGAAACACAATTAGAGGAACTTGTCAAACAAAATCCAGAAAAAATCAGTCCAAATGTGGCTCTGCGCCCTGTTTATCAGCAAATTTTGTTACCTAGTCTTGCCTACATAGGCGGACCTGGTGAGCTGGCATATTGGTTGCAACTCAAAGATATGTTTGATTTTCACCAAAAAAATACTGATAATAGGGCTATTTTCCCTATTTTGATGCCACGAAATTTTGCGCTTATTGTTACAGCCGCTAACCAAAAGAAACTAGATAAATTAGGGCTTTTAGTGGCGGATATGTTTGAAAATGAGGTTTCTTTGAAGAAAAAATACTTAGAAAAAAATACTGATGGTATTTTTTCTATGGCAGATGAATACAAAGAAATTTCTGAAATATTCAAAAATCTTACATCAAAAATAGGAAAAATAGATAAAACTTTAGAATCCAGCGTTTTAGCAGAAGAACAAAAAACACTCAAAAGTTTGGAAAACCTAGAAAAACGCACACAAAAAGCCCAAGAACGCACACAAGAAACACAGATTTTGCAGGTTTTAGCACTCAAAGAGAAGTTTTTCCCAAATGGAAGTTTGCAAGAACGTACAGAAAACTTCCTTAATTTTTATGTCAATAATCCTACTTTTATTGCTGATTTGATGGAATTATTTGAGCCTTTTGACAATAAATTTAATGTTTTAACGGAAGTTGCCCCCTAATAACCCCCCAAATCCCCAAATGAGGAAATAATACAAGAATTTTAAGCAAAAGTGAGCAAAATGACCAAACAAGAAATACGTAAAATATTTTTGGAAAGACGAAAAACCCTCTCTGCGTGTCAGAGAGATGATATTAGTGAGGCAATAGCAACCAATTTTTTTAGTTTTTTATCAAAAAAATTACTTGAAAATACAATAATAAACTATTTACATATTTTTTTGCCTATCACTTCTAAAAATGAAATTGATACTTTTCTGATTATTAGAAAAATACAAAAAGAATATCCAGAAATAAAGCTACTTGTACCAAAAGTGAATCTTGACATAATGCAAATAGAAAGTTATCTTTTAGAAGAAGATTTTGAAGAAACCCCTATCTTGAAACTAAATAAATGGAATATTTTAGAAATTGAAAATGGCAAAAAAATTGAAAATTCAGAAATAGATATAGTTTTATTACCTTTGCTAGCTTTTGATAAAGATGGTTTTAGAGTTGGTTACGGAAAAGGATTTTATGACAAATTCTTAGAAAAATGCTATCAAGAAGGCAATAAAAAAATTATTAAAATTGGGCTTTCCTCTGAAAATAATGCTACTTTTATAGAAGATTTAAATGAATTTGACCAAAAAATGGATTTTTGTGTTACGCCTAACAACATCATAAAATTTTAGAAAGGTCTGCATTAAACCAAAAAACATTTACCTGCTAAGATAAATGTTTTTTGGTTTTTATAAATTATTATTATTTGCTTAGTTATTTTTGATAACTTTCACATCAAAGCTAGGTGTACCTACTCTACCCATCATCACAATAGTATAGGCTTTTCCTCTTTCAATTGTAATAAAAGGTATTGTAAATATAGTTGTAAAAGGGGCTACTGTCCTTTTGATTTCTACATTGTTCAGTACTAATTTATTATCACTTGTATTCACAGGAATATAAGCAAGAGACCTATAAGCACGAAATCCAGATGTTAGAGTAGGATATGTTTGACGTGGGTTTGCGTGCAAATCTCTATATCTTACTGCAGTAAAAAGATTCATTGATGCCGTTGAAAGAACTATTGAAGGAGCTTCAATAACACCCGTAACTGCAGGCAAAGGTACATATACAGATGTTGGTACTACATTCCCACCAGTATCTTGTATATTAGCACTTGTTACAACTACTGTTACATCTGATGTACTTGTAGCAAGAGGCGCAACAGGAGAAAGATTACAAAAACGCAACTTTGCACTTCCCGTAGGAAGAATAATATTAGCAGGATCAGAAACAGTTACAATAACTCCAGTAGCAGGGTTAGGAATCAAATAAGGTACAGGGGTTGTTGAAAATCTACGAAAGCTAGCATCATCAAGAATATAATCTAACAAAGGACCTCCAATATCTGTACTTTTTCCATTTTGTATGTTACTAACTCTTGTTGTTTCTTCTGTTAAGAATAAAGAATAGAAACCGCCTCCTACTGCTGTAAAATTACCAGTTCCCATTATACCACCAGAAGAGGTACGATAAGCCACACTTTGAATAGGGTTTACAACACCGTCAAGTCCTGTATAGTTGAATAATGTTTTTGTCATATCAGCTATTGTTGTGCTAAAACGAGTAGCATTCACTACATCAAAAGGCGTGTACCCCGTTGCTCCTTTATACGCCAGCGTACTTGTAAGGCTACCCGTAATAGGAAGATTATTGATAAAAAACTTCATTTCAGGTGCATCAGGAGAAGCGTGTATATAGTTTACATTTGCTACTTGTGAAGACAATATTGCTGCTGTGGTATCAGGCTCTGGATATTCAGTTTTTTTGTCGCAAGCCGTAATGATAGTTCCTGCAAGGAGCATCATTAGGGTTGTTTTGATGATATTTTTCATTAGAATATTGATTAAATTTGAATTATGAATTATTTAGAACCACCCCCAACCCCTCCTTCAAAGGAGGGGAGTTTAAAATCCCCTCCTTCCTAAGGAGGGGTTAGGGGTGGTTTAAAACTATTTAGTTGAAGATATAACGTACTCCAAACTGTAACTGCCAACGAGAACCAGTACCTGTACTATTGCTATACGTTGTTGATAATGGTGTTCCATCTGCATTGGTAGCAAAGCGGAATACAGGACGACCTTGCGTAGGTGTATTTGTTGTATTTGATGTTTGATACCCTGCAAAAGAAAGCAAAGAAGCACGGTTTGAGAGTTGCGTTAGTCCGTATTTGCTATCAATAAGATTAAGTGCATTGATAACTTCCAAAGATAACTGCAATTTGTGCTGATTTTCTTTACCTCTTCCAAGTTCAATATCTTGCAAAATACGCAAGTTAAGACTATGTACCCAAGGTGCAATAGCTCCGTTACGCTCCGTATATTGACCTCTACGAGAACTAAGATACTCATCTTGAGAAATATAAGCATCTAATTGATTCCAAATTACATCTAAAGAACGTGTATCTGTTGCGTTGGTAGTTGTAAGCAAAATGTCATTTTTGTCTTTTGGAACATACATCAAATCATTATTTCCTGTACCATCATTATTAACATCTCCTGCATAAGTATAAGAGAAATTTCCACCAGAACGAGACTCGTGGATAAAGGAGATAGTTGTAGCAAAATATTTAGCATACTCAAATCTGTAAGAACCACTTGCAATAACTCTGTGTTTTGTCAAGCTACTTCCATAAGAAAGTGTCACATCATTTGGGCTATTAAGTGTTGGATTAAGTCCAAATAAACTACTAGCTGTAGCAGATGTTTGGTTGTTGATATCACGAGAATCTGTGTAAGTATAAGCACCAGACAAATAGAAGTTTTTGTTAAAATTCTTTTGTAATTGTCCTGTCACGCTCCACTGATATCCTTGTGTTGTATTATCTAATACAAGAGCTTGTATAACACGCTCATTTAAGCGGCGAGTGTTAGGTGCAAGTGCAGCATTAGTATTACCTCCATATAAAGGACGACCATCACCTTGTAATGTACCTACTGCAGGTGCTAAATTGGCATCACGAATAAAGATAGCATTGATATCTTTTGTAAAAATACCTTCTAATGTGGCAATAACACCACCAGGAAGTTTTTGGTCAACGCCTAAGTTAGCTCTAAATACTTGTGGAAATTTGAAGTCTTTGGCTGTTGTATTGATAACAAAAGGGGCTTGGCTTGTAGGATTACCAAAAGGATAACCTTGTGTAAATGTAGCACCTTCCAAATCAGAAGGAGCAGCACCAACAGGATATCTTGGGTCAACCTGAAAAGGAACATTAGTAGTTTGGTTAGTTAAGAATAATAAACCATTATTTCCAACTTGATTAGAAATCCAAACGAAAGGCACACGACCAGTAAAGATACCAGCACCACCTCTTATTTGTGTACTACCATTTCCCATTGCATCTAAATTAAAGCCTACACGAGGAGAGAACAATACTTTTCCATTAGGAAGTTTAGCTACATCTAGTTTTTCACCACCTGCAAAAGTCATAGCTTCTACGGCAAAGTTGCGTTTTAGTTCTGTCAAAAATACAGGAACATCAGCACGAATACCAGCAGTTATTTTCAAACGGTTGGTTGCATAAAATTCATCTTGAAGATAAACCCCAATTTGTGCAGCACTAAATTGCGCCGTTGGTGCTTTTACATTAGGTAAACCAGAATACTGTAAGAAATAATTACTAGCATTTGCATTACTTGTAAAATCACTGATACTATTAAACAAATACGCACCGTTGATGTGTGGCGTAAAAGTATTATTAAACTTAAATATTTCGTTGGCAGTGCCTACAGAAACAGTATGTTTTCCTAAGTAAATATTCAAGTTATCATTGATTTGAATAATATCTTGATTAAGTTTGTTGTTTGGCGTGAAAGGCTCACCACCAAAAGACGTAACGGCATTACCATTAGCACCTAAAATATCTACCAAAGGAAAAGCAGGCACTTCTTGTCCGTTTGTACCATTTCTAAAATCTCTAAATTGCGTATAACCAACCGTCAAACTATTAGAATATTTACCATTGAAATTTGAGTTAAGTTCAGCAATAACAGACTTCATATTATTGTTGATACGGTACCAAGCACTAGAAAAAGGTACATAGTTTACGCTGTTTCCACGTCCACCAGTTACATTATAACCACTATTTCCTGCAGAGCTAGGATTTACATCTCTAAAAGAATTTAACTGATTATAACGAATACTGAATTTATGTATTTTGCTAATATTCCAGTCAAATTTCACAAGCAATTTGTAGTTATTTGTTTGTGCATCAAAGTTGTCAAAAGTACCAGGGTCGTAACCAAATCTTTGAACAACATTATCTCTGAGTGCTTGTAAATCAACTCTTTTTTGCTGATTAGGAATGCCATTGGTGATACCATCAGCTAAAAATGTATAAGCAGGGTCTGTACGAGTTTCTATTTCACCATTGATAAAGAAAAACAACTTATTAGGAATAACTGCGCCACCCATACGGAAACCAGTGTTATTGTACTTAAAGTTTTGTATTTTATTTTCTTCACCAGCTACTTTAGCCCCTACAAAATCCTGATTACGCATAAAAGTATAAATAGATGCTTGCGTTTTATTTGTTCCAGAACGTGTTACGGCATTCACACCTGCACCCGTAAATGCTCCTTGACGTACATCATAAGGCGCAATAGATACTGTAATGTCTTGAATAGCATCAATACCAATAGGTTGCGCATTAGATTGCCCGCCAGGATTAGCAGAGAGCCCAAATACGTTGTTAGAAGTAGCACCATCAATAGTAAAGTTGTTGTAAAGATTACTTCTACCACCAAAGCTAAAGCCCGTTCCTGCTTGTGGTGTAAGAGCCGTAAAATCTTGCAAATTACGAGTGATAGTTGGTAGTCTTTCAAACTGTTCTTTTCTGATGTTGGTAGAAGCCCCAGTACGGTCTCCGTTCATTACGGCATCTTTTTGCCCTGTTACTTCTGCTGCATCTGTGATAGTTTCTGTATCATCTCTAAGTTTTGCATTGAACGTATAGTTTTGCCCAAGACTAAGATTAGAAACTTCTTGCTCAAAAGCATTAAATCCTACTGCAGTAATTGTAACCTTGTAAGGTCCGCCTACACGCATATTAGGAAGAGAGAAACGCCCATTGTCGTTGGTTACTGTTTCATAGACAGAGCCAGTTTCCGTAAGCGTAGCAAGTACCGTTGCGCCAGGGATAGCTCCACCTTTCGTATCCGTTACGAGTCCGCTCATAGAGCCTGTCGTAATACCTTGTGCTTGTGAGTTTTGCACTCCGCAAAACGAGAGTAAACCTAAGAGGATTACCAGTAGTTTTAACTTCATTGTTAGTTTTGTTTGAATGATTGTTTATTGAAAAGCCCCCAGCCCAAAGTGGAGAAATACAAGTTTATTATCAGAAAAACAACAAATGTATTTAAAGTCCCGTTGGAATTTAGGGGCAAAACACATAAGTCTTACTGTGATAAACTTTGTGCAAAAGTAATAGAATTGTGGTTAATAACCTTGTTAAAAAAAATAATTATTTTGTTAATATTAAGATAACATTGAAACATCATAAAAATAAAAAACATAGAACACGCTTTGTATTCTATGTTTTTTTTATTAGAAATTTTTTCTTATTTCAATTACTTTTTCTTTGTCTTTGGCATCATAAATAATTTTGAATTTTTTGCCGACAAATTTAGGGTTTTCACTTGGCGGACCTTCTCTTTGTGGGTCGTTTCCTTCTAGCAAAGATTCTTTTGGCATTTTTGGGTTACGTCCTTTCGCTTCCATTGGGTCGTTCAAAAGGCTTATTTCTATTTGTTCGTCTTTAGCATTCTTGAAATAATATTTTGTACTTCCTGCATAATAAGTAGCACTTACAAAAGTAACATCTATTTCAACACCTGTAGCATTGCTGGTAGCATTTTTTGACGTTGTTTCTGTTTTTGCTGTGGTTTTTGAAACATTATTACAAGAACTAAGCGACACACCAAACGTAGTTGCCAATATAATGGCTAATGTAGCAAAAGGGCGAGGTTTTAGAAAAAGTTTCTGAACAGAATTGTTGGTTTTCATAATGATTATTTTGAAGTTATTTTATAAATTTTTGATTATTGCGAAAGATATTGTTTATTTCGCATAAATCAAAAAAATACTGTTTTTTTCATTTTTTATGGCTACGCTAGTGTCTCAGTAATGTTAATTTCTGATTAATATTGTTCTCCAAGTGGAAATAATACATTGCTCTATGTTCCGTAGGTACGACCTACGGCTATTAATATTAAACC
>JAYVGJ010000158.1:0-3650 GCA_043772375.1 Raineyaceae bacterium | reverse complement strand
GAGGGAGAAAAATCTCTTTTTCTTTCAGTAATCATTTTTACTACATCTCTTGTAGCTTGTTGATAGTCAGCGTATTCCTTAGGATTATTGATGCTTTCTTCGTATTTTTCTGAAATCTCTTTCACTGCTTTATTGTTAAATTCTGGTGCTTCTTTGCGAATAAAACGCAAAAAATCATCATAATTAGGATTTTTAACATAGGCAGCGGCGGCATCTTCTAATTTCTTAACTTCCCAGTAACTCATACACATATTGATACCAGCCGCACCAACACCACAGACAAAATACAAAATCAGAAAGCGTTTTGCGCCTAATGTTTGTTCCAAAATACGTCCAAAGCTCCACAAACCAATCATATTACTAAAAATATGAAACATATTTGCGTGCAAAAACATATAAGTCAAAAACTGATACGGCTGAAAATTAGACGAGAAAACACTATACAAAGCAAAATGTTCACTTATATTAAAAGTTTTTTCTACTATATTCCCTATTATAAAAACTACTACATTGATTATCAGCAAAACAGTAGTAACGCTTAGATTATTCATTTTGATTTTTTTAGTAGTAAAATCAATTACGAAAAACCACGTAATTCGTAATTGATAATTCGTAATTGAAAACTACGCTAAGGTAATTTCTTTGGCTAAATAAACATCTTGTACGGCATTTAAAAGCACAATTCCCTCTTCCATTGGGCGTTGGAATGCTTTTCTACCCATAATCAGCCCTGTTCCGCCAGCACGTTTGTTGATAACGGCAGTACGTACTGCTTCCAATTTGTCTGATTCTCCTTTTGAATCTCCCCCAGAATTGATAAGCCCAGCACGTCCCATATAACAATTAGCAACTTGATAGCGGCAAAGGTCAATTGGGTGGTCTGAAGATAGTTCTGTGTACATTTTTGGATGAGATTTTGCAAAATTTATTGCCGTAAAACCGCCATTATTTTCAGGAAGTTTTTGTTTGATAATATCCGCTTGAATGGTTACGCCCAAATGGTTGGCTTGCCCAGTAAGGTCTGCCGCTACGCTATAATCAACGCCATCTTTCTTAAAAGCGTTGTTACGAGTGTAGCACCACAAAATAGTTGCCATTCCTAGCTCGTGCGCACGTTCAAACGCTTTAGCAACCTCTATGATTTGCCTTGAAGACTCTTCAGAACCAAAATAAATAGTTGCTCCTACGGCAACAGCACCCATATTCCAAGCAGATTCTACAGAACCAAACATAATTTGGTCATATTTATTGGGGTAAGTCATCAACTCGTTATGGTTGATTTTTACAATAAACGGAATTTTGTGTGCGTACTTGCGTGAGAGCATAGCCAAGCCTCCAAAAGTGCTTGCTACAGCACTACAACCGCCTTCTATGGCAAGTTTTATGATATTTTCAGGGTCAAAATAAATAGGATTTGGTGCAAAAGATGCGCCTGCAGTGTGTTCTATGCCTTGGTCAACGGGCAAAATAGAAAGATAACCAGTATTTGCCAGTTTTCCGTGTCCAAACATTGCCTGCAAAGAACGCAAAACTTGGTTATTGCGGTTAGAATGAGCATAAATATCAGCAATAAAAGTGTCGCTAGGAGCGTGTAGATGCGTTTTATTGATAGTTTTGCATTCGTGTTGGAGAAGACTGTCGGCATCTTTGCCCAATAATTCTGTTATTTGGTTATAATTCATTTTTCTGAATTGATTTTTTCTAAATTTATTTGACGTTATTTTTACGCAAATATAAGGGTTTTCTTTCAATAAAAAAATCTCTCAAAATAGGCTAAATCAAGTAACGAATAATCAAAATAAGCCATCTTATCAGCATCAAAAAGCAAATAAGTGAAGAAATTACCCAAAAAACAGCATAAGCATTAAACACTTTCAATTCACTAAGTTTTTTTACCGAAATACCTACGCTTATCAAAAAAAAGAATATTTCTAATTTATATCTAATACTCTCATTTGACTGATACATAAAGTAGTTTATTGCAAAAAAGAACAGGTTTGCAATAAGAATAAAAACAAACAAATAATCTAACGTACTTTTTTTCATAAATTCATCATTTATTTCCAATCCTGCAAAATTTTCCCTACTTGATAGACTTCTTCAAAAGTGTTATAAAGTGGCACAGGCGACAAACGAATAACATTTGGCTCTCTCCAATCTCCTAAAATATGATTTTCTAAAAGTGTATTGAATAACTCTTTTCCATTATTTTCTACAAGCAAAGACAACTGACAACCTCTCTCGTGGGCATTCGTGGGTGTAAGCAGTTGTATGCTTGCGTGAGCATCTGCGCTTGTACGTGAGGTTATCATATCAGCAAGCAAACCAGTTAGTTTTTCACTTTTTTTGCGTAAATTATCTATTCCAGCTTCTGCAAAAATCTCCAAAGATGCTTTCAAAGCTGCCATAAGAAGTATTGGTTCATTAGCAAGTTGCCAACCATCTGCATTTTGTATTGGTTTAAAGCCTTTTTTCATCAGAAAACGCTCTTGTTCATTGTGTCCCCACCAGCCACCAAAACGTGGTAAATCTGCTTTGTGATGCTTTTGATGGACAAAAATACCACCAACACCACCAGGTGAGCCGTTGAGGTATTTATAAGAACACCAAGCTGCAAAATCCGTTTTCCAGTCGTGGAGATGCAGTTTTAGGTTGCCTGCTGCGTGTGCCAAATCATAACCAACATACGCTCCAACTTTATGCCCTTCTTGTGCAATGGTTTTCATATCAAAAGCCTGCCCAGTATAATAATTTACGCCACCAAGCAAAATAAGAGATAAAGTATTTCCTAATTCATTGATTTTGAGTAAAATATCTTCTGTACGCAAATGCAGTTCTTCTTCTCGTGGCGAGAGTTCTATTATTTCAGTTGCAGGGTTTAGTTGATGAAATAAAACTTGTGTTTCTACGGCATATTGGTCAGAAGGAAATGCGCCTGCTTCCATCAAAATCTTTGTTCTAGTGCCTTTTGGCTGATAAAATGACACCATCAAAAAATGCAAATTGGAGGTAAGATTATTCATAATGGTTATTTCATCTTCCATTGCGCCCACAATAGGGGCAAGCAAAGGTTTCAATGCTTTGCGGTATTCAAACCACTTATTTGTACCTTCAAAATGCCCTTCTACACCAAACTGCTCCCATTTAAGCAATTCATTTTCAATACTTTGACGAGTATTTTTGGGCTGAAGCCCCAAAGAATTTCCACATAAATAAATGGCAGTTTTGCCTTTGTATTGTGGCAAATGAAATTTATCTCTAAAATGTAGTAAATCATCTTCTTTGTGAAGTTTTTGTGCAATTTCTTGAAATTGAAGCATATTTTTTTATTGATTTCTGATTATTTTACTGCTCAAATTTAAGTAATTATTTAGATTTTCTCCACAAATATCAATCATTTTATAGAAATTATTAGATAGAGGTTACAATAAGTTGATGATATTTAAAAACCTTCTTATTGCCGTTCCCCACGTTCCACTTGTGGTTATGATTATTAAACTCTTTCAGAGGTTTTTAATACAGTTTTCTTTTAAAAAATAGGTTCTACTAATATTTATACGGACAAGTTTTTAAGTCCCAGCGGGACGGCATATTTATAGAAAAACAAAACACGAAAAATGTATTCAGCCCAGCGGGGCGGCATATTTATT